>CAKMZJ010000068.1:5884-14632 GCA_929200395.1 Candidatus Gorgonimonas eunicellae | reverse complement strand
TCTCCCACCAAGCCTACGGCTATGGAAGGAGAATTCCGCCACGTTCGTTAAAAATTATTTCATGATATTTGCAAGATCTGAAATAACACCTATTAAACCACCAAAAATACCGCCCCAAACTACCAACCACCCTAAGTGTTTTTGTATTATCTTTTGTATCATCTCTTTTACTAGTTTAGGAGTTAGCTCGTTGAGTCGTTGATCGATAATATTTTTAATTTTATCTTGAATGCTATTATTAATTACTTTTTCTTGCAAATGGTTATGCATAATCTGTTGCAGTTTACCATCGTTAGAAATTTTAATTAAAGATTCATGCATCTTTTCTATAAAAGGTTGCTTCAGAGGTTGCAACGCTTCTACACCTCCAAACATAGATAACATGCTACCAAAAGAAGAATTTACTATAACCTCTGTTAATGACTCAAAACTTGGTTCTAGGTCTATATTATTAATAATATTAGATAAATCAAAATTTTCATTAATTTTTAAATCATTAGATAGAAACTTATTAATATTGTTTTGCGTAAAAAATTCTGTCATCATTAAGTTTCTTATAGCTATCTTAAACTCCTGAAAATGAGCGGGAATAACCCCAGAACCGTAGAGCATAGGTACTTTTTCAAATAACATATGAATAGCTAACCAATTAGTTATAGCCCCCGAAAAGGCAAAAATACCAGCTGCAAACAGCATAGAAATATTTGTATAATAGCCTATAATAACAATAATTAAAGAGAAAATATTTGTAATAATACTTTTGTTCATAAGATGTATAATATCGGTTTTTAGTGGTTATACGTTGCGGTAAATTGAAGGCGTATGCCCGTTAAAAAAGACTAATTTTAGCAAAAATGTCTTAATATGACCAACTATTATTTTGGTATTAGAGCTATTTAGCCAAATATCCCTAAAAACCGTGTTTTAAGGTAAAAGATGTATAAAACAATAGCCATTACTTTAATTAGTATTTTCCTATTAAATGGTTGTTTTTATGATAAAAAACCACAAGATAGCGACTTACCAGAACATTTACAGCAAGCAAAAAGAAAGGCTTTAAGAATGTGTGCTGGATGCCATGGACATACCGGCATCGGCACTTCTCCAATAATACCTAATCTGGCTATGCAGAAAAAAGAATATATGGTACAGCAATTAACTTTGTATAAAAAAGGTAAGCGTAATACTCACCCACCTATGAGCAACATAGCAAAAATGCTAACAGATGAAGAAATACAAGCTATCAGTGAATGGTATTCTAATACACGCGGCAAATGAAAATGCATAATTTCAGAGCTAAATAAAAAGATTTAATTCAAGCCAAAAATTACTTGCTAAAACCTGCATTTCCAACAAAGCCTTGTTCAATTGCTTGAGCAAAGTTAAATTTAGCTACCATCTAATCTATTAAAGTATTATGCTTCATCATAAATTTTTTGGTGAGTATATCTAGTTTCTCTTGTGCTGTCATTTGAGTACTCTCTAATTCTTCAGCGGAATTCAATAAATTTATTAAAGGCTTTATATCTCTGTTATGCAATTTGTCGTATTTTGTTAACACCATTGTTGATACTATTTTATGTAACTCGCTACCTTGATTTTTATAATTATAAATACATAGACTGTTAAAAAAGTAAGCTTCATTAGCATCACTGGTAATAACATCATTATCATCTATATAGTCATCTGTTGGTTTTTGGCTTATCTCTGACTCATATACTTCTTCTATTGTGACTGTATTGTCATTACGTTTATCTATAAATGAATCTGGATATTTTTTTACAGTCTCTTTATCTAGATCAGATATTGATAAGTCTGGAAACTTTCTATATATAGTTTCATCAATGATGTGATGAATCTTTTTTTCTGTATCTTCTAATTTTTCTTGATCTTTTAGAGCTTCAACTATGTCTGAGTGTAACTTATAGTCTTCCTCAGACATAGACAGACAAAGCCCCGATGGTAATTCTAATACTTGTTTATTTTCTTTAAGATTAAGCGTTGGCACTGTTGGTTTATCTGCCTCAGGTTGCATGCTATTAACATTAGCTTGCAATGGCTTTGCTTCATGCCTACTTTTATAAATTGTATCCTGAGTGTTTTGATTGCTTGACCGCACTTCAGCAATAACAGCTTGAGTTATTGGTTTTATATTGTTTAGAGCTGTTGTTAATTTATAATCACGAAATAAGTTAATTAAATCTTGATCATCTCGTATTCCTGGTGGTCCATCAATTTCACAATCAGGCTCATCGCTAAGCTCATCAGATAAATATTGTATATTGTTATCGCATTTAATACCCTTCTCAATTAAGCATAATACTTCTAACAGTAACTTACTTTTGCAAGGATCATCTGCATATGCGTTAGACATAACATTTTGTGATAATATCATAAAAGATACTAGTTTTTGTTTTTGGTCTTCAGTTGCTTTTGCATATAAAAATGAAACTATTGCAGATAATTTACCAAAAGAATGCTCAGGATCAAAAACACAATGAAAGGTAAGCAATAACCCTATAAATGTCTTATCTGTTGTTGATACTACATTCTGTCCCTTAGAGTGCATATAGTTTCCCATTATTAGATTTAAAGTCTTTTTTAGCTTGAAATCATTACTAATTATGCAATTTAGCATCTTGATATTTATGTTTTCAGCACTACTACTATGTTCAAGTACATCCTCAATGCTATTTGCTAGTAATTCTCCTTCATTTTGTTCTATAATTTTTTTAAGTTCACCTTTGCTATTTAATAAACAAGCAGATACATCTTCTGTTAATTGTTTTTGTAGCTTTTCAACATTTTCACGGGATGCAGCTTGTTGGCTTTCTTGTGAAAATAACGCTAAAAATTTACTAAAATCATTACTTATATAATCTTTGTATAATGTAATAGGACTCTCAGTTAATGCGGATGCTCTATCGGTTATATTGGTATGGCTAATACCTATTGCCCCAGATGCTGTGGCTGAAGTTGGAGAATTGCTACCTTTACAAGTACTAGTAGTTGTAGTGGGCGATTGAATTTCTTGTGAAGGCGCTAGAGGGTTAAATCTATTACAGCTGTTATTTATAGGTTGCATATGAAATCCTTGTCTATACACGTGTATAAATGCAAAAAGAGTTATTTTTTAATTAATATGGCTTGCCAATTAACACAAAATTGGCGAGGCAGTATACTACATCATATCTAGCCAACCTGTAAAGCTGCGCATAATCGATAATATTTCTAGCTTTATTCCATAAGAAATAATACATTGATATAAATATAAATTTATGTCATAATTGCCTCGATTATTTTTTTATAGGAGATATACCCTAATGGCAAAAGAAGAAAGCATAGAGATTGAAGGAACCGTAGTAGATAGCCTACCTAATACTATGTTTCGAGTTGAATTGGAAAATGGTCATGTTGTAACTGCTCATATTTCGGGTAAAATGCGTAAAAACTATATCCGGATACTAACGGGCGATAAAGTTAAAGTAGAAATAACACCTTATGATCTTACTAAAGGCCGTATAACATATAGAGCTAGGTAATATAATAATAAAATATATTTTCTAGTTGCAAGCATGCAATTTCAGAGTATTATAAAAAAAGTAAACTTTGTATTGATTTATTCTACAGTGAATACTAGGTATTTTTGCAATATTTCACCTTAGCTTTAAATTTTTTATTTAGCTCTGAAAAATCATACCTAGAAGCAAAAACCACGTACACAAGCATTACTGCAGAATATAATTAGATATAACTAACAGTAAAAATACAAAGTTTCACATTCAAGACCTATAACAAATTAATTAAGCTCTATTATACGTACACTATAAGCTTGAAGCCCCTTATAGCCCTTGTTTATTAAAAACTGTACTTGTTGACCTTCTTTTGGCTCTATCTTATTAGAATTAACAAAAGCTCGATGATGTACAAATAAATCGTCTCCTGTGGTTCGTGAAATAAATCCAAAACCCTTATCAGTATTAAACCATTTAATCGTACCATACTCCCTGTTTTTAATTTTTTCTTTTTTATTACTACTTTTAAACTTAAAAAAAGCATAAATGCTAACTAGTATTTTTACCCATACTCCAATAGAAATAAATACAAATGAAAGCAATACGCTATTTTTAAAGATAGAATCATTAAAAAAAGTAAACATAATAGACAATATCATCGAAACCAAAATGCACCCAGAAGATATTAGGTTTAGAGTCCATGAAACTGTTCTTGCTTTATATCTAGTAGCTTTTGCTGCTACTGAAATGCTTACATAACTGATACACAGGATTAATAAAACATTTATAAAATGTAAATATTCATAATTCTGTATTAAGCTTAACTGTGTTTCAGTAAAATCCAAGCTTATTATAAACGATAAAGCACATCCAAAGACACCTAATAGTATATGAAAGATAGTTAAGTAGTTCACAATACATTCCTATTATTTTTTAAAATCCGTTGTTTTCTAGTAATATTTATAAATGATATACCTTAAATACATCTATACTGCAAATTTTTATATACAGTTTACACTTGAAGATACATTTTTAGCAATCATGAAACTTAGCATATCCACCTACTATGAAAATATATGACAACTTATATTAATATTTTTTAGTTAAGTTACAACTAAAATTAAGGCGTAATTGTATCTATATACCTCTTATACATCAAGATACATTTTTTTAATAGCTAACTTTCTTTATTTTCAGGCAAAAAACATATATCGTCGACAAGTACAGTATATTTTTTTTACTTTAATGATATAATTGTATTATACACCTTTTAATTTAATAATATATGGAGTTGCTTTTGCCTACAGAATTTTCACATACTAGTGTCTTATTAGAAGAAACTATAGAAGCACTCATAACTAACATAGATGGCCTGTACATCGATGGCACCTTTGGTATGGGTGGTCATAGTAAAGAAATCTTAAAAAGAATATCAGCTTCTGGTAGATTATTAGCAATAGATAAAGACCCTAGCGCAGTAGCTATCGGTAAACAAATGGCAGCAGAAGATAACAGATTAACAATCAAACAGGGAAGCTTTTCTGAGCTACATAAATGGACTGAGCAAAATCAAATAGACGGCTTACTACTAGATCTAGGTGTTTCATCGCCACAGCTAGACAACCCAAATAGAGGTTTCAGCTTTATGCAAGATGGCCCATTAGATATGAGAATGGATACCACCACAGGTGAAACCGCCGCTGAATGGCTAGCAGATGTATCTTACGATGATCTTTGTAGAGTTTTATGGGATTACGGCGAAGAACGCTACGCTAGAAAAATAGCAACTGCAATCATAACAAATCGTGAGCAACAACAAATTACTACTACCAGTCAATTAGTAAATATCATTACTTCTACCTGTAAGCATTATCAACGCCATAAGCACCCTGCAACTAGAACATTTCAAGCTATTCGTATTTATATAAATAAAGAGTTAGAGCATCTACAACAAGCACTAACAATAGCACTTGATAACATGAAAATTGGCGGAAGGCTAGTAGTCATTAGTTTTCATTCTCTTGAAGATAGAATCGTAAAACGCTTTATGCGTCAAAATGCTCAGGGTAAACCTCTACCTAAATGGTTGCCTGTAACAGACATTAGCGCAAATAGTAAACTAAAACTAATAGGAAAACATAAAAAACCTTCTCATGAAGAAATCAAAGATAATACTCGAGCTCGCAGTGCTGTGTTACGTATAGCTGAAAAAATAGCATGATATTTTTAGCTAAAAAATCTTCCACTACAATTATAGCTATCTTTATTTTATTTGCTACTATTGTCTGCTCTGGTGTTAGTGCATGTTATGTATCTTTTTTAATAAGACAACTACATAATGAAATAAAACAAGAAATGGATAACAAAAACAAACATCAATTAATCTGGAGTAATTTAATACTAGAGTACAATAGCCTTACATCTATTGAGCGAGTGCAAAGAATTGCAACTACCAAACTTAATATGATCCACCCTAGTTTTAATAACTGTCAATTTTTAGAATAATGGCAAAACAAATTACCGCTAATAAAAATACAAGACATCTTGTAATTACTATTCTTGTTTATGCTATATTTTTATTTTTAATGTTTTCATTAGTAAAATTATTTATTAGCAAACGTGGGTTTTTGTTACAAGAAGGCAATAAACGTAGTATTAGAATAGAAACTATAGCAGCTCATAGAGGGGTTATTTTTGATCGTAACAATAACCCTTTAGCAGTAAGCACACAAATGCCTTCAGTATGGGCAGTTCCCGAAGAACTTCTTGATAATAAAAACAAATGGAATACTTTATGTGAATTATTAGCTATTGATCTAGAGAAATTTAAACACAAGTTATTAGCTGCTACAAATAAAGATTTTATTTATCTAAAAAGACATATACCTCCCGAAATAAGCGAACAAATAACCAAACAAAACATTTCTGGGGTAAATATCATTTACGAACCTAAAAGATATTATCCATGCGGACATACAACTTCCCATATAGTTGGTATAACTGATATTGACGAAACTGGCACAGAAGGCTTAGAGTTATCATTTAATCATATTTTATCTGGTAAAAATGGCAAGCGGCGACTACATAAAGATCGAAAAGGCTATTTAGCAAAACAAGTAGAAATTATACAACCAGTTATCCCTGGAAACGAGCTAACTCTTAGTATAGATAAAAGATTACAGTTTATAGCTTGTCAGGCATTAACAAATGGCATAAAAAAATCCAGTGCAAAATCTGGATCTGTAGTAATTCTAAATGTTCATACCGGTGAAATTTTATGCTTAGTAAATTACCCTTCATATAATCCAAATAATAGAACAGTGCTTAATTATCAAGATATGCGTAACCGAGCAGTAACGGACTTATTAGAGCCAGGATCAACAATAAAGCCGTTTATCATAGCCGCCGCATTAGAAACAAATAAATACGACAAAAAAAGTACAATAAATACAAATCCTGGGTATTTAATGGTAGACAAACATCAAGTAACAGATATCCATAATTATGGCGTTCTAACTCTAGAAGAAATATTAATAAAATCTAGCAATATCGGGGTATCTAAAATAGCCTTTAATATAGGCAGCGATAACTTAAGGAGTATTTTTCATAGAATACAATTTGGCTGTCCTACAGGAATTGGTCTACCGGGAGAACAAACAGGTTTTTTACCAGATAAAGACAAACTAAGCAAAATAGAACTTGCAACTATGTCTTTTGGCTACGGTTTGTTAGTAACCCCTTTACAGTTAGCTCATGCATATATGATTTTAGCAACAGGCATAAATAGACCTTTAACTATTATTAAGCAACATCAACAGGTAACAGGACAAAGAGTAATAGAAGATCACATAGTAAAACAAATATTATCTATGTTGCAGGCTGTTGTAGAACAAGGCACTGGAAAATTAGCAAAATCTAATTATATGAAAGTTGGCGGTAAAACAGGAACTTCAAGAAAAGTAAAAAATAAAGAATATGACCGCAACTCGCATTCATCTATTTTTGCAGGCGTAGTTCCTATTAATAAACCGCAGTTAGCCATAGTGGTAGTTATAGATGAGCCGGCAAAAAACAGCTACTATGCTTCTAAAGTTGTAGCTCCAATTTTTTCTGCAGTAGCTGAGGGGGCTATAAAAACCCTTAATATCTTATATAAGCAATAATACTTTCTATAAACAACTATAACTTCTTTGTTAAATTGAGCTTACAAATACCATAAATTAATAAAACACACTTTTTTAATTATTTATACTATACTTCTATATGTGGGTTGTTATTTTTCAGTAAAGGAGATATCGTCATGGGCAGGATAAAAGAGTGGTTTAATAGGAAATTTAGTAAAAGCCCCAAGTATGATCTTCAAATGGATGAAGTTGATTTCGGTCCACCTGCTAATAAAGGTCGCCCTGCTAAGTCCGTAAATGCGACAGACGGCAGAACTAGATCCGTAACTAAGACTGAAAGTCCTAGTGCTATAATTCATCTTACACCAGCAGATAGCCCATCTAAAGAATCGAGGTCTTTATCTCGCTTCAAAATCGGTAGAATATTCGCTAAAAATAAAGCAACAAATACCACAATACAAACAGCATCTAAAGATAATCAACGAAAAGCAAAAAAATATTTACAAGAGCTAGGATATAAAGGAAATGATTTAAAAAAAATAATGGCTCGTTTCAAGGATACGCCAGATGAACATTACCTTGATGCCCTAAAGGATATTCCTAAGAAAAAATTCGCTATTTTAGGTTATGCAACACAACGAGATGTCAATCTTGATTTTGATGAAGCCTTAGCGACACTTATGAATACTGGATTTAGCACTAAAGATGCGAAATTCGCCATATTGCATGCTCAAGATAATGCAGATAAAAATAATTTTCGTAAATCTTTTAAGGAAATAATCAATTCCAGAATAACTGGTACTATTGGTAGTAGCGATCATTTGCATGAGGCAAAAGCAGATAAAGAACTTATGCTGTCTTGGGCAATGGATCAATTACTAGAGAAAAATATTGCTTTTGACAATCAACTGGAAACTCAGCGTATGTTAGAAGATATATATTTAACTGTATCAAAGGAATACTCCGAAAAACCTCGTATACATATAAATAGTATATTTATGGAAAAAATTTATGAGATGATTCAGAAGCCTCCGCCCAGAGACGAAGAAGAAACAGAGGTAAAGAGACAGTATTAATGTTCAGCACATCATAAATAGATTAAACCTAGG
>CAKMZJ010000068.1:0-5784 GCA_929200395.1 Candidatus Gorgonimonas eunicellae | reverse complement strand
TTTATTCTATTTTTTAGGGTTTTACAGTACGAGAATAAAGATCGCTGTGGTTGTCTGTATCGTATATCTTTCTTAATAACATATTAGGTATAAAGTCTTTTACTGTTAACTGTTTAGCAGCTTCCGCATTAGTAAATACGAATCTACTATGATCTATCGAGTTTACGGGATCATACATAGTAGCAACTACTTTATCGCCTTTTTTCATTACCCGTAGCCCCATAATATGAGCTCTAACATGCCAATCATAAGATACAGTTATGTCTTTATCTTGTTTAAAACAATTATCTATTAAGTTATACATTGACTCTTTAAAATCTGCTTTTTCTAAGCTTATATAACCTTTAAAAGAGGGTGGGGGTTTAATTCTGTTGTTTATATCTAGTTCCTTATAAGATTTAAAATAAGCTGCTAATTTTTTAGGGGTAGAAATATTGCGAAATTTATCCTTACCGCAAGCTAACTGAAAATTATTGTAGGCTTCAACTAAATGCCTACAACAAATACTATTATGTAGATAGCTACCCACATCTTCGAAGGTAATATCAAATTTAAATATTGATTTTACCGATAGCGCAAGTATTTTAAGATAGGGAAACTTACGAACTTGAAATGGCACCTTGTCTTCTAACCTCCAATTCGGTTCATTATTTTCAACAGTCCCTGGAAGACATGTAAATTCTCCTGTAGAGTTATATTTTATTATATCTATAGATTTGACTATTCGACATTGCAAACTTTTAGGTAAAATAGGGAATAAAGACAGGCCTAGATTAACTAGGCATCTTTTAAAAAAGGATGTATCAGGTTTTGTAATAATAGTAACACTTCTGAAGGATTTACGTTTTTTATTAATTTTATCGTAAACATACTGTTCATTATTTGTTAGATTATAGCTATTACCACTGCCTGATATTAGGGAGCTGGTATTATTCACTGCAAAACCTCCATGTACGTAGAAATGCTTAGCATTAATAAAGACTTATTGCACCATATTTTTCAATACTAAGCAATAATTGCATACACGTGGCAGTTGAAAATATAAAAAAGTATCTACGACTTAAAAACCATTACTTTATTCCAAAAATACATTGAAATAAACTAGCTATTTAGGGTATTTTATATAGCTGTATATACTAAACAAGGAAATATATTTTATGCCGTGGTTTCAAGTGAAGCTCAAAGTTGAATCAAGTGATTGGCAAACAAGCGGATTCGTATCATTACTGCTAAAACAATGCGGAGCTCAAGCAGTTACTTTTATGGATGAAGCCGACGACCCTATATACGAACCGCCTATAAAAGCAACATCTTTATGGAAAGATACTTTAGTAATAGGGTTATTTACAGATCGTGACAGCGCAGTAGCTGCTAACAATGTCATTAAAAATAAGTTTAAATTGAGCTATTCACAACTAGATGAACTCCCTGATCAAGACTGGCAACAAGCAATCAAACAGGACTTTAAACCATTAAACTTTGCTAATAAATTATTAGTATGTCCTAGTTGGGAGCAACCTACAACAAATAGTAATTTAATAACTATGAACTTTGACCCTGGATTAGCCTTTGGCACTGGGCAACATCCTACTACAGCCATGTGCTTAGAATGGTTAGCTAATAGCGATAAAATAACTCAAAGCTGCGTGGTAGATTATGGTTGCGGATCTGGAATTTTATCAATTGCTTCTATCTTACTAGGCGCTGAACAAGTTGTAGCTATAGATATCGACCCCCAAGCTTTAGAAGCTACGGTAAACAATGCTAAGTCTAATAAAATTGATATGCATAAATTACACACTTGTTTACCTAATGAGACTCCTTTAGTTCAAACCGATATTGTAGTTGCAAATATTTTAGCTAATACTATAATTGAGCTTCATGACGAAATTGATAACCTTATTAAACCATCAGGAACAGTATTATTTACTGGTATTCTAACTGAACAAATAGATAAGGTTACAGCTAGATACAAAAACAAATTTAATTTTGAAATCGCAGCAACACAAAACGACTGGGTATTATTAGTTGGTAGTAAAATATCTAAATAATTAACTAATTGAATAAAATATAATGAGCAACAAAGTAAAAAAGGCGCTAATAAGCGTATCAGATAAACAAGAAGTTATTAAGCTAGCTCAAGCATTGCAAAGTATTAATATAGAGATAATCTCAACAGGTGGCACCGCAAAATATTTACAGCAGCATGGAATAGCTACTACCGAAATTAGTACAGTTACTAACTTTCCAGAGATTATGAATGGCAGAGTGAAGTCCTTACACCCTAAGATTCAAGGTGGTATTTTATCTCGTGGCGATCAAGATGCCGAAATAATGCAACAACAAAATATTAATAGTATCGATTTAATTATTGTTAATTTATATCCATTTGCAGAAACTATTAGTAATAAAGATTGCACTATTAAGGATGCTATAGAAAACATTGATATTGGCGGCCCTACTATGATTAGAGCCGCAGCGAAAAACTTTAACTACAAAACGGTAGTCGTTGATCCACAAGATTATTCGCTTATTATCGATAGCATTGACCAACAAGGCTTCCTTAATATTGATGAAACCCTAAGGTTAAAGCTAGCAACTAAAGCTTTTACTTATACTGCAAATTACGAAAATCATATTGCTAATTATTTTACAAATATTGCTACTACTAACAAACCAGATAACAAACTCCCTGAAGTGTTTACTTTATCATATAATAAAAAATCTGCTTTACGTTATGGTGAAAACCCACATCAACAAGCAGCTTTATATACACCTAAAATAGTAGCAGGTATCGCCGCTGCTAAGCAAATACAAGGCAAAGAGTTATCTTTTAATAATATTGTCGATGCCGATACAGCATGGCAATGTTTACAACAATTTACTCATGCTGCATGTGTGATTGTTAAGCATGCTAACCCCTGTGGCGTCGCCGTAGCAGATAATATTATTCAAGCATATAACAAAGCATTTAAGGCTGATCCTGTTTCTGCTTTTGGCGGTATAATTGCAATCAACCAAGAGCTTGATGCCGAGTTAGCATCTACAATTATCAACAACCAATTTGCTGAAGTTATAATAGCGCCAACAGCTAGCCAACAAGCTGTAGTAATTCTGCAACAAAAACCTAATATACGTCTATTAACTATTAATCAAACCACAACTAATACAAGTGAATACAATATTCAATCTATAGGCAATAGTTTACTGATACAACAACAAGATATATACAATGTTACCAAAAACGACATTAAAACGGTAACTAAAAAATTACCTACCGACCAACAACTATTAGATTTATTATTTGCATGGAAAGTAGCTAAATTTGTAAAATCAAACGCTATTGTATATGCCAAAGATCAGCAAAGTATAGGTATAGGTGCTGGACAAATGAGTAGAATTTATAGCGCTAAAATTGCCAACATAAAAGCTACCGATCATCAACATAATATAACTGAAGCAGTTATGGCTTCCGATGCTTTCTTTCCTTTTCGTGATAGCATAGACACTGCTGCTTCCATGGGTATCTCTGCAATAATACAGCCTGGCGGTTCAATTAGAGATAACGAAGTTATAGCTGCAGCAGATGAAGCAAATATTGTGATGATGTTTACAAATACAAGACACTTTAGGCATTAATTTTTAGATAGTTTTAACAGCTAATTAGCGAGATAAATTTTATGAAATTACTAGTTGTTGGATCAGGTGGCAGAGAACATGCACTTGCATGGAAGTTAGCAACAGATAACAAAGTAGAGCATATTTGGGTAGCTCCAGGAAATGCCGGAACCAGCTTAGAAAATAAAATTAGTAATATAGATATCAAAGCAACCAATATAGAAGCTTTGGCTAAATTTGCTACAGATAACAACATTGATTACACTATAGTAGGGCCTGAAGCTGCAATTGCTGCTGGAATAGCAGATTATTTTAACGCCCATGGTTTAAAAATATTTTCTCCCTCAGCTTTAGCTTCTCAATTAGAATCATCGAAATCATTTGCTAAAGATTTTATGGTTCGCAACCAAATTCCTACAGCTAAATACCAAAGTTTTACCACTAAAAACGAAGCTATTAACTACTTAGATAACTTCTCTGCACCTTGGGTTATCAAAGACGATGGTTTAGCAGCTGGCAAAGGTGTAGTTATTGCACAAACAAAATTAGAAGCAGTTACAGCAATTGAACAAATGCTTGCTGACAATAATGATAAATCTAACAAAAAAATTGTAATCGAACAGTTTTTAACAGGAGAAGAAGCTAGTTTTATAGTTATGGTAGACGACAAAGGCAATATTCTACCATTGGCTACAAGTCAAGATCACAAAGCTAGAGATAACGGTGATCTTGGTCCAAATACTGGTGGTATGGGAGCTTACTCGCCAGCACCTATTATCAATGAGCAATTACATAATCGTATCATCAACGATATAGTACAACCTACAGTTAACGGTTTGCAACAACAAGGTATTAGCTATCAGGGTTTTTTGTATGTAGGATTAATGATCGATAAACAAGGTAACCCTTTGGTTTTAGAATATAATTGTAGATTTGGCGACCCTGAAACCCAACCAATTCTTGCTCGTCTTGAATCTAGCTTACTCGATTTAATTGAACATGGAATCTCAGGCACCTTAAACCAAGCTGTAGCTAAATGGAGTAATAACGCTGCTGTTGGTGTCTGTATGGTTTCTAAAGGTTATCCTAATTCATATGAAGTAAACAAAAAAATTAGCGGCTTGCATAAAGTTACTACTGCTAAAGTGTTTCATGCTGGCACCAAACTAACAGCAGCAGATGGAACTTTAATTACTGCTGGTGGAAGAGTTTTATGTGTAACTGCTTTAGCAGCTGATATCAAACAAGCACAAGCAATAGCATACCAAGAAGTTAGTAAAATAACTTGGAACGGTATGTACTTTCGTACTGATATAGCAGATAAAGCTATTATTTGAAACTAAAAACAACTAAACATAAAAATAATTTTTTAGATTTAATTAAACCTTTATAAATACAAATAATCTCTAATAGCTAGATAATTCAAAATATTTAGTATTTGAATTATCTACTTAGCCTGTAACTTTTTAATAAATAATAAAAACTAAATAATATTTATTCATCTTTGACCGTATAATATTCAAAACTTAATCTATCAATTATAAAAAAGTAAAATTATGTTAAATACACCAGAATTAACCATCGCTAACCCTTTTCTGCCAACAACAGATTATGATGCCATTACAGATAATCAAGCTGAAAATATTTCAGTTGCATTCACAAATCATAAAGCTAGTATAAAAAATGATTCAACATTACAACAACTATATACACAAGCTAAGCCTTTAGGCAAACTTAAGAATAATGGCAAATATTATAAATTACAGGAAATGTCTATAAATGACATGCCCCTCCCATGGGCATATCACTATGATCCTCAGTTCGAAGGCTATCCTCTTAATTTAAGAAAAATAGCGGTAATGCCTACACTACATTACCACCTCACGCCTCGATACACCAGTGCTACCGTGTTAGAAGTTTTCACACAACTTCCTGATAATTTTTTACAAAATGTAGGCAGTGTTTTCTTTTATACCGATTTTCCTAAAAAATTACTTCATATGCCTTCAGATAGTGAAAAAATTGAATATTATGGCGGCGAAGAAGAAGTTAAAAAGTTCATACAACCTGCTTCACTAATTAGGTATCACTTTCATTTAGGGAAAACTACATTTTTTAAACTAGAAGTAGAGAGCTTGCAAGACATTGCTATAAAAACTATCATTA
>CAKMZJ010000067.1 GCA_929200395.1 Candidatus Gorgonimonas eunicellae | reverse complement strand
AAACCATTTTACTTAGCCCTGAAACCTAGCATTTTCATCTGCCACGTGTATATAATAACTAATAGTTAATACGAACTAAAGCTATTTTAATCATATTTTATAAATAAAAAAAGAATAAATACTGCTAAAATTATATCAGAGGCTATATTTCAATTGATTACAGTGTGGTTATTATGGGTGATTTACGTAGTTCTTCAGTAAGTTTTAGCGCACGAAAAAATATTTACGACAACACAAAAAATGAAAAGGCTAAAGATGATATCACCGCAAGTGATTTATCTGTAGAAGTAGCTACTGCTTTAGCTAAACATTTATTTGCAAGAATAAAAAATCAACAAAACACACCCGGATACCAACACCTTTTAGATAAAATAAATACTTTAAAAGATAATATAATATTACATGGAGTGCACAAAAATAGTAATAATAATTATGAAATAATAGTGTACCAATTAACACATCAATTATCTGATTTATCTCAATCTTCAATAAAGTTATTTTTAAGAACTCAGCTTCCACAACTATTACAAAATTTAAATTTATCTAATTTAGTAGAATCTAATACCGCAGATGCTCAAATAGCTAACAAGTTAATACAAGAATCTAAAAACCATATAAATCTACTAAAAAGCAAGGAGACGCAACCTAAAACTGTAGAAGAAAACCAAAAATATGCAATGGCAGAATCTAGCCAAACCACATCAAGATCAAGCAATCTCGATTCAGATCATAATGTTATTGTTACTGATGTAAATAGTCCTGTCAAAAAAAATTTAGAAAAACAACAACAAAATATAATTGATACTATAAAACAAAAATTAAATAAATATCATAATCTAGTTTCAATATATAGCATTCTGCAAAGAATAAAAGATAAATTAAGTTACAGTTACAGTTATAATGTAAGTAGTCAAACCTCAAAACTTAAAGGTTTAATTGTAGCCCCTAATATTTCAAATGATGATTTTAATGCTATTATTAACTACTTTGCAGCAATTAAACCAGACCTTATAGCTAATTTAAAAAGACTACATGCTCTTGGTAAATCTGCCAACCGGCAATTATTAAATACTCTTATAGGGTTAATTACAACTGAACAAGGAAGTCTACAAGCTCAAGAGCATACTTTAGTTAAAAATTTAGCAGAGAATAATGTAGAACTGTCTAATATTCATAATCAGCTAACAGCGAAAGGATTAAAAAATAAAATTGTAAACTTACCTCCAGATACTAAAATACCAACTACAGCTAAGGATACACTCAAACAACAGCAGCAACATGACCTTATATTGCAATATAAAAATAGTTATATAGTTGATACTAATAAATTATCAGAATTTAACGAAGTTTTATCTCTTTTAACAAGCTTACAACAATTACAAGGAAGCGATAGCAACAAGAACTCTCTTTTAACTAGTAAACTTACAGAATTACAACAGCTACTTTTACAAGAACAAGGAATAGATGTTAACTCTTTAGCAACAAATCTAAATTCTGCTATAAATAATATAAATACAGTTATATCTACACTTAACTCAAATGCAAATAAAACTCTCACCGATTTAAAAAATTCATCAGCACTTAATTCTACTGTTAAAAGTACAACTATAAGAAATATTTTAACTGAGGCACAAGGAACTGTTCTTAATAAGATAGCAGTACATGATTCTAATGTAACCACTTTAGTAGATAGCAAAATACGTAGGTTAAATAGAATTCTTGCTCTTGTGTATTCTAAAAATGAAGATGAAAACTTAGCTAAGCAACAGAATTTAGGTTATATAAACAAACACCTACCATTAACTAAAAATGATATAGAATTTCTTGTTGCATTAAATGGAGGTAAACAAGCAGATGTAATCAAAAATATTATACAATCAAAAGATTATAATAAATTTAACGATGCGGTAAAGGTTATTGAACAAATAAAAAATAATTTAGCTATTGAATATCAGATTGAATACACTAGTAGAATACAACAACATAGCGCTTTAACTAATATTCAACAAAGTTTAACCGCAAATGGTTTTAGCAAAGATATCAACCAAATAGCTGATGTAACTAAACAAAATTATATTGATAAGCTTAATACAGAAAAGCAAACTCTACAACAAACTCAAAAAATCGCGGCTGAATCAGACGAAAAACAAAAATTAGCAGCGTTTGTTGCAACATTAACAGCAGCAAAGAATGCCAACATGCCATTCAACTTAAATTTTTTAAATCCTGAAACTTTATTTTTATTAAATAAATATCATATTATATCAGGAAGTAACTATTTTACTGATCCAGCAGTAACTAATGGCAAGTCGGATTTTGATTTAATCGAACAAGCCGACAGTCAGTTACAAAAAGATTCATCTTATAAACCTGGAGAAGTAAAGTTTCCTGTTAGTGATTATCAACAACTTATCGATAAAATTGCTCCTGTTCTCAAAAAAATACAATCTGATGAAACAGCAGATTTATCTGCGTTAACAACAACAACTAAACAAAATGTAATTAACAACTTACTATCTATATTAACATCGAAACAAAAAACACTGGATGATTCTACAAAAACAACTAGTAATATTCTTGATGATACTCTTGAAGCCTCAGGAGCCATAACTCAAGCACTAAAACAATCGACTGATACAACAACAGCCTCTGGTGCATTTCATAAATTAGCTAATGATATAAAACACCCACAATTAGTTGCAGTACATGTTGACTCTGACTTAACTTCTAGATTAAAAACTAGTTATTTCTCTCAAGAGTCTGAACAATTAAAAACTCCCCAAAAGGGCTCAACACTTCAAACTATCCAGACAGGTCTTACTAGCTATAAAGATAGTTTACTAGCACAGCAAAATCGTTATTACTATAATTTATTACAAACAAATGATGAGTTAACTGCTATCAATAAGTATTTACCTAAATCCTCAGCAACAACCGAAAAAACCAGTTATCAGACGAAAGAATCTTTATACACACCTACCCTCTATTCAGAAAAACAAACTGGTTATACAGTTTATGCTGACCATAAAGATAAGCTTCATAGCATAAAAACAGTAGCTGATTTTCTTTATTATTTGAATACATTAAAAGGTAATTTATCGAGTAACAATAACGATAGCGTAGTAATTGATCCTAAATACTTTACTCCTGAGATTATATTTTTATTGTCTACTAAGGGTAACTTTAAACCAGGAAATAATTTTTTACAAAATACTAACCCTGATGACATTCCTGCTAGCTTAAGAGATATGAATTGGACTGATTTCAATTTATTAGCTTACAATAATATGCAGCCACCTATTGGTAAAAAACTTAACTTAACAGCAAAAAAATTAACCACAGAACAACTAACTGGATTAATTAATGCCCTGTATACAATTAAAACCAGTGTTGTTAACAGCTCACTTAAGGATGTAACAAATATTAAAAATCCAAATATTGCTACTGTAGCACTTAAAGAGCACATGAGCCAATTACAACTTGATATTAATAATAATCAGGATAATAGAAAAGATATTGTAGAAAAAATACATCATTTACAAAGAATAATGTGGAAAGCATTCAGTAAGATTGATAACGTAGATGAAGACAGCACTACTTTTTTTTCTAAAACAAAAGTTGCTGATAAATTAGGACTGAAATTTAAACTAGATCTATTATCTAAGGAAGATATACAATGGTTATCTAGTGCTATAGATCCTAAAATAATAGAACAAGCAATGAAATCACACAAGCCAGCAGATTTAATAGTTTTAAAACAAAAAATTAATGCTGTATGGGGAAATTTACAAACTACCCAAAAAAGGCTAGAAGCAGCAATAAAGCATGACACAAAGTATGAATACGACCCAATAAACAAATACGTAAAAGATAAATTTGATAACCAAGGCATCATGGTTAAAATAGACACTACAGATTATTACAACGCTGATTATCAAACAGCAGATTTAAAGACGCAATCTCCATATGAAGCCGCAGAAAAATATTCGCAGATGATTTTTAGGTTAACAGTATTTAATACTTGGTTAATATCTAAAATATATCGCAGAAAAGATACAGACACAGTAAATTTTTCTCCAAGACAATTATCTCCAGAGTTATTTAAAGATTTGTCATTTAAAAATAATAACACTGATGAATCAATTTTAGAAAAATCAGGGTTTGATCCTGAAACTACACGTTTTTTGAAAGAGCCCACAACAATGGAAGATGGTAGCAAGCTAAATATTGACCTATATCCAGATCAAATATCTACAAAAGGAATGCAAAGAGACTTCTATTTTGTTACTAATAATAAATTAACTACAGATTATAGCAAAAAATTTTCATTAATTGGAACCAGTTGGAAAATTTCAGATTTAAAATTATTATCATCAAACATAGAAGATTCTATTCAGCAACTGAACGCACTTGAAAGTAAAAATTTACAAGAGTTACACAAAGAAAATAGTGTACTATTACAACCTAGCTTAAGAAAAAAAGCTTTAATTTTAGAATATGATCATCTAGTTACAAAACTAAATAAAGCTGTAAATAAAATAGACGAGCTTAATAACGAAAAATCTTCTTTTTCAGAAATAAAAATGAAAATTGGTAAAATTTACAATGAATATCAACTGCATAAAGACAATCCATATAATAAATATGTCGAAATCCCATCTATAAAATTAGGTTTTGCTAAACTAATAATGGCAGCTTTAGAGTTAAACAAAAAATATTTAGCTGATCATCATATTACTAACCTACCAACTAAAGCTGAGGATATAGTCAATTTAAATAAAATTGCTAATAAAGATAAAGTACTAGAAAGTTTATCTCAAGCATCCAACCTGTTAGCAAATAAAAATTTAACTGATCTAACAAATTTAATTGATAAACAGAATAAAATTATAAAATCAATTGCTGAAATAGCAGAAAAACTAAAAGAGTTAGGATTCCTAGAATATGGTTTTGGCCCAATAAGTTTAACTGGCGGTCAATTTGCTGTTACTGTTTTTAGACAACAGTATGCTAATGCAACTAATAGTCGCGAGAAAGATAATGAAAAAGCTAATCGATACCTTGACGATAATAAGTTACTTAATCATTTTCATCAGATCATCACTAATATGTTGCCAGCATATTTTAAAGATACTAAAGTTAGCGCAGATGGCTTTTCATCGAAACCACGTCAGTTACCAGTAGACCAAATTTTAGCACTAAAAACACCAAGAATAGCTGATATGCTTCATAGTTTTTTAACTTTAGTAAGTAAAACTAATATTGCTAAAAACCAAGCAACTAGAGTTCTTCCTAAAGGTAAAAATTTATTTAAAATGCCTACACATTTAAGAAGTGGTAAAAAAATAGATAGTCTATTACAACAAAAATTAGAAGCAAGAATAAAAAAAGACCATGGCAATATAGATTATAGTCTTATTGCTTATAATTTAGATCATCCAGATGATCCACTGGAGTTAGAAACTGAAGAATTCACTAGAGCAGAAGCACAAGCAATGTCGGGAACTTTAGGAGTTATTGAAAAAACATTAGGAGATCAAGCCCAACTACAATTAGCAAAAGTGCAACAAGATGAACTACATATAAATAATGCTGTTGAAGTTCAAATTCAATTTATAAAATCTTACAATAAGGCTTGTCTAAGATTGCTATCAGCTATGAATTAATTCTACACCAAATTAGTCGTCATTTCTGAAAAAAAAGTAAAACACCTAAATAAATATTATATAACATATTTTAAAATATATTATATTAAAAAGGCATAAATATTTTGATTCCATTATTACTAACAGCAATTATTTTATTACCATCTTTAGAAAAAGACAATGAACTTATTCCAAATAAAATATTATCAGTACTAATATCTTTTACAAAACTATACTCTTTATTGTTTTCCTTGAATAGAGCAATACAACCTTTATAATCACAAAAAACAATATAATCTCCTGTACAATTAATATCAATTTTATCTATATCATAAAATTTAATTTTAGTTTTATTAGTTTTTTTAATGTTATAAGCTTCCCAATTGTTATTATCTAATCTAGAATACACGATAATTTTATCATCCCCTATTTTAACAATAATTTTATTTTGGTAATTATTAAACCTCATTCTAACGCTATGATTGAAATTAAATTTATATAAAGCCATATTTCCTGTATAATTATCAGTAAGATTTATTTGCGTACTTGCAATCCAGCTATTATCTATTTTCGAAAAAATATGTATTTTATTTGTTAATCTAGCAACTAATAAATCACATTGAGCTGATAGTAAAATATCTTGAGGTGGTTCTAATAGTTCTATACTCTTTGCTTTCACTATCTCGGTTAATTTATGTTTATTTTTTAATTCGCAAGTGTATAATTGAATGCTAGATGTAATCACTTTATTATTTTTATTAAAATATTCATTACTTGATTCTAGTGCTATACTTGTCGGTGAATGATTAACTTTTATAGGATTATATTGAATAGTTTTTCTTTCGAGGGCAATATTTAATATATCATCTTGAAAACAAAATGAAGCACATCCTAAGTAATTAATTTCACGATGATTTCCGATACTTTTTTCTGATCTATCGAATTGCATTCTAAAATTCCACTTATTATCTTCTGTGATTGACAATATGTTTACATAGCTATCAGATAAAATTAATATGTGTTTACTATCTTCACTAAATTCAAGTATGTTTTTATTGTAAACTTCTAATTTTTTAAATAAGATAACTTTATTATTGTTATTGTATTTTATTTCTACTTGTACAGGATGTTTACATTTTATAGAACTATATAAATCATATATTAACAATACTCCTTCTTCGCTAATGACCGCAAAATATTTGTTATTGGGGCTTATAGATTTAGCATTTTTGCGATAAGTCTTAGAAGTTAAAAACAGCTCAATGTCGTATATTTCTGATTTTAAATTACCAGTTAAATATAGTGAATCTAATTTAATTATATTAATACAACTACCATCTATAAAACCATCTTTTGAGCTAGATAACAAAGACAAAATACAATCAGCATTAGGGATATATTTAGATCTTATATATTGTTTAATCTCTTGATATTTAGAGTTGCCATTTTTATTTGTAATTTCAACTAAGCTATTTTTTGATGATATAAATACACTAGATTGATTTATTTTTAACATATGACTTATAACTTTTATGTTTAATATTTATGTTAGATAATAAGCACTTCGTAAAAACTCAACTATAAAACACTAACTTAAAACTTACAAGCTAATTTATTTTTGTAATTTATATTTTACCAGAAGACAAGTAGCTTATCGTTAACAACATCAATAAAAAACACATGTGATATAAGCACACGAAATTTTCTTTAACAATATCTGTGGCAAAAACCACCTGCTGAAAACCTGCATCTTCAAATACGAGGTATATACACATGGCAGTTGGAAATGCACGTAAAAAGGGTATAAATCTTTTACTTTAATATGTATAAATTCTTATTATGTAGCATATTTTTACTATTACTAACAAGATATTTTTTTTATATGTTGCATTTTTATAGCAAAGTATATTTTAATATATGTAATTAGTAGTAAATAATTTCCAAAAATACAATTATAGGTAGCCAGATATGGAATTAGATACCACAACAATAGATTCAAAAATACATATAGAATCTATAATGTTAATTTTTAGTTTCTTGTTTTTAGTAGCTGCAACTTCAGCAGTTTTATTAAAAAGATTAAAATTTCCATATACTATAGGGTTAGTTGTTATTGGTATAATAATATCTATTGTGAGCAAGAGTAAATTCTCATTTATACCTTTAGATAATGTGGCTTTAAGTTATGAGCTAATTATGTATATTTTATTGCCTATTTTAGTGTTTGAAGCCTCTTTAAATATAAAAATACATGAGTTATTCAAAGATATCATACCTGTACTATTATTAGCTATTGTCGGTGTTGCTATATCTACACTTATAGTTGGCTATATCACCCATAAATTTGGTATTTTTAGTTATGCTGGAGCAATGTTATTTGGTGCGTTAATTTCTGCAACTGATCCTGTGGCCGTTATCGCTTTATTTAAAGAATCTAACGCCCCTAAAAGAATAGCTCTGCTAATGGACTCTGAAAGCTTGCTCAATGATGCGACAGCTATTGTGTCATTTAATATTGTACTTAGTATAATTTTAACATCAGCAAAATTTGATTTTAATACTTTATCTGATGCTGTAACTGAATTTTTTAGAGTATTTTTTGGCGGTATAGCGATTGGTTGCTTACTTGGAGGATGTGCCATAATTTTACTTAGGATATCTCGTGGTATGCCGTATGTACAAATTGCTTACACGACTGTACTAGCATTTTCTAGTTTTATCATTGCCGATATTTTCTTTAAAACATCAGGAATTATGGCTGTAATTACTTCTGGTCTTTTAGTAAGTAATTATAGCAAAAGATCAATGGTAGATTTCATTACTTTTAGAAATTTAGATCCTTACTGGGAATTTATGGCATTTACTGCTAATAGCTTTATATTTTTATTATTAGGTATACAAGAAGATTATTTATTTAGTAATTATGATAATACTTTATCTTTATATCCTATATTTTCAATTGCTATTTTTGCAGTGTTACTAGCACGTTTTATTACTATATACTCAATTTTACCCATCAGCAATAAAGTACCACAAAATGAAATAATAGATAAAGATACTAAAAAAATTATGTTTTGGGGAGGGTTGCGTGGTGTTGTTCCTGTAGCGTTAATGCTGTCAATTCCACCGGATGTCCCTGAGAGAAAATTAATTATGGAAACAACTTTAGCCGTTATTTTATTCTCTTTATTAATTCAAGGTACAACTATAGGCTGGCTGATGAATAAACTTGGTATTACTAAAAACAATTAACAGCGGTTAAAATCAAAAGGCATAACATCGGCAATAAAGTCTTTATTTTGTAGCAACATAAAGACTCTGTCTAAACCTAAAGCAACACCAGAGCAACAAGGCATTCCAGCCTTAAGAGCCACGATTAAATTTTTATCGTAGGGAACGGGATTCTTGTTATTAGCTTTACGCTGTTGTTGTGCTTTAATAAATCGTTGTTGTTGT
This sequence comes from Candidatus Gorgonimonas eunicellae, assembly GCA_929200395.1. Taxonomy (GTDB): domain Bacteria; phylum Pseudomonadota; class Gammaproteobacteria; order Pseudomonadales; family Endozoicomonadaceae; genus CAKMZJ01. The sequence goes on along the minus strand of CAKMZJ010000067.1, from coordinate 5,542 downwards.
TCTATAGCATCTAATAATTCGTAATATCCATTTGCTATTTCAATACCATTTATAAACAGTTCAAATCTATTTGCAACCAAAGCATTGCTTTGTTTACAAAAATTAATTTGTGCTAAATCTGCCATTTGTTGCGGATAACTATGAATGTAATATCCATTTAATTGCTTGTTATCAGCGATTAATTTAGGTTGAATAATCTGATTAAAAAGTAAATCTAAGCAATCTTCTCTCGTTAAATTTGAAGTTATGTTAATATTGTTATGAGTAATTGTTAGTAGTTTGCTAGTTTCTATAATGTGCGGATTAATAGCTAAATACTTTTGAAAAACCTGAGCATAGCTGTATCTTGCCACCTCATTAAACTCTGTAGATAAACTAGTCAATAGTTTAGTTACTTCATCCATTAAATCATTAAGTGTAAATTTGATACGATACCATTCAAGCATGCTGAATTCAGGGTTATGCAGCCTACCGTGCTGTTCATTTCTAAATACCCTAGCTATTGAATAAATATCGCCACTACCGCTTGCAAGCAAGCGCTTCATAGCAAATTCTGGAGAAGTTCTTAAATAATATGGAGTAGCGGTATTGTTAAAGTTTGTAGTAAAACTTTCTATATTCGGGTCTACTGTTGCAAATTGCGATAAAATAGGGGTTTCTACTTCTAATACCTTAGCGTTATAAAAATATTCACGTATTTTGCGTATATACTGATTACGCTGTTGTAAAAACTGTATTGTTGCTGAAGGCTTCCAATGCGACATAATAATAATTCTATAAAAAACTAACATCTTCTACTTTAAGCAGAAGATGTATAATATCTATTTAATATGGGCTAAAATACCATCTAGTTCATCTAAACTATTATATGATATAATTAATTTACCCTTGCTTTTTGAGCTGGTTTTTAGCTGCACATGTGCACCTACTTTTTCTGATAGCTCATTTTCTAAGCGGATTATATCAGGATTATTTTTGGCACGCACTTTTTTATTAGGTATTTGCTGTTTTTCTTTTAGTTGTGTTGCTAAAATTTCTGTTTGCCTAACAGATAATCCTTTAGTTATTATCATTTCGGCAATATAAAGTTGTTCATCGACTGATAACGGAATTAACGCTCGAGCATGGCCAGTATTGATTTCACCACATTCAAGCATTTTTTTTACTTCATCGTGTAACGATAGCAATCTCAAAGTATTAGTAATAGCTACTCTTGATTTTCCTACGGTTTCAGCAACTTCTTTTTGTGTTAATTTAAATTCTTTTTGCAAGCGTAGTAACGAAACAGCTTCTTCGATTGGATTTAGGTTTTCTCTTTGAATGTTTTCTATTAAAGCTAGAGCAATAGCTGTTTCATCACTAACTTTTTTAATTATAGCTGGAATATCGTCTAAACCAGCAAGTTGTGCCGCACGCCAGCGACGCTCTCCTGCGATTATTTCATAATTTTTATTTTTAGTTGGCCTTACAACTATCGGTTGTAAAATTCCTTGTTGTTTTATACTTGATGCTAACTCTTCTAAAGATTCCGCGGTTATTTCATTACGTGGTTGACTAGAGCCACGAACCACAGTTTCAATTGGTAGTTTTTGATATTCCTTATTAATATTTACTGGAGATTCTTTATGGGCATTAAGCGCACTACTATTAGTTTTAGTAAGTTTGGTATAATTTAGTAATGCGTTTAAATTAGTGCCTAAACGTTGTTTGGTCATTTTTTAAGCCTTAGATTTAGCTAGTGTTCTTTTTACTTTCTTTTTTTCGCAACGTCTTACAATTTCGTTAGCTAGAGCTAGATATGCTAGTGCACCTCTAGAATAGCGATCATAACTGATAACAGCCATGCCATGACTAGGAGCTTCAGCTAGCCTAACATTCCTAGGAATTACTGTACGATACACTAAACGACCAAAGTGATGCATTAATTGCCTTGATACTTCATAAGTTAAAGATAACCTAGGGTCATACATAGTTCGAAGTATTCCTTCAATTTTTAACTTTGAATTTAGGCTGTTTTTAATACCAGATACTGTATCTATTAAAGCGGCTAACCCTTCAAGTGCATAATATTCACACTGCATTGGTATTATAATACCATCAGCACAAGATAGAGCATTAATCGTAAGCATATTTAAAGAAGGTGGACAATCAATTATAATATAGTCGTATTGTCTACTTACTTTTTTTAGCTGCTCTTTTAATCGATACTCTTTATTATCCATAAACATTAAATTAACTTCAGCAGCAGTTAGATTAGAGTTACCAACAAGAACATTATAGTTACCTGACGATTTATGTATAGCATCATAGATATCGCACTCACCAGTTAAAACTTCACATAGCGATACATCATAAGCATTTTTATTGATCCCACTACCCATAGTTGCGTTACCTTGTGGATCAATATCTACAAGTAACACTCTTCTCTTATTGCGTGCTATAGATGCTGCTATGTTTATGGCAGAAGTTGTTTTACCGACTCCACCTTTTTGATTAGTTATTGCGAGTATTTTTGCCACAGTTGAAATTCACCCTAGATTTGATGAGTTATAATAACCAAATGTCTTTGCTCATTGACATATGGAACCTGCAAATTATCACATCTACTTAATACAAATTTAGCATCTTGTGTAATATCTTCTAGTTCTTCTTTAGGAAAAAGCCCTTTCATTATTAAATAACAACCTGAGCTAGATAGCAAATGCCCTGTTAGCTCTAGTGTTTTAGATATAGAAGCAAATGCTCTAGAAGTTATAATATCAAAAAGAGTATCTGGGTGGTAATTTTCTACGCGGCTACACACAATATTAAGATTATTAATATTAAGGTCTATTTTAGCTTGTAACATAAACCTAGTTTTTTTACTATTAGCATCGAGAGTAGTAATGTTTTTATGTGGATATAAAATAGCTAAAACAATTCCGGGGAACCCAGCTCCAGAGCCTACATCGAGTATATTCTCGCCTTCAATATATCTTGCAATACTTAAGCTATCTAAAATATGCTTTTTAGTCATTTCTAGCTGTGAACGTATAGCAGTTAAATTATGTACTTGATTCCATTTATCAAGTAGTTTTACTAATTTTATTAAAGTAGTTATTTGCTCTGCTGATAACTCAATGCTTAGTAATTTACTACCTTGTGTGATCAATGTTTCTATATCTACTTCCATCCGTGCTTACCCTAATTAATAAATATGCTTGCCTATAATCCTAGCATGACTAAGGCTAAATATACAACCTTAGGCTACAATAAAAATAGGCTTTTAGGTATTAAATGCACTTGCATTCCTACAGTATTTTGCCTCGAATTAAACCATTTTACTTAGCCCTGAAACCTAGCATTTTCATCTGCCACCTGTATATAACTATTTCTTAAGAGATGGATTTTGTACGAACCCTGCCATAGCAATATCATTATTTTCAGTATTAACAAGAGAAAAGTAAAAAGGCCTATCTACATAAAACTTTTTTACCCTACTAATACTTCTAGATATATTTATCTTAGTTACTACTGTTGCTGTAGTGTCTGATTCATTTACATCAATGTAGCATTTTTGTAGTACTTGATTTATAGCACCTACATAACCACCCTCTATCATCTCGTTTAAATTTAATTGAGACCAAAGCGATTTTAGTTCTGGATGTTTAATCATAATGCTTAGCAGATTTGTTTCGCTTGAAAATGAAAATAAAGGCATTTGTATACTTATTTCTTTTTGTGAACTAGTAGGTTGCTCGTTATTTAATAAAGACGTTAATTTACTAATAACTCCAGATGTTTTGCCATCGTTATTTTCTGTTGCTACTTCCGCAGATGGCAATATAATATCCATAGCGTATTTATCACCTTTATAAAACAATCTAATCGCTTGCCAGTTTCCTAAAGATGCCTCTTTATAATTAGTTGTTTTTAGTGACATAGATTCCACTGGTGTTGATTTACCTGCTGATAAATTAAATCGCATGTTATAGCCATCTCGTGTAAATGCTGACTTCCATTTACCATGAAAATGTATAGCATTTAAGATAGCAATATCAGCACCAATAAAATCTTCTTTCTTAACTATTTCTTTTACATCACCATTAGTTTTAATAGCAAAAGCTTCGTTAATATCTTCTATAAAATTATTGCTCGATAATACTTGATCACCGGCAACAGCTTTTAATATAGCTAACCTTTTTTTCATGTTCTTAGATAAAGGAAGTCCCTCTGCTGTTAATACAGAATTAAAATTATCTAACCGTGCATCTTCATCAACTGACGACCCAAATTTATTAAATATTGATGCTACCCATGAATTCTTGCGACTATCTTCTTCCTTAACCTGTGCTAAATAATTAGGTAAAAGACTATCATTAGCATCTATTGTGTTGGGTATTGATAATAAACTTTCAGGAACTGTAACATCTATTTTATCAAATAAGTTACCTAATTCTTGTTTTGTAGTTCCAGATGTTCCTAAAAATAATAGAGTTAGTGCATTAATTATAGATTGTGGAGATATTATAACATTAGAATTCTTTGACTCTCTTAATAAATTCAATAATTCAAAAGAAAAAGTAGCTCTGGGGCTTTTATCCTTTGCCTCCAACGGTATTTGCTTACCTTTTTGTATTGAACTTGTAGCATTTAAATCATTCGATATATCACTATACAACTTCAATTTAGAAAAATTTCCTATTGTTTTTTTAAAAGCACATTGCGTACACAGTTTGGATATATATACCGGCAATTTATTTTTATTATCACATTTAGAGCAAATATTTTTTGTCTTTTCGATTGTTGTTAATTTATACTTTTGGAAAGAACCAGTATAATTTAACATAGGATTAATACTTGCATTGACTGAAGTAGGTGCGTTTGTTGTAGTTATCATAATATATTATCTCGTTATATATGTTTTCAAATAGACGATGTATCAATTTTCAAATTATTATTTTAATTACATATACACCTTCTAATTAAAGATGCCTTTTTCAGATAAAAGGTGTATGGTATGATTAAATTAAGAAATACTAACGCAGGATAAAAGCTTAGAAGACTCGCCATCTGGGGATATTAAAATGTCTACTTCATAGTTAAAACACTTTGAAATATAATTTGCTTTCCTGCAGTATTTTGCATTGAATTAAATCATTTTACTTAGCGCTGAAACCTGAATTTTCATCCGCCACGTATGTATTAATTATCTCAACATATAAGAATTTAAGCAAGCTATTTTCATTAAAAACGCACCTTTTGTTTTAGTTAACGTTCTAAACTGTATTTATCGTATAAATTATTCTTCTAGCATGTTCGGGATACTTAAAATAAGCTGAGCAATATTCCCTTTTATTACTCCAAGATTTTAACACAGCAGGGTATTTCTTGCTCCATTTTTCTTCTAAACTATCAAGTACATACTCTGCTGAATTTTTGTTTATTGCTTGATAAACTTCTTTAAGATCTTGCATGTATCATATAGAAACTCTTAACTAAACATAAAGTCATCTAATTGTTGTTTATTTTTAATTATTTTATTTTCAGCTACTTTTAAATA
>CAKMZJ010000066.1 GCA_929200395.1 Candidatus Gorgonimonas eunicellae | reverse complement strand
AAAAACTTATAATCACTTGCTGAAAACCTGCATTTCCAACTGCCACGTGTATATACAAATAGACATTTTTAATTTATAAAAAGTATCTTGAAGTTTTTGTGTGTTTGCTCAAACAATTTCAAGGCGTGAGCTTTAGATTTACAAAATATTATTATTTGCAGTGTATTTTAAAGTATTTGTCCTTTATCTTTAGCTGTAAGCAGATAACTACTCATTAGTTATTTTATTTTGTATTTTTAATTAAATGTATATTTAACGTATGTAAAGTATATTGTATAAATAAGCTTGTATTATTTATACTACTATTGTTAATAGTTATGTAGTTGATATATTAAAAGCGCTTTGGGTGTAATGTTTGCGGTTTAAAGTCTTTTTTATCCAGTACAAGCTTTTAAATTTATTAACTTTTTATTAAAAGTTTGTATAAATCAATTGTGCTGGTTTATGTAGATATTTAAAGGTTATAGTTTCCTGATGATAATCATAAATGGTTAATTGATTGTTTTCCAGTTATTGCATAAAACGTAGTGGCACTAATGTCCGCTTTGGTATTGATTGAAAAGTAGCTAGGCTGAGGAGTGCTGATGGCATACTCTTATACAGAGAAAAAACGTATTCGTAAGGATTTTGGCAGCTTGCCACATGTGATGGATGTACCTTATTTGTTGGATATCCAAATTGAATCCTATAATAGTTTTTTACAAAGAAAAGCAAATCCTGATCTTAGAGAAGACATAGGATTGCAAGCAGCATTTAAATCTGTTTTCCCCATTATAAGTTATTCAGGAAATGCTATATTAGAATATGTTTCTTATGAATTAGGCGAACCAGTATTTTCTGTTGAAGAGTGTAGAACTAGTGGAAATACTTATTCTGCTCCATTAAGAGCTAAAGTACGTCTTATTTTATATGATAAAGATTCACAAAGCTCTCCGAAAGCAATAAAAGATATAAAAGAACAAAGTGTTTATATGGGCGAGCTCCCTCTTATGACTCCAACAGGTACATTTGTAATTAATGGTACTGAAAGGGTTGTAGTGTCGCAAATGCATAGATCTCCAGGAGTGTTTTTTGATCATGATAAAGGAAAAACTCATTCATCTGGTAAGCTTATTTATTCTGCTAGAATTATCCCATACCGAGGTTCTTGGGTAGATTTTGAATTTGATCAAAATGATTTATTGTTTGTTAGAATAGATAGAAGACGAAAAATATACGCTACTATATTCCTAAAAGCTATGGGAATGACCCCAGAAGAAATATTAAGTAAATTTTTTGAAAAAATTAAATTTGAAATCAATAGCACTAGCGAAACAGTAAAAACTAAGCTAGTTGAAGATAGACTACGCGGTGAAATTGCTAAATTTGATATAAAAGACAAAAACAATGAAATAATTATAGAAAAAGGTAAAAGAATAACTAATCGTCATATACAGTTAATCAAGGCAGCTAAACTAGAATCCTTAGAAGCACCTATAGATTATATATATGGTATGATTTTAGCTAATGACATAATTGATGAGCAAACTGGCGAAATAATTGCAGAATGCAATAAAAAAATAGATCATGAAATTTACGAAAAGCTTGTAGAGCATAGCATTAATAGTGTTGACGTTATATATGTAAATGAATTAGATTGTGGCTCTTATGTTTCTGATACTTTGAGAGAAGATTCAACAGCTAGCACAGAAGAGGCATTAGCTGAAATTTACAAAATGATGCGCCCAGGTGAGCCGCCAGCTACTGATGCAGCCATTCAATTATTCCAAAGTTTATTTTCTTCTCCTGAAAGATATGATTTATCTCCAGTAGGTCGAATGAAGTTTAACCGTAAACTTGGTCGTAATATCGATACTGGACCTGGTGTAATTCTTAAATATGATACCAAAACTGGAAAGTTTATTTCAGAAGATGTTATTGATGTTCTTAGAACATTAGTAGATATTAGAAATGGTAAAGGCGAATGCGATGATATTGACCATTTAGGAAATCGTAGGGTTCGTTCTGTTGGTGAAATGACTCAAAACCAATTTAGAGTTGGTTTAGTTAGAGTAGAAAGAGCAGTAAAAGAAAAACTAAGTCAGCCCGAAGTAGATACAATGATGCCACAGAGCTTAATCAATTGTAAGCCTATCTCTTCATCAATAAAAGAATTTTTTGGTTCTAGTCAGTTATCTCAATTTATGGATCAAAACAATCCGCTATCTGAGATTACTCACAAGCGTAGAGTATCAGCTTTAGGGCCTGGTGGTCTTACTCGTGAAAGAGCAGGATTTGAGGTTCGTGATGTGCATCCAACACATTATGGTAGGGTTTGTCCAATTGAAACTCCTGAAGGACCAAACATTGGGTTAATAAATTCATTAGCCTGTTATGCTAAAACTAATAGCTACGGTTTTTTAGAAACTCCTTATAGAAGGGTTGTTGATGGTAAGGCCACAGATGAGATTGATTATCTATCAGCTATAGAAGAAGGCAACTATCATATTGCTCAAGCGTCCATAGCTTTTGATAAAGATAATAAGATAATAAGTCCATTAGTAAATGGCAGATACCGTAATGAATGTTTGCTTATTCCACGAGAAAAAATTCAATACATGGATGTTTCTACTAAGCAAATGGTATCTGTAGCTGCTTCTCTTATTCCTTTCTTAGAGCATGATGATGCTAACCGTGCTTTGATGGGTTCTAACATGCAACGTCAAGCAATACCTACTTTAATCTCTGATAAACCTTTGGTTGGTACAGGTATAGAACGACGTGCAGCTGAAGATTCAGGTGTATGCGTAGTAGCTAAGCGTGGGGGTGTTGTTAAGTCAGTAGATTCTTCACGAATAGTAGTTATTGTAAATGAAAAAGAAATAAACGCAGATGAATCTGGTGTAGATATCTATAATCTAATTAAATATACTCGATCCAACCAAAACACCTGTATAAATCAAAAATCATTAGTTAAAGAAGGAGATTTGGTTAATGCGGGGGATATCATGGCTGATGGCCCATCGGTAGATTTAGGTGAGTTAGCCCTTGGTCAAAATATGCGTGTTGCTTTCATGCCTTGGAATGGTTATAACTTTGAGGATTCTATTTTACTTTCCGAAAGAGTAGTTCAAGATGATAGATTTACTAGCATTCATATACAAGAATTAACTTGTGTTGCCAGAGATACTAAACTTGGCTCAGAAGAAATAACCGATGATATACCTAACATTAGCGAATCAGCACTAAATAATTTAGACGAAACAGGAATAGTTTATATTGGTTCTGAGGTGTCACCTGGTGATATCTTAGTTGGTAAGGTTACTCCTAAGGGTGAGACGCAACTAACTTCAGAAGAAAAATTATTAAGAGCTATTTTTGGTGAAAAAGCCTCTGATGTTAAAGATACTTCTTTAAGAGTGCCAACGGGTACAAAAGGTACTGTAATAGATGTACAAATATTTACTCGTGATGGCGTAAAAAAAGATAATAGAGCAAAATTCATTGAAGAGCAAAAGCTAAAAGATTATCGAAAAGATTTACAAGAAGAGTATAAGGTTTTTGAACGAGATGCTAAATCAAGGTTAGATAGCAGCCTGCTTGGAGAAAAAGTTAAATCAGGATGCTCTTTAGCTAAAGGAACTGTTGTTACTGCAGAGTTTTTAGATAGTGTAACTCTTAGCGATCTTTATAATCTGAATATGGATAATGAAGATTTAAATCAACAGCTTGAAGCTTCAGATAAGCAAATATCTAATATTAAACAAGCAATTGATCAGCGTGTAGAAGAGCAAAAAGCAAAACTCAGCAAAGGAGACGATATGGCTCCTGGGGTGCAAAAGATCATTAAAGTTTATCTTGCTATCAAACGGCAAATACAGCCTGGAGATAAAATGGCAGGGCGACACGGTAACAAAGGTGTTGTTTCTATTATTATGCCAGTTGAAGATATGCCTTATGATGATGAAGGTAACCCAGTAGATATAGTCTTAAACCCTCTGGGTGTTCCTTCTCGAATGAATGTTGGTCAGATATTAGAAACCCATCTTGGTGCTGCTGCTAAAGGTCTTGGTCATAAGATTCAAAAAATGATAGATGCTCAACGTAGTGTCAATGAAATCCGTACATTCTTAGATCAAGTCTATAATAAAACCCATGTGCTTGATGATGAATCTAGGCAATTAGAAAGACCTAAGGCGGATTTAGAGTCATTTAATGATAGTGAGATTTTAGAGTTAGCTAAAAACCTATCGAAAGGTGTTCCTATGGCGACACCTGTGTTTGATGGAGCTAAAGAAGATGAAATCAAAAGATTATTACGATTAGCAGATCTAGATGATAGCGGTCAGGTTAATCTTTATGATGGAAGAACAGGTGATAAATTTGATCGTCAAGTAACGGTTGGCTATATGTATGTTCTTAAACTGAACCATCTAGTCGATGACAAAATGCACGCGCGATCAACCGGTTCATACTCTTTAGTTACTCAACAGCCTTTGGGAGGTAAAGCACAGTTTGGTGGCCAAAGGTTTGGTGAGATGGAAGTATGGGCTCTTGAAGCATATGGAGCTTCTTATACTTTACAAGAAATGCTAACTGTTAAATCAGACGATGTAGCTGGACGAACTCGCATGTATAAAAATATTGTAGATGGCGAATATAGTATGGAACCAAGAATGCCGGAGTCGTTCAAGGTACTACTGAAAGAGATCCGCTCTTTGGCTATTGACATTGATTTGGAATCTGAGTAACGAATATTTAAGGTTACCACAAGCTAGCATGGCTAGCTTGTTATTCGCATCTAGGGGATACGATATTGAAAGACTTATTAAATCTATTAAAGAATCAAACTAAAGACGAAGAGTTCGACGCAGTCAAGATTAGATTAGCTTCTCCAGAAGTAATAAGGTCTTGGTCTTTTGGGGAAGTTAAAAAACCCGAAACAATAAATTACAGAACATTTAAACCAGAAAGAGATGGTCTTTTTTGTGCGAAGATCTTTGGTCCTATTAAAGATTATGAATGCTTGTGTGGTAAATACAAGCGATTAAAACATCGTGGTGTAATCTGTGAAAAATGTGGTGTTGAGGTTTCACAAGCCAAAGTTCGTAGAGAACAAATGGGGCATATTGAGCTTGCAGCTCCTATTGCACATATTTGGTTTTTAAAATCACTTCCTTCGCGGATCGGTGGTTTGTTAGGCATGCCACTTCGTGAAATTGAAAGAGTTTTATATTTTGAATCGTATGTTGTTATCGATCCAGGTATGACATCTTTAGAAAAATATCAATTACTAACAGATGAGCAATATTACGAAGCTTTAGAAGAGTTTGGTGATGATTTTGATGCTAGGATGGGAGCAGAGGCAGTTCAAATATTGCTAGCTGAGCTAGACCTAGAAGAAGAAATTGCTAATTTACGTGAAGAAATTGCAGAAACAGGATCAGATACTAAGCTAAAAAAATTAAGCAGAAGATTAAAGTTAGCTGAGGCCTTTTATAAATCTGGAAATAAACCAGAATGGATGATCCTCAATGTTTTACCTGTTTTACCACCAGATCTTAGACCGTTAGTACCGCTAGATGGCGGACGATTTGCAACTTCAGATTTGAATGATTTATATCGTAGAGTAGTAAACAGAAACAATCGTCTAAAACGATTGATAGATTTAAATGCTCCAGATATTATTATTCGCAATGAGAAGCGTATGCTTCAAGAATCTGGAGATGCTTTACTTGATAATGGTAGAAGAGGCAGAGCAATTATGGGAGCTAATAAACGCCCATTAAAGTCTCTTGCTGATATGATAAAAGGTAAACAAGGACGATTCCGTCAAAATTTATTAGGAAAAAGGGTTGATTATTCAGGAAGATCAGTAATTACTGTTGGACCTACTCTTAGATTGCATCAATGTGGCCTGCCTAAAAAAATGGCATTAGAGTTATTTAAACCATTTGTGTTTGGAAAGCTTGAAAGCATGGGGCTAGCTTCTACAATTAAAGCAGCTAAGAAAATGGTTGATAAAGAAACTCTAGAAATATGGGATGTTCTTGCGGAAATTATTTCTGAACATCCTGTTATGTTAAACCGTGCTCCTACACTACATAGATTAGGTATTCAAGCTTTTGAACCAGTATTAGTAGAAGGTAAGGCAATTCAATTGCACCCTCTAGTTTGTGCTGCGTATAATGCTGACTTTGACGGCGATCAAATGGCTGTACATATTCCTTTAACTATTGAAGCTCAACTTGAAGCTAGAGCTTTGATGATGTCTACGAATAATATTTTATCTCCTGCTAGTGGAGAGCCTATTATTGTTCCATCACAAGATGTAGTTTTAGGTTTATACTATATAACTCGTGCTATAGATGATTGTAAAGGCGAGGGTAGCATTTTTGCCACTTCCGACGAAGCTATATACTCTTATAGATGTGGATTCACAGAATTACATACTAAAATAAAAGTGAAAATGGAAGCTAAGCATTTTTCACAAAAAGAAAAAGAAGAATATATAGTAGGTAAGCATTTCACAGAAAAAGAAAAAACAGTATACGAAGATACTGAGGTTTTCACAGAAAAGCAGCGAGAAAAATACAAGCTTGATTCTCTGAGTTCAATGATAGTTGATACTACAGTAGGAAGATTATTACTTTGGGGTATAGTACCAGAAGGTTTATTATTTAAATTAGCTAATAAGCCTATGAAAAAGAAGGCGATTTCTACATTAATAAACTTATGTTATAGGGATGTAGGGCTTAAAGAAACTGTAATATTCGCTGATCAGCTAATGTACTTAGGGTTCAGTTATGCTACGGTGTCTGGGATATCTATAGGTATTAACGACTTTGTAATCCCTGATAATAAAGAAGTAATTATTGAAGCTGCAGATAGAGAAGTTCACGAGTTACAAAATCAGTTTGATACAGGTCTTGTAACTAAAGGTGAAAAATATAACAAAGTTATTGATATTTGGTCGCGCGCCAATGAAACGCTTGCAAGAAGCATGATGAATAATTTAAAGACAGAAACTGTGCAAAATTCTAAAGGAGAAGAAGTGCAGCGTGAGTCTTTAAATAGTGTATACATGATGTCAGATTCTGGAGCACGTGGTAGTGCGGCTCAGATTAGACAGCTTGCAGGAATGCGTGGTCTTATGGCAAAGCCAGATGGCTCGATTATTGAAACACCTATTACAGCTAATTTCCGCGAAGGGTTAGACGGACACCAATACTTTACTTCTACTCATGGTGCGCGAAAAGGTCTTGCAGATACAGCATTAAAAACAGCTAACTCAGGATACCTAACTAGAAGATTAGTAGACGTAGCTCAAGATCTAGTTATTACCATAGAAGATTGTGGAACATCGAATGGTTTAATGATGACTCCTCACATTGAAGGTGGAGACGTTGTTGAGTTATTAGGTGAGCGTATTTTAGGTAGAGTTGTTGCCGAAGATGTGTTTAAACCAGGATCTAAAAATAAAGAAATAGCTGTTCATGCTGGAACTTTAATAGATGAAGCTTGGGTTCATCGTTTAGAGCAGATAAACATAGATGAGGTTAAGGTAAGGTCACCTATATCTTGTGAAGCCGAACAAGGGATATGTGGTAAGTGCTACGGGCGAGATTTAGGTAGAGGTCATCTTGTTAATATTGGTGAAGCGGTTGGTGTTATAGCTGCACAATCAATTGGTGAGCCTGGTACTCAGCTTACAATGAGAACTTTCCATATAGGTGGTGCTGCATCTAGAAGTGCAGAGTCTGATAGTGTTGTAATTAAAAATCAAGGCTATATTAGATTATATGACTTTAAATATGTTGAATGTGAAAATGGCACTCTAGTTTCAGTTGGTAGATCAGGTAAATTATCTGTAGTAGATGAGTTTGGTAGAGAAAAAGAGCGCTATAAATTACCATATGGTTGCCGTTTGCTGAAAAGAGAAGGTGATTTTGTAGAGTCAAATGAAACGGTTGTAACATGGGATCCTCATACTCATCCTATCATTACAGAAATATCCGGTATTGCTAAATTTATTGATTTAGAAGATGGTATCACTGTAAAGACTCAAAAAGATGAGCTAACTGGTATCTCAAGCATTGAAGTCTTGGAGTCAAAAGATAGGCCTTCAACAGCTAAAGATCTGCGACCAGCAATTGTTTTAGTTGATGAGAACGGAAATCATATAAATTTACCAAACACCGAGCAAGAAGCTAAGTATCTATTGCAAGAAGGTGCCACTATTGGCGTCCAAAATGGTGCTACTCTTAAAGCTGGTGATGTACTTGCAAAAATACCACAAAAAACATCTGTAAACCGTGATATTACCGGTGGTTTACCAAGAGTTGCTGATTTATTTGAAGCAAGAAAACCAAAAGATCATGCAATTCTTGCAGAAATTTCTGGAACTGTTAAATTTGGTAAAGAGACTAAAGGTAAGAAAAGATTAATAATTGAACCTGTTGAAGGGTCAGATAATAAAGTTTACGAAGATCTAATTCCTAAATGGAGGCAGCTGAATGTCTTTGAAGGGGAAAAAGTTGTCCAAGGTGAGGTTATTGCCGATGGTCCAACTAACCCTAAAGATGTTTTAAGACTTTTAGGAGTCGGAGAGCTTGCTAAATATATCGTAAATGAAATACAAGATGTATATCGTTTACAAGGTGTGAAGATCAACGATAAACATATTGAAATAATTATACGTCAAATGTTACGTAAGGCCGATGTGATTGATCCAGGTGATACAGATTTAATACATAGTGATCAAGTTGAGTTGCAAGAAGTTTTATCGAAAAACAAAAAAGTTATTGCTAAAGGTGGAACTCCTGCTACATATACTCATGGATTGTTAGGAATAACTAAAGCATCTTTAGCTACTAATTCCTTTATTTCTTCTGCTTCATTCCAAGAAACTACTAGAGTTCTTACTGAATCAGCTATAAATGGAAAGATAGATCCTTTAGCTGGATTAAAAGAAAATGTTGTTGTTGGTAGGTTAATTCCAGCAGGAACAGGGCTTGCTTATCATAAAGAAAGAAGAAAGAAAAAAGCAGTATCTAGTGGTCATCAAGGTGATGCAATAAATGACCTTGAGGTAGAACAAGCTCTTTCAGACGCTTTAAATTTAGGTGATTTTGATTTATAGCAATATTAGTTCTTGTAGTTAAAGAGCTAAATTTCAGAGCTAGGTCTTTTGGCTAAGCTCTGAAAAAATAGATATTGATACAGGTGGCAGATGAAACTTAGTATTTCCAACTGCCATGTATATATAACAGAGAGCTTATAGAATATTATGGGTTTTAAGTGTGGTATTGTAGGTTTGCCAAATGTAGGTAAATCAACGTTGTTTAATGCGTTAACTAGATTAAAGATCGAAGCTAAAAATTTTCCTTTTTGTACTATCGAGCCTAACTCTGGCATAGTTGCTGTTCAAGATGATAGGCTAAATTTACTGGCATCAATAGTTAATCCTAAAGATATTCTACCAACAACTATAGAGTTTGTTGATATCGCCGGTTTGGTAGCAGGTGCTTCAAAAGGAGAAGGGCTTGGTAATAAATTTTTATCTAATATTAGAGAAACAGATGCTATAGTGCATGTCGTTCGTTGTTTTGATGATGGTAATATAACCCATGTGAATGGTAAAGTTAATCCAATATCTGATATAGAAACTATAAATACTGAGCTAATGCTAGCTGATTTAGAAAGTGCCGAAAAGCAATTACAAAAAATTAGCAAGCAGGCAAAAAGTGGAGATAAAGACTCTAAAGAAAGACAAAAAATATTACAAATATTAATAGATTGTCTGGAGAAGGGCAAGCTAGCTAAAGAGCTATTGCCTAATTTAGAGGAAAGAGAACTTATTATTCTGAAAAGTTTCAATTTGCTGACTACCAAGCCTGTTATGTATGTAGCAAATATAGATGAAGATAGTGCGACATCTACAGATTATTTGAATGAAGTAAAACAATTCGCAGCTAAAGAAAATTCTCAAATAGTTGCAATTTGTAGTAAGTTAGAAGCAGAGCTTTCAGAGCTTGATCCAGAAGAACAGCAACTTATGCTTACGGATTTAGGAATGGATGCTACTGGTTTATCTAAGGTAATAAGTTGTGGGTATCAGCTTTTAGGGTTACAGACATACTTTACTGCTGGTCCAAAAGAGCTAAGAGCTTGGACTGTAAAAAAAGGTGCTTTAGCACCACAAGCAGCATCTGTAATTCATACCGATTTTGAAAAAGGTTTTATTAAGGCTGAAGTTATCGCCTACAACGATTTTATCGAATGTAATGGCGAGCAGGGAGCTAAAGAGGCTGGAAAATTACGCATTGAAGGCAAAAGTTATTTAGTTCAAGATGGCGACATCATGCACTTTAGGTTTAATGTATAATATACACCTTCAAATAGAAGGTATATATATAAAGCTGCATGTTTGGCGAGATTTTTTATTAGATTATACTGCTCTGATATTTTTATCATATATTTTCTGTGATCTTACCATGTATTATATTCAGCAATAAAACTAACGCTTTAGAATAAGACGGATATACTTATTGAAGAATATGTTTTATAAATCCTAAGTTCAAGAAAAATATTTATATAAAATATTAGTGAGTTGTTTAAAATAGGTAAAATACATAATATGATTAAATCTATCTGTATTTGTTAGCAGGCATTCTTGTTCATAGTTTTTTAATATTCTTATTATAAAGCTAGCCTGCTCATGAGATGCATTTTTTAGTGCTACATTAAGAAGCATCCTTACTTTTCTAGATAGAAAATTATAATGGTTATTTCTTTCTGTGAGTAATATATTATTTTTTAAGCATTCTATTTCTAGTAATTTTTCAGCTATCAATTCTTGCTTGTTTTTTTTTAATTGGTTTAATGCGAAATATAGTAAGCTATTTGCGTACATAGAGGCTATTTTATTGATGTTGCTTGGCTTTGGTAGTTGGTTGTATTTTTTTTCTAAATCGCAAGTAATTACATCCCATTCAGTACTAATTTTTTTTCTATATTCTTCTAAAAAGTAGATAAATGTATCACTTATAAGGTCATCTATGTCTTTGAAATAATAGGTTGTGGCAGATAACGATACTTGAGCTTCATTTGCTATTAGTCTATGTCTTACGAATCGAGATCCTTTAGTGATCATTATATTTAAAGAAGCATTCAATATTTTTTTTATTTTAGCTTCGCTATTTTCTCTGTTGGTTTTACGACACAAGTATTTTTTTGTGTTTGCTTGTTCGTAGCACCTCATTGGTCTTTTGTTATTATAAAAAACGCCAAGTTTATTATTTTTTATTATCATGTTTAATTCTCCTGTTATTGGAGTGTTTTTAAAGTATATACACTTATAAGATAAAAAAGCAAAAAACTCACCTATGAGAGCAATAGAAAAATAGATATTTCGTCGTTTAAATACCTTGAAGTGTTAGCTATATTCTAGCGGTATTTTATTTTGAATTAAATTTTTTTACTAAGCTCTGAAAAGTGTATCTTTAAGTAAAAGGTGTATAGTTATATGTATAGTATTGTCTTGTAGTATGTTATCATAGTTTATAATAAAGTGTATAAAAGACAGATTCAACTAATAAATATTTAATATTAAACAGTAGTATTTTAATTGTTTGTTTGTGTTAGCTGTTAAGATTAATAATAGGATTGTTTTTGAGTAATGAGTGATAATATAAGATGGATAAATAATAGTCCATTTTCTACTATTTATAAAGATATTTATTTTTCTAAAGAATATGGTATTGAGGAATCAGAGTATGTTTTTTTACATCATAATAAACTGAAAGATAGATTTTTACAGTTAGGGGCTAATGCAAGATTTACTATCATAGAATCAGGATTTGGTACGGGGTTAAATTTTTTATGTGCTTGGAAGTTATTTGATAGTTGTGTTTCTAATGGTTCTAAGTTGCATTTTATTAGTATCGAGAAACATCCTTTAACTAAAGAGCAGTTGCATTCTTGCTTATCTGAACGCAGTAGTATTCATAAATATTATAAAAAATTTATAAAGTCTTATAATGCAGATTCTAAAACAATGCATTATCAATTATCAGCTAATGTTTCTTTGTCTGTTTACTTTATGGATATTAGCGAGGCTATGCAACAAATTAGAGCCAGTGCTAATGCTTGGTTTTTAGATGGATTTGCTCCTGCAAACAACCCAGAAATGTGGACGGTAGATTTTTTTAATTGGATGTCTGTTCATAGTCATAAAGAAGCGACCTTTGCCACCTTTACCGCGGCACGTATTGTACGAGATGGATTGCAAAATGCTGGATTTTCTATTGTAAAGTCTCCAGGTTTTAGGTATAAGCGAGATATGATATCAGGTTATATTAAAAATCCTAGAAAAAAAACTAAGCCTTGGAATATTCCTGTTGCTAATAATTCTAATAAGAAAACCGCTACGATAATAGGTGCTGGATTATCTGGAATTAGTTGTGCTTATGCTTTAGCGCAAAGAAACTGGAAGGTTACAGTAATTGAAGATTCTAGTAATATAGCTACAGGAACATCGGGGAATTTACAAGGGGTAATATATGCAAAGTTATCAGAGCATAATAGTGCACTAAATAAATTTCTTGAAGCTGGTGTAACTCATTGTGTTAATTTTTTAGATGCTTTTGGAAAAAATTTATTTAATAAAACAGGAGTAATTCAAACAGCTGCTGATGAATATTATTTTCAAAAGCAAGAAGCAATAGCTGCAAAATATTATGAGCATGCAAGTTTAGTTGAATCTCAAGAATTGAGTGTGATGATAGGATTGCCACTAGCAGTTAGCGGTTTGTATTTTGCTAATTGTGGTTGGGTAAATCTTGGAGACTTATGTAAAGAGTTATCTAAGCATAAAAATATTAATATAGAAACTTCTAGCAAGATAACGCACATTGATCAAACTAGTGCTGGAGGCTGGCACATAAGCGATGGTAGCAAAACATGGGAAGATGCTACAGTAATTATTGCTGCTGGAAATTCTGCTAATACATTTAAGCAGGCTAATTATTTGCCTCTTAAATCAATCCGAGGTCAAATTACCTATATTGCTGCTACAAAGCAAAGTAAAAAGTTAGCTAAATGCGTATGTTCAAATGGTTATGTTACGCCTTCTGCTATAAATTCAATGGGGCAGGAGTTTCATTCCATAGGGGCAACCTTTGATTTGCATAGTACTTCGGCTATAGTATCTACAAATAGTCATAAACAAAATATTAATAAATTAAAATCATACTTCCCAGCTATGTTTGAGGCTTTAAATGGTGATGCTATGCAGTTATTAGGTGGTAGGGTAGGGTTTCGTTGTACTACACCTGACTACTTGCCTGTTGTGGGACCTATAGTAGAAACTTCAAGGTTTATTAATAAATTTAAAAAATTAACAACAAATGCCAATGCCGAGTTTAATCAGGATATGCCATATCTCCCAGGGCTATATGTAAGCTCTGGTCATGGATCAAGAGGGTTAATTTCTTGTTTGTTGTCATCTGAATTATTAGCTAAAGTAATTAACAATGAAGATTGTATAGAATCTCAGACGCTGATAAATTCACTAAACCCAAATAGATTTTTAATAAGAGACGTAAAGAGACGTGTATATTCATCTTTTGTTTGAAGGTGTGTTTTTTAGAATTTTAGTATGAAAAGTTTATAAAAAATGGTACCAGATCCCGGGCTCGAACCGGGACGCCGGTTAAGGCATCGGATTTTGACACAAATTAAGTACTTTCGTACTCTGTAGACTATATCATCAACCATAAAATAAATATATGGCTGTTGGGCGCTATTTCGCCTAGCTGCTAAACTAGGTTACTTCCTGTTATTAAGCGTATATCGCATATGCTCAGGTAGTCGTTGAACCTTCCATCTCTGATGGCTTGGCTGCTGATTAGCATAGGTATTAGCCCTTAGCTTTCCAGACAATTCACCCAATTTTTCACCTGTAATTACTTACAGGGCGGACCCTTTATTTAAGACACGTATTGATCCGACGTGTCTACCAATTCCACCAATCTGGCAACTGATTACACAGTCGGAATCATTATAACACACCATCTATAGACGTTGTCAATTTTTTTATTATTAGATTAAATTTAACTTTCTAATATGCTTTTAACTAGAAGTTGTATCTCGACTGATTTTACTTAAATATTTATCAATCATATATATGCCTATATGTTCTTTTTGAACCATTAAAGATTTATCTAGTATACCTTTAATTAATTTTTCTTCTTCATGTTGCTCAGATACATACCACTGTAAAAAATTAAATGTAGTGTAATCTTTATTAGAAAGGCAGTAGTCTATCAATGTAGTAATTTGCTTAGTTACATGTTGTTCATGTTTATATACTTTTTCTATCATTGAATAGAAGTCACTAAAAGATTTAGGGGGCTCTTCTATTTTTCCAATAATAGCTATATTTCCAGAGTCATTGATATAATTAAATAATTTATACATATGATCTAATTCTTCTTTTGAGTGTTTATAAAAAAAATGGCTACCACCCTCTAAGCCTTTGCTACTACACCATGCAGAAATTTGTAGATACATATTAGAAGAATAGAATTCTAAATTTACCTGATCATTGAGCATTTTACTTATTTTTTCTGATAGCATATTACTCTCCTTTTATATTAATAATTATGAAAGATTTTAAACAAGTAGTATTTACTTGTTATTTGATAATATAAGTAATAAGTATTAATTGTCAACATGCTATACACGTGGAAGATGGAAATGCTAGGTTTCAGGGCTAAATAAAAAGATCTAATTCGAGGCAAAACGCTGCAGGAATGCAAGTGCATTTCAAAGTG
>CAKMZJ010000065.1 GCA_929200395.1 Candidatus Gorgonimonas eunicellae | reverse complement strand
AATATCCAATATCCAATATCCAATATCCAATATCCAATATCCAATATCCAATATCTATAAGTTATAAAAATCTACAAACTATATATGTCTACCTTAAATTTTAATAGTCGCTATTGAGAATACTTCTAACTGTAGCTGGGGAAACTTTATATAGTTTGCTCCAAGTTATTTTTTGTGCCGTCATTGGATCAATATCATTGCCTTCTAAAAGCCACTTATATAAAAATTTTGCATCATAAAATGTCTTTCCATAACAAACGGTTGCATCTTCTGGTAGTATATCATGAGATATTGGGCACTCTTTAGCTTTATTGTAATCATGGTTATTTGGAAGGAGCTGTAAATTTTTTATTGCTAAAGTTAGCATTTTTTCTCGTTGATAATCTTTAAATCGTTCTATAATAATTAAATCAATTTCGTCTTCTACTATAAAAAAACCTAACAAAAAATAAAAAAATATAGTTAATTCGATTGATGCATATATATCGATATTATTGAATATCTCTTGGAGTATATTTATATCTCCATAGATGGCGCGTGCAGACAAATAAGTAGCAAAATTAAATCCGAGAGTAGTAATTGCAGCGGCAACAAAAATTCTTTTAGGAGTGTATTGTTTTATAGCTCTACTACAAAACATCACATTATTACTAATACTAGTTAAAACATTAGTAATGCTATCTCTAGTTGGAATATTGATATAAGAATAAATATTAGAAAAATTCATTTAAAGTTCTATTCACTATTATTTTTTATATTGGTTGTGTTGAGAATAGTAACATACTTTAAGCTTAATGCAAGCTAAGTTCATACAAATTTTTAGGGTCTAATAGTGCTAGCTTTGTAGTATCTACAATAACTATTCATATAGGTTTATCAATAAACATTGGTTTGATATAAAAAGCTAAAGTCGTTTATTAATGTAAGGATTTGGTACTATTGGTTCTTATAGATGAATTAAAATGAACTATTTATCATAAACTAGGTCTCAGATTCAAACATAGTTATAAAGGTGTGAAATATGATTAAATCTACAAATGATGTAAGTTCATTTAGTTCAGTAGAAACAACTAGCTCTTCGCATAGAAAATCAGTTTCTAAAAAAAACAGAAACAAAAAAAGTAGAGCAACTGCAACGAAAAAATCACTAGAAATAAAATGCTATAAAGATTTACGTACGAGAAAAGTTGTTGTAGATGATCCAGACAGATCGATGAATGCATTTATAACAAGAACTGCACTTAAAGATTGTGTATTTGAAGATGAGGAGCGTGCAGACAGCACATATCATCCAGCGTTTCCACGAAAAAGTTCAGAAGGCCGTGCCATATCTTTTGAATTAGAGAAAACTTATGAAAAATTATCGCAAATTCACCAGTACATGGAACTAGTAGCGAGAATGGATGCAAGTATTGTAGAGGAAAATAAAGGTCTAATAAAAGAAGCGATTATTGAGTTAATTACTATAAAACAAGACATAGTAACAATATGGAATAAATACAATCCTAGTACACCATATAAATACGGTACGAAACTCGAGAACGGAAGATATATATTAGAAGATAGAATATTAGACTTTGCTCAAATACAATTATATGTTTGTTATTCTAAAATTAATGATGATACAAATAAACTAATTATTATTGATCAACTTATAGAGCAAAAATCTGGCAGTTGCTTTGGTTTGCTTAATTCAATGTTTCTTAAAAATATTACAGATGATAAAAAACCTGATGATCTTAATTTTACAGATATACTAACAAGATATACAGAAGTAGCAAAGTTTTATAAAAAGGAAAATATTTTATTAAAAAATGGATGTAAAAATAATCAAATAGCTGTAATAGCTTCCATTATGAAATTGTA
Source organism: Candidatus Gorgonimonas eunicellae (assembly GCA_929200395.1). GTDB lineage: Bacteria > Pseudomonadota > Gammaproteobacteria > Pseudomonadales > Endozoicomonadaceae > CAKMZJ01. The sequence goes on along the minus strand of CAKMZJ010000065.1, from coordinate 13,100 downwards.
TTTAGATAAATCCTGTATAGACTATGAAAAGCTTATTACCGATACATATTTGATAGATAATTTTTTAGATTTGGTTATTAAATTTTCTTGTTTTTATCAAGGTAATAAAAATTATACAAAAAAAATACGAAATCTATCTTTAGGGATTGATCTTTATTATAAAAATATAGATACTCCTCTTTTTAAGGGTATTCACACGGCTGTTTTGACTGATAATGGTCTTGTTTTTGCTAGTGAGTTTTCTAATTTAATTAAAAAATTATTACAAGCAACTATTAGTTATGATAAAGGAACAATAAAATTAGCTAATAATAAAGCAAAATTAGATATGCATAACCAAATATATATCCAAGAAATTAATGATATAAAACAACAAATAGAATGCTTATTTATAATCTATGGCATACCAACCACTGATATTAGTTCTTGGTATGATACTTTTCTAAATGATGGATTTAAAGAAGTATTTTCTAATATATCAGTAGGCTGTACTGTCGTCTTAGCAAAATGGGTAAATGTATGTATTAATAGTGGCGAGACATCTTCAAAAAATATAGAAATAAAAGACAACATAAAAAAGTGGTTAGATATACTAGAAAAAGACTATAAATATTTAGCTAATGATACAAGAGAGTGGGATAATTTTCCTACAATAATATTAAATTTGTTTTGTAACCATTTACTAGGTAATTCTTTAAGATTTACCTTTTCAGCATCTGGATTATTTAAAAATGAAGATTTAGCAGTCTTACATGCAAAGATGAATCAAGCTTTTTATCCTTTTTTAGGAACTACATTGCTAGCTGTTGCTCATAAAGATTCATATGATGATTTATTGTCTGATATAGAGATGTTAGAAATTTTTTCTCAAAAAGCAGATAAAACAAAATACGTAAACAGTAGTAAATATTTAATAGCTCAAATAATTACGTACTTGCTTGATAAAAATAATCAATTAACCTTAGATGAAAAACAGTTTTTATTTAATAAAGCAGAAAAGTTATACTTAGAATTGGCTGATTTAGGAATAAATAGAGCATATTTATTGTTAGCGGAAACTACAGCTTCTTTAGCAAAAGCAAAAACGCATTCTAAAGATTTTTTATCAGCAATTAGGTTATATGATCAAGCAAGTAGCTATTGTAATATTTTATCAGAAGTAGATGGTCTGGAATCTAAATTACAAGATCTTGCTATAATCAATATAAATTGTTTTAATGCAGAAGCAGATATATTACGTAAATTTGACGAAGATCAACAATCATTACTGCAAGATGCCATCACTCCAACTGTTAAAGCTACTGCTAAAAACAAAAAGAAATCTCGCAAAAAAATAGCTGATAGCGTTAAAACTAATGAACAACAAGAATCAGCTAAGGAAGTGACTACAGAAGAAGTAATAAATTGGCATTCTGCTTATAAATCTGTAGCTAGTAAACCTATAAATAAAAAATCTACTAAAGTTACAATAATAGAAGCAACAAGTAAACTGCCTACAAGAAGCGAGATAGCTTCTATGGGTGATTTTTGGGGGCTTGCTAAAGGATTACAAATGTCAGCTACTAATTTAGAACAATCATATGGTTTTATAGAAAAGCTAATTCAATGTGATTATTTTAACATGTTAGTAACTCAACTAAAAAATGGAACAGCTGGGAAAGATAGCTGGGTGGTGCTTTTATTGTATCAAAATATGGCATATTATCATTTTTTACAACAAAAATATGCACAAGAAATAGGTAATAATATGAAATTATTTAATATTTCTGAAAGCGACATAAAAGGAGCTAGTAAAGCAGAAGAAGCTAATTTTGTAAATATATCTTCCGAAGCAGAATATCTTATTCGTCAAGTTATAAGTTTAATATGCCCTGATATTCCAGGTATTAAAACTAAAAATATTAGAGAGCTCATATTATCGTTATCTCCAGATAATTACGGAGCATCACAGTATAAAAGAAGATTAGCCTCAATGGTTTCTACTTACGGACATTTAATAAGTTTAGATGATGCTACCAAAGGGCGTAGGGGCAAGGATAGATTAGCAGCGGCAATATACGATAAAGCTGATGAAATTAATCCTGCTAGGGTAATAAAAAAACTAGAAAAAAAAGCAGCATAGATAAATATAAATGTTAGAAAAATTTATTTAAAGTCCTATTTGTTATTATTAATCATAAGCTATACAATTTGTGTTTGATATGATAACATACCCTAAGTTTAATACAGTCTTAAAAAGCCCCCAGATGGCAAGGCTTCTAAGCTTTTATCCTGCGTTAGTATTACTTTATTTTTTCGATACCATACACCTTCAGGTAGAAGGTGTATAACCTGCAAAACACTTCCTAGGTTAAAAGCTTACAATCACTTGCTGAAAACCAATATTTTCAATATATACATGGTTAGAAATATTATTAAAGGAGTAAAATATGGATAAACCATTGGATGGAGTAAATTCAGCTAGTACACCAAAAGCAACTAGCGGTTCAGGTGCGCAACAAGTCTCTAAAAAGTCTAAAAAATCAAAAAAAAGATATACTGCAGCTGAAAGGACACAAGAACCCCAGAGCAATAAAGATTTATCTAGTAGAAAAGTGGAAAAAAATACTCCTGACAGGATTGATGCTTTTGAAGTAAGAACGTCACTTGTAAATGGTGCATTTAGTAATGAGAAGCGTGGATACTGTTTCTATAAACCAGCATTTCCACAAAAAATATCTGGCGATTATCTTATATATCCTGAAATAGATCAACTTTATACAGAGTTATCACAACTTTACCAAAAAGTTGAAATATGGTCACTAGTAGATGACAGCGTGATAGAACAATATAAAGATCTAATAAAAACAAGTATTGTTGAATTAATTGCTATAAAACAAGAAATAATAGCAACATGGAATAAATACAATCCTGACAAGCCATATAAATACGGTAGAAAATATGCTGACGGAACAGTGATATTAGAAGATCAAATGTTGGAAATTGTTCAAGTACAACTATATATTTGTTATGATAGAATTAACGACGATGAAAATAAACTAATTATTATTGATCAGCTTATAGAGCAAAAATCTGAAGTTTGCTTTCGTTTGCTCAATTCAATGTTTATTAAAAATATTACAGATTATGAAAAAATTGATAGTATTAATTTTACAGATATAATAACAAAATATACAAAAGTATCAAATTCTTTTAAACGGGATATCCTAGGTAACAACGGGGGCAAAAATAATCAAATAGCTACGGTTGCTGCTATTATGAAATTGTTTTTAGATAAATCCAATATAGACTATCATAAGCTGACTACCCATAACTATTTAAGGGAAACTTTTTTAGAATTAATTGCTAGGTTTGCTAGTAACTATGTAGGTTTTGAAGATTATAAAACAGGTATACAAGATCTATCTTTAGGGGTTGAATATTATTATAAAAATCTAGATAATCCTATTTTTAAAGGTATTCACACTACTATTTTGTCTGATAATGGAATTGTTTTTGTTAGTGAGTTTTCTAAATTATTTAACCAATTATTAGAAGTGACTAGTAATTATCGCACTGGAACAATAGGATTATCTAAGACTAAAGCATTAGATATATATACTCAAATATATAAGCGAGAATTTAATGATACAAGGCAACAAACAAAAGAATTATTCATAAGCTATAACATACCTACTACTGATTTTAATTCTTGGTATGCTACCATTTTAAATATAGGATTTATGGAAATATTTGCTACCTCATCAGCAAATAGTATTCTACAGCTAGCAAGATGGGTAGATGTATCTATTAGGAATAGCGAGACGCCTCCAAAGAATATAGAAATAAAAGACAACATAAAAAAGTGGTTAAATATACTAGAAAAAGACTATAAAAGTTTAGCTAATGATACAATATCGTGGGAAGGTTGTCCTGAAATAATATTAAAAATGTTCTGTGGTTATATGAAGGGTAATTCTTTAGGATTTACCTTCTCAACACCTCAATATTGTAAAGATGAAGAGTTAGCAATCTTAGACGCTAAGATACATCAAACTTTTTTTCCTTTTTTAGGAACTACTTTGTTAGCTATTGCTCATAAAGATTCATATGATGATTTATTAGATGATATAGACATGTTGGAATTTACCTCTAAGCAAACAGATAAAACTAAATATGTAAATAGCAGTAAATACTTAATAGCTCAAATAATTACGTACTTGCTTGATAAAAATAATAAATTAACTTTAGATAAAAAACAGTATTTATTTAATAAAGCAGAAAAGTTGTATTTAGAAATGGCTGATTTAGGAATAAATAGAGCATATTTATTGTTAGCGGACACTACAGCTTCTTTAGCAAAAGAAAAAATGTACTCTGAAGGTTTTTTAAAGGCTGCTAAGTTATATGACAAGGCAAGTAGCTATTGTAATATGTTATCCGTAATCGATGGTATTGAACCTGAATTACAAGATCTTGCTATAATTAATATGAATTGCTTTAGTGCAGAAGCAGATGTATTACGTAAACTTAGTGGAGAGCAACAACCATTACTTCAAAAACCCACCACTACAGTCGTTACAGCTACTGGTAAAAATAAATCTAGCAAACAAAAGGCTGATAGTGTTGAAACTAATGAATTGCAAGAATTAGCTGAGGAATTTACAGCAGAGGAAGTACAAGCTTGGCAGCTCGCTAATAAGGTTACAAGTAGCAAACCTACAAGTGAAAAAGCTACTAAAGTAAAAACACAAGAGGTAGTAAATAAATCATTTACAAGAGAAGAGATAGTTTCTCATCGTAATTTTTGGAAGATTGCTAAAGAATTACACATGTCAGGTACTAATTTAGAAAAATCATATAGCCTTATAGAAAAGCTAATTCAATGTGATTATTTTAACATATTAGTAGCTGAACTAAAGAATGGAACAGCTGGAAAAGATAGTTGGATGGTTCCTTTTTTGTATCAAAACATGGCATATTATCATTTTTTACAACAAAAATATGCAAAAGAAATAGGTAGCAAGATGAAGTTATTTTATGTTTCTACAAGTAGCATAAAAGGAGCTAGTAAAGCAGAAGAAGCTGATTTTGCAAAGGTATCTGCTGAAGCGGAATATCTTATTCGTCAATCTATAAGTTTAATATGCCCTGATATTCCAGATGTTGCAACTAAAAATATTAGAGGTCTATTGTTATCGTTATCTCCAGATAATTACGGAGCATCACCGCATAAAAGAAGATTGGCTGCAATTGTTTCTACTTACGGGCACTTAATAAGTTTAGATGATGTTGCCCAAGAACGTAAAGGTAAGGATAGATTAGCAGCAAAATTATATGATAAAGCTGATGAAATTAATCCTGAGAGGGTGATAAAAAAACTAGAAAAACAAGCAGCATAGAAATATATTCGAGATATTAACGGCAGTGTAAAATAAATTAACGGCTTCTTGGTAAACATGGAGGCTAAAAATTATTTACATAAAACGAAATTTTTAGCTAAAATAGATGTTTTTATTTATTTTAGCTACTTACAGAGTAGCTACTAACTTAGTTATAAAGTATATGCTAAAATCAAAAGCTTCATTGTTGAAATATAATGATATTATAAACAACTTACCTAAAAATATTGCAGATGGAATAGATCTGCATTTAGCTAGCACCGTTACTTCCACTAATGATGTTATTCAGTCTATCCCGCTTATCGATAACACAAAAACTATTTTATGTGCTGATTATCAAACTAAAGCTAGAGGTCGCAGAGGAAGGTCATGGCACAATAAATCGGGAGCTTCTATTTGCATGTCAATTAGAATGCGAGCTAATAATACTATTCAAGAGCTTTATGGTCTAAATATAGTAATTGCTATATCAATCGTACAAGCAATTAATAGCATACAAAAAACTGAGGTTCAATTAAAATGGCCTAATGATATAATTATGTTACAGCGAGATGATTATTATAAAATTGGTGGGGTTTTAATTGAGTTAGTAACAACTAGCAAGACGACCCAAGATATAATTATAGGTGTAGGAATAAATAATACCGACGTAGGGCAGCCATCTAGTAACACACAACAGGCAGTTAAAATAGCTAGCTTGCAATCTTTATATAAAACAGCAATAGACCGCAATATAATTATTAGTAAACTAATTAGATATATTTTTAGTAATGTAGATACATTTTTTGCTAATGGTTTGCCTTCTTTTATGGAGTTATGGAAAAAATTCGATGCTTTTTATACTAAACAAGTTTCGGTGATAGCAGAAGAAAAAATATTCATTGGTACAGCTCTAGGAATAAATAATAAAGGTGGTATAATTGTTAATGTTAATGGAGAATTACAGCATTTTTATGCTGCTGATGTTTCTCTCAGACCCCTGTAATCTTCTATTTGAAGATTAGTACATCAGTGGTTATAGTATCGGACACATATTGACGGAGACACTGATGACTTCCTTAAATAGCACTAATAAAGAATCTAAAAGTGTAGATAAAAAAATCTCTAATCGCAGAAAATCTAGAGAGTTTTTATTGCAAGCACTATACCAATGGCAGATTTCTAAAACTAGTGCAAATTCAATAAAACAGCAATTTGCAGCTAACCCAGTGTTTGCTAATAGCAAGTTAGACAGCGATTATTTCAATGAGCTATTAGTTGGTATAATTGAAAATTCATCTCAATTAGATGAAGAAATATCTAAAGTTATTGATCGTTCTTTGCATAGTATCAGCATTGTAGAATTATCAATTTTACGTATGTCTTGCTATGAACTAACTAATAAGCATGACATTCCCTACAAAGTAGTTATTAACGAAGCTATAGAGCTTTCTAAAAGATACGGTGGTTCACACTCTTATAAATATGTAAATGGTATACTAGATAAACTAGCAATAAGTTTAAGAGATTAATTACTAGGTTATAATTATTAACTGATGAATGAATTTCAAATAATACAAAAATATTTTGCTACAAAAAAGCTAACACAAGCAAATAAAATCGCCAAAATTGGTGATGATGCAGCTGTGTTTAATATCAGTAACAGCATGGACATTGTGCAATCATTAGATACTTTAGTTGAAGGTGTGCATTTTCCTATAAATGCTTCTGCTGAAGCACTAGGGTATCGAGCATTAGCTGTATGTATTAGTGATATTGCAGCCATGGGTGCTATTCCTCATAGTTTTTTAATGGGGCTAACTTTACCTAAAATATCAACAGCTTGGCTAGAAAAATTTAGCCAAGGTCTTGCAGATTGCGCACAAAAGCATAATATAGCCTTAATTGGCGGTGATACCACTAAAGGACCACTGTGTATATCTATACAGTGCCAAGGTTTGGTACCTAAAGGGGCATCTTTGTTACGCTCTGGAGCCAAAGCTGGAGATATCATTTGCATTACTGGGGAGTTAGGAGATGCTGCAGCATCGCTAAATTATTTAACTGCTGATAAACCTAATAATAATCAACATGCAATTACACAGCTATTAAAAAAATTTTGGTATCCTGAAAGTCAAATACAAGTATCACAAGAATTAAGAGCAATAAATGCTACTAGTGCTATAGATGTTTCAGATGGTTTATTACAAGATTTAAATCATATAGTTTCAACTAGTAATGTAGGTGCAGAAATTAACTTAGCATCAATACCTATCTCAAACGCCTTAATGAGCTTAGTTACTAAAGAAGAAGCACTAAAATATGCATTGTATGGTGGTGATGACTACACATTAATTGTTACCATTCCTAAAAAAAATCAACAACAGTTAAATTTATTACAGCAGCAATTTCCTCAAATTAAGCAAATTGGTGTTATAACGAGCAATTCAAACCAGATAATCGATGAGAATAAAAAGCCACTTTATATAACCGGATACCAGCATAAGTGGAATAGCAATTAATAAATATTTAAATTATGAAAAAACAACAGAAGACAAAATTTAATTATAAAGATCCTATACATTTACTAGCTATTGGTATGGGTTCTGGGTTAGTATCTAAAGCACCAGGCACGGCAGGCACAGTAATGGCCCTGCCTTTATTCTTTTTAATAAACCAGCTTCCAACAACCGCTTTTTGGATAGTATTAACTGTGGCAACATTAGCTGGTATTTTTATTTGCGATAAAACAAGCAAAGATACCAACACTACAGATGATCCAAGAATAGTATGGGATGAGTTCTGCGGTTTATGGTTAACGTTAGGGCTACTTGAATATAATGCAATAAATATAATACTCGGATTTATATTATTTAGAGTCTTTGATATTCTTAAGCCGTGGCCAATAATATTTTTTGATAAAAAAGTCAAAGGCGGATTTGGAATTATGCTAGATGATATTATAGCTGGATTGTTTGCAGCCATTTGCACTACTGTTGTTGTAAGATTGTGTACGTTAATATTTTTATAACATAGATAAAAAAGCTAAAATAAATTTTTAGGATATTTTTTTAATCTTATAACAAAAAAATAATGAGTGTAATGTTAAGTGAATAGAGATGTGCTAGTTTGTATAATACTGCCTGTAAATATTGAATTAATAGATGTTGTGTAAGCTGGCTAAAAAACAAATGTATGTGTTAATAGACGTACTATGTTTATAAATCAATTTTAATATTATAGATAACTCTACACCTGCTATTTGCAGGTGTAGAGTTATATTTGTAGTAGGTTTACTTATAGCTTCTAGCTTTGTTTTTTATTTTTTCAACAAGTCTTTTTCCTTTACTGCTAAGAGATAACTTAAAGTATCTAGCATCACTTTTAAGTTGCTCTTTTTTTATTAAGCTCATGCCTGGACGATCATGTCTGCCCTCCCCAAGTCTTTTTACTGTGACGGCAATATCACTAGGAGTACCACAAGTAAGCTTTCCTGATTTGACTAACCCTGTAATCGTTGAACCAGGATTCTCAGCAACAACTAATAATATTTGCCATTGTATTACTGTTAAACGGTATTCTTGTATCAATTGTACAAGCTTGATTATCCCCTTTAAAGTCATTGATTTTCCCTTCTTAGATTATAGAATTAATAAAATACATTTATAATAAATGTAAATATGATCATTTTTATAATTATAAGATATTGTTGCCATACATCTTCAGTTTCAAGATACTAGTTTTACCAGTTAATAAAAAAATTCAAGCTAAGCAAAACATCAAAATAATGTAATAACACTTTAAGATGTTTTAATAATAAAGAAAATCTTTTTAATAACCTTTAAACTGCAAGTTTTAAGCTTTTAAACGTCGTTACAACATTTATATTTATTACTGCAATAATAGTCAAAGTTATATTTTCATTTAATAAACTAAAATAACTTGCTTTAGTGTCTGTTATATAGAAGATGCACATACACTAGGTAGTTGAAAAGCTAGTTTAAGCAACTGATTATAAATATTTATCTATGGTAGTATTTTGTAGGTTTAGTGTCACCTAAATTTAAAAATACTAACGCAGAAGAAAACTTTAAAAACATTGCCATTATATGGTTTTTAAAAAGTCTATTTCGTTGTTAAAATACCTTAAAGTACAATTGTATCTCAAGGTGTTTTATCTAGATTTAAACTTTTTATTTGCCCATATATTCTAGCATTTTCATCTACTATATGTATATATTGCAAACAACATAATGCATAGTTTTTAACAACAATACACAATAATAGAAAATATTATTGTAAATTTATTATATTCAATAAATATTAAGTATAGATCAAATAATTAAAAATATAATAAATATACAAATAAATATACAATAATATACTAATAATACTTACGACATATATTATTATATATTTATTATAAAATTACTAATTTAGTAATTAATTTTGCATACAAAGTACTACAAAATTAAACACAAAATAAAAGTTTGTGTACAAATACTTAATATATTATAGACATATTATTAGATAAATATGTTAATAATATTAACTAATAATGTAGTATAAATATTATAGTTTATATTGAAAGCTTTCAATATTATCGTGTCAATATAAATTTAAATGCTTAAAGGCTCATCGAAACGCTATCCAAAATTGATTATGAATTGTAATAATACAACATCCCAAGTTTTAATTGTTACAGTCTATTTTTTAAGTGTATATACCACATAAAGCTTATATATTCCACCAAGTTTAATGAGTTTTTTAATATTCTGAATGTCTATTTACTTATCAGCATTTGCAATTACCGCGTATAATAATTCTATAGTAAATCTAAAAGTATATATTAAACTGTAATTTGTATAGAGGTAGATGAGTATATTTTTATTAATTCACCAAATAGAGGTTTTGTTAGAATAAAACAATTATTTAAGAAAAGCACATGCAGATAACTAATACGAGTATCGCATCAATAGATGTTAGTAAAATTGCTAATTATTTGTTTCTAGCTTTGTCAATTCTAAGTATACACATAGCACATTTTATAAAAAGTGGGGTTAATGGAACCAAAATAACAAGTCATGCTCTAAAACTGTTACATAATATTTATATTTTAAGGGTAGGACATACCCAGTTAGCCTGTTGAGATATAGGGTTCGTTAGGACACTAGCACAGGAAGCACTTGTTTAATCAAGAAGCCCAATCCTTTAGGTCGGGGAGCATGTCACTAGGGATATAATCAGCCACCGTTTTTAGAGTTTGTTAAGCAAACATAGTAAATTTAGATGCATTTGCTATGCGTATCTACTAGCTTTAACTTGATGTATATAATAAAATTGGTATAATCAACTACTTTAGATCATTTATAAAAGCTAGTTATTACTTAAAGGAATTCTTTATGACTAAAGTTACCATGAATACAAACAAAGGTAGTATAAAATTACTTCTTAATGATGAAAAGGCTCCTATTACGGTAAAAAACTTTATCTCTTATGCAGAAAAAGGTCATTACAATAATACTCTATTTCATCGAGTTATTAATGATTTTATGATCCAAGGTGGTGGCTTAACAACAGATATGCAAACCAAAGAATGTGATTCTCCAATACAAAATGAAGCTGATAATGGCTTAAAAAATAATATCGGCACCATTGCTATGGCTCGAACAGGAGATCCTCACTCTGCTACTTCGCAATTTTTTATCAATGTAGCGGATAACCATTTTTTAAATTTTTCTGCTAAAAATATGTCGGGTTGGGGATATTGCGTTTTTGGCGAAGTTACAGAAGGCATGGATATAGTTAATAATATTAAAAAAGTAGATACCACAACTCATATCAGCGGTCATCAGGATGTTCCTGTAGATAACATAGTGATAAACTCTATTACTATAGGCTAGATGTATAAAACATGTCTATAAAATTTATATCAGATATACATTTATCTCCAGAGCGTAAAGACGTTACTCAAAGCTTTAGTCATTATATGAAAAATAGAGCTTTAGAAGCAGATGCTTTATATATTCTAGGAGATTTTTTTCATATTTGGATAGGCGACGATGCCATGGAAGAATGGCATTATAATATTACAAAGTTGCTAAGAGAATACGTATGTACAGGCAGGAGTCTGTATGTAATGTCTGGTAATCATGATTTTTGTTATGGAAAAAAATTTATCGAAGAAACAGGCTGCTATTTATTAGACGAGCCTCATGTTTTATGCTATCAAGGTCAGCAAGTTTTACTTATTCATGGTGATATGCTTTGCACTGAAGATAAAAGCTACCAAAGGTACAAAAAAATTATAAGAAATAAGTTGGTAATTAAATTATTATTAGCATTGCCATTATCTTATAGAAATAAACTAGCTAACTCAATAAGTAAAAAAAGTAAATTTCAAGATAACAGCGAGCAAATAATAAATGATTTATTGAATATTCCAGATAGCGAGGTTATTAAACTGATGAACCAATATCAAGTTACCACGTTAATACATGGACATACTCATAGACCAAATAAACATGATATTGCTCTAGGTCATAATAAAATCGGAACAAGATATGTTCTAGGTGACTGGAATAATTATGGTTGGGATATAACAATACAAGATAACCATATTGATTTACAAAAGTTTGATTTGTCAAAACTATAATTGTAATCAATATTATGACAACTAAAAAATAAAGGTTTAAGGTATAGATTTATTTGCTAGTTATATTGATAAAATTAGAAGATAGACGATATTCTTTATAAATAAAAACATAATAAATTTAAGGAATTATATGAATATACCTAATGGTTCTGTGCCTCCTGTTAATGATAACAATTCTGAAGATAGCTCAATAGATAATCCTTCTGCTTTTGGCCATAATGTCGTTAGAACAGAAAGAAATAATAGTTGTGATTTAGGTGAAACACTACTAACTCCAAATACAAGCATAACCTCACGAGAAGCTGATACAATTACTTCTGCCGAAAATTATGTAAATAATGAGAATACTGCAGTAGATGCAGATAATTCAGAAGAGGATATTTATGAAGAAGTGCCAGATGATTATGGTGACGAAGATTTCTATGCAACCCCTGCTGAGGTAAAAGATGAGCAGCCAGCAGAAGATACAACAAATACACCTGGCAGTGAAACTCACTTATCTTCTAGAAATCCTTTATATGTTACCGAAGATGGTAGTATATACGGAGATGTTAGTGTTTTATCATCAACCTATGAAAATCTTAGTACAGATGGTACTTCTTTAGCTGATCCTACATATCAAAATTTAAGACCGTTACCAGCAATACCTGCTGAGCAAAGCGAAGCAGCCACAACTGAAGAAAACAAAAAAGATTTGCCTCAAAAAGTAAAAGATGTTGCTTCTACAATAGGTAAATGGATTGATAACAACAGGAAATTAGCTCTTGGTGCCGCGCTAGGAGTAGTAGCGGCAATCGCTTTCGCTACTGGTGGAATGGCTGTTGCAGTTGGACTAGTAGCTTGTATATGCATAATGTCTTTAGCGCTTGTGCATGCACTAGAGACACCAAATGCAACACCTCCAGAAAATAATCCATCGCCATTACCTGCTCCTGAGATAAACCCAGCAAATCCTGCAGCAAATCCTGCGGCAAATCCTGCAGCAAATCCTGCGGCAAATCCTGCAGCAAATCCTGTGGCAAATCCTGTGGCAAATCCTGTAGCAAATCCTGTAGCAAATCCTGTAGCAAATCCTGTAGCAAATC
>CAKMZJ010000064.1 GCA_929200395.1 Candidatus Gorgonimonas eunicellae | reverse complement strand
AGCAATTCGCTATGAATTAGGAAGCCCCTTCCTTTAGGGAGGGGAGCATGTCACACACATGTTAATTAGGAATGTCAATTACAGATAAAATGCTGGAACTTGCTTCAGCTTTTTATCGATAAATTAGCTCTTTTACAAAAATTGTAAGCAAGTTCTAAATTAACTATGCTATTTAGGTAGAGACGCAGTAAATTCTTGAAGATTAGGAAAAACTATTTTGCCATCATCATTAACTTCAATACCGTGCTTTTTTTGTAATGCTTCAATTTTATCTTTGAGTTTTAACGCTTTACTATTTAGATTTTGTTTTTCAATTTTTAGGTTTTCATAAATGTTTTCGTTAGGGCCTGTAGTTCTATACAGACGTGGAGGTTCTGGATAAATATCAAGCAAGCTTGTTATTACAGTTATTTCTGATTTACTTAAACAAGGTTTCAAGCTATCTAGTAGTATTATTTTAGACCACCAATCATTAGAGCCTTTGTTTACAAAAACACAAAAAGAAGCGCCTGCTTTAATGTATTTATCTGTATTGTAATTAGCTGAATGATTTCTAGCACTCTGGGAATTAGTAGAGCAGGGTCGTTCAGTTGTGTTATAATTAGCATGATTCTTATAAATATCTGTAGCTAAACCTCGTATAGCTAGATAGCTTCCAAGCATAGCGGTTAATTCATTGAATTTTTCATTATATTTTGCTGTCTCTACTTCAAATATTTGTTGTGCCTTACTAGTTAATTCTTGTTGCTCTGCTATTGCTTTAGGCTCTATTTGTTGTAATTTGTCTGTTATTTCTTCTATATTTTTACAAATGTTTGTTTTTTCTGTTAAATTTGAATGTAAAGCCTGTTTTATTTGTGTTTGAACATATGATATACCACGTTTAGTAATAGGTTTTAAGCTATTAACACTTGCCCATAAATAAAGCATTGATGAAGCAACACCGGCACCAACTCCTTTTAAGATGTCATTGCGTGTAGCAGGGTCAACAAGCGTTGCTACGGTGTACCCTCCTATAATTCCTGCAGATCCTACTAATAATGCACAATTAGTTTTTTTATATTTTGTACCTTGTTCATGATCATAATAAGCGAATTTTGTTTGAAGCTGATCTTCATGATTAAAAATTAAATTTTCGGTAGATGCTATCTGAGTGGGAGTTATATTTGTCATAAAAAACCTTTTATTATTATTATAGATTAATTGAAAAATTAAGTGTTACTTCTTAAGTAACAATATCTTTGTTTTATTTGTAACCTAATAGTTCAAACTTTATTTTATATTTATTTTATATATATGCAATAGCAGAAAAACTATTTATAAATATAAAAATTTTTATCGAACAATTCACTAAAAGGCTTGTCTATACACGTGGCAGATGGAAATGCTAGGTTTCAGGGCAAGGCTTATAAGCTTTTATCTTGCGTTAGTATTTCTTGATTTAGTCGACACTAAACCTGCGAAACACTGCCTTAGCTAAAAACTTATAATCACTTGCTGAAAACCCGCATTTCCAACTGCCACGTGTATAGTATGTAGTGTTAACCTTTAACGCTTGTGTTATATAACTTTGGTCACTTAACTAAGTAATATAACCAAACAACTAATACATTAATAATAACCTGCAACAGGATAAGATCAAAACATGAATACTAATATAAATAATACCGTATCTTTAGAAAATTCGAGTATAGCTCAAGAAGCTAATAGCAATTATGATAAAATCGTAGATGGAGTAATCCAATATTTAACAAATCAAAATATAACAGATATTGCAGAGCAAAAAAGTATACTCACTAGAGCATGTACTAAATTAGCAGAACAGCCAGTTGAGTTGCTCGAGCTAGAACTACCACAAACTATAAGTTCTCTATCTTTAGAAAAGAGAACTTTACTACAAAGAAACACATTTAACATCATAAATGCATTTAAAAAAGATACAACATATTTCATCAGATTATTAGAGAGCTGTGTTAAGTATGATATACTTAGTGAAAATAATAAAGCAATAATTCAAAGTAAATCTACCAATCAACAAAAATATAGTGAGTTTCTTAGTATTTTACCAAAAAGAGGCAATAAAGTAGAAGCTGTTATTAAAGAATTGCAAAAGCAAAACATTATAGCTGCAAGCTAATAAGCAAAACAATAAATTTAACAATAAATTTAACAATAAAATAAGGTGTAATATTTTGATCAATTCCAACAACGACTTATCTATTGATTTTTTAACGCAACATGGAGAGATGCAAAAGTTATCTATTCCAAAAGAAAACTGTAAAGCAACAAATGATTTAATCAACAACTTAACCTGTTGTGTATGTATGATACTGTATGAAAAAACTTTAAAAATAAGGAAATGCGAGCATATTGTATGTGCAAATTGTTATCTAAGGCTTGCTAATAGTCATTGCCCAGTATGTAGAATAGATTTCCCATTGGATGGTAACGGTATTTTTGAGCTACCAAGCAGGAATGAAAATTCTTTTCTAGGTACAATTAAAGAAAGTTATAAGGTTACCAGCAGAGAAAGTAGTGAACAGACTAAACAGCAAGCAACAAAGCAAAATAATTACTACAGCAAAAGTATTAGGCAAACAAACCCACAAGTGGCTACAAGAGAGAAACATATAACGGTTTCTCGTCCTTATTTATTACCACAGCAAAGTTTTTTTTCTCATAGAAATAATACTAGATCATCTGGGTTTGATATAGATGATGCGGAGTGGCAAGAGCTATTTGCCGAAGTTCAAGCAAGAGAAATAGAAGAAAGTAGGCTACTGAGATGATAGTATGCAAAAAAAATGTAAACTAGAATTTTAAAAATATACTAACATAGTAGCTTTTTAGTGAAGTTAGCTAGAGTGTTTTGAGTTTCATTCTGTATCAGCTATTTTCATTAAGTCTAGCGTTAAGTAATATCATAAAATTTAACAATGCTAATAAAGGTAATATAGAATTATAAGGACCCAAATTGTTGCCGTTTCTATTACCTATATTAGTAAACGATTGAGGGTATTCTATACAAGAAGGAACAATATCATCATCAAACAATATATCAGGTAATTTGCCTTGATGTATATGGTTAGCAAAACAATCATAAATATCTAGTTTATCTGTATTGTCAGTTTCATTAGATGTAATAATTGTTTGTTTTGCTGTCCAGTATAATAGCTCAGTAGTAGCACGATTGAGCCATGTAGTATAATCGGTTTTAGTTAATTGCATAAATTCTTGTAAATTAATGGTTTCATTTTGCACTCTTGCTTTTAAAAATGTTGTAAATAAATTTTCGATAAATTTAGCAGTTTGTTTATGCTGATCTTTATTTTTATAATGGTAACTATCTTGTGAGTTATGCAGCCGTGCGTACAGTAAAATAGCAGCCAGTAAACATTCACAAGTTGTATTAGCGGCTAAAATATTTTGTGTTACCGCCTGAAATAGTTTTAATCCTTGGCATCCTGTTCTAGTTAATGTAGTAAATATTTCGCCATAAAATTCACAATCAGCTAAATCACGTATGCCTGTCCAGCCGTAATCTGGTCTTGCAGTTGCTATTGTATCCCAGCATTCTAACGTGCCCACCATGCTAAATTCTGTACGCTCTTGAGGGAATTCTCTAACGGGTTTATCATGTAGCTGTCTTAGTAGCATATGTAAAGCAATCCAGCGTCGATTATCTCCCATATGATGAAATGCTGGCAATGTGGATGTATGATATATACCATGAGACATGAAAACGCCAATATCATGGCAAGCTTTTAATAAGCCAGTTTCTGATTTAATAAAGGGTTGTTGCGGATTGGCAATATCAACTTTATGTGCATATTGTAAATAATCTTTGGATCCTGCAAAGATTAAGACATCAACGCATTCTACATTGTTACCATCGTTATATCTCTCAAAACTATCTTCGCAGTTAAAAGCACAATCAGGCAATAAATTAACAGGTATGCTTACCATTTTCTGTAAAGTTGGTATATCGCTCCACAACTGACTACGTAATTGTTTTCCAGCATCAGTTGTATGTAAAAACTCTAAAAAATAGCCTTCTTTAATAAATTCATTTAAAGGTTCGTCTTTTTTTCTGAATTTATAAAATATAGCTGTTGTTTCTGAAGTGTTTACTTGGATAGTTCTGCCTCCTGTTACTTTAGCCTGAGAGAAGTCATTATTTATTTCATCTAAGGGTAAATTAGCTAATTCTTTATTTAAATGATTCTTTAAAGATTGAGCTATTGCAGAAATATGAGTTTCTTTATTAGCATTAGTAGATTGATAGCATGAAGATAAGAAGTTGAGAACGGTAACTGGAGCTAATGTTCGTTTTAGTGGATTAGTTTTACTATAAAGCTCTGCTGCTATAGGATATTGTGGGGAATTAAACTCACCATTTTTTAAATTATTTAATACCTGGTTTTTAAAAGTCTCTGGTATTTTAGTAGATTTTAAGATAGAAAATAATGCCGTAGAGAATCTAGCGCAACAGGAAGTAGTATGGTTTAAAATTTTATGCTTGCTCTGATCATCTAATAAATTATAGCTAAATAAATCTTCAATAAATATAAGATCAAATCTATTGCCCCATTGGATATATTCATTAATTAATTTTGTTAAAACTTTTTTGGCAAATAAACAACTAGGAATATCATGCATATGTTTTCTATCTATGCTTGTACATAAATAAAACCACATAAATAAATTTCTATATTCGGTAGGTACAGCGTTGATAAATAGCTGTTTATTGTTTTTATAATTAATAATCTCTTGTGTATTAAATCCAATTACAGATTCCGATGGTATATTATTATAAGCTTCGGTACAATGTTTTTGAGTTAAGTATTCTTTGTTTATAATGCTGATATTGTAAGGATCTTTAGCTAAAATGCTCTTGATTACCTCGCTATTTGCTTTGAAATGATCAGGAAGATTTGTGTATAAATACGGGTTTTCATTACAATATGCAATACATTGTTCTTCTGTTAGGCTATCATTAAGTAATAAAAATAATTCCGTTTTTTTATCTGGTGATGCTAGTAATGCATCTTGTATTATGGTTTTATGCTTAGGAATATAACTTTTAATTATATCAAGTTCTTTTTTGCTTAAAGAGCTAGCGGATTTTATTCTAATTAACACTAGTTCTATATTAATGCTATCTTCAGGTATGCAAACAATTGTTTTAGTTGCTATTAACCGTAACACTGCATTATTTATAACCTCAGAATCGAAATTTTTTATGGCCTTTACATTGCTTATACAAGCTATCGCTGTAATTTCAGGGTTTTCTTGTAAACTAGATGCAGGTAATAGGTGTATTCCTTGAAATTGTAAACCATTGATTTTTATATCGCTAAATTTTGTTTCTTTAATTTTTTCTATGAACCCATCTGCTAACTCATTACGTAGTTCAGTGGGAATTAATGAAAAGTTTATTTTTTTTGCATATCTTAAATATAACCAACACATGTCAGCAGTTTTAAATTTGTCATCTAAATAGCAAAAATATTCTCCAATATTCTTTAACAAACCATAAAAAGCATTATCGCATATTTGTTGTGTTTGCTGTTCTTTAGGTATATAGGCTATAAATTCATGGTATCCGCAAGCAAAAGCTAATTTAGCTATCTCTATATTTTGTTTTATTTTTTTTGGTAGCTTATTAAAAGGCATTATGTTCATGTTATTTAAATAATAAAAGAAACCTATATTGTGCTGTATTTTGATTAAATCATCTGTAGTGAATTTATATAAATCAGACAATATAACTAGTTGCTCATTGGTTAATGCTTCAATACTGCCGCCATTTTTAAAATGCAAAATAAGCTTTTGTTCTTCTATATTTGCAAAACAATTTTCAGTACTAGTGATTTTATAATTAGTTATTGGTGTTAAATTAGCTGGCTGAGCGTTAGGGGTATTGGTGGTAATGACTTCAACTGTTTTTGTAGTTTGAGTTGTATCATTGCTGATGCTATTTGTTGCTTCTCCGTTTTGTATGCTTTGCATGAATAGTCCTTATAATTTAAATACTAATTTAATAGACTAAAAAAACAGCAAAAAGTTTTAAATCAGCAAGAATAATAGAAGTAGCATAGTTTTTTGTTAATCAAATTTGATATGCAACGTAAGACTAAACCGGCAATCTTGATGGGAATCCATAATATACGAAGTCCACTTTAATGGATTATAGATATGGTGATAGTTAATATTAATAGATGTATAATTATTTAATACATATTTAATACTAATAATATGACTAGATTGTTTTAAGTCTTGAAGTGCCTTTAGTGTATATTTATTAGGTATATGATTATTTAAAAATAAATCATAAATATTTGAATCGAAACGGTCAAAATTTTCATAAGTATATGCAATAGAAAGATCTTTATAAATTAGGTTTGTGCCTATAAAGTAACCTGACTGTGTTATATCTCGAAATCTGTTATTTTTATAATCGTTTTGATTGGAGGCTTCAGATAAACCAGATAAATACCAAGTATATTGTGAAAATATTTCAGCTGAAAAAGCATCATTTATAGGTAGACTAATAATAGTTCCAACTGCGTAGACATCATTTCTTCTTTTGCCATCTGGTTTTGGTAGTATGGTTTTATTCCAAGTGGAGCTTAGTGTATTTTTTATGATTCCAAAGATGATATTTATTTTATTGTCTAAATTTAGTAGATTTTTAACATTGATGTCAATATTTAGTGAGTAGCTACCAGTATTATTTGCTTTAAGGTTGGGGGTTTGAATGTGGTTAAGATAATTAGCATATCCTTTCATAGGATTATTGCCAGAAAAAACCTTTGCGTTTAAATTAACATAGTTTGATTCATATAAATAAGCTATGCCAGAATATAAATCTCGTGATAACCAATAAGACATAGGTGAAAATAAACCATCATCGCTCCAAGGTGTTATAGAGTCGGTAAGTCCTACTTCATTTTTTATGCGCCCTATTGTAAATTTATGGTGTTGAGCAGGCTGATAACCAGCGTAAGCTTCTATTATTGGAATTCTTCCAAGGTAATAATTTCTAGTTCCTAGATTTTTATACCAATCAAAATTAATATAAATGTTGCGTTGTTGATTTGGTGTAGGTGGTGGAATTTTAGTTAGTGGTTCTTCTGCCTTTATTGAATCGTAAAAAGGAGCAAAATCGATACTAGCAAAGAAGTTTTTATAGTTGATACTAATAGGGACTACTATTTTTGAATATTTAAATATTTGAGTTTCTAAGCCATACGATGCATATTGAGCTTCGTTAGTGTAATAGCCGAATATAGCATCAATTCCAATATGTATTTTTGTTTGATCGATTAGCAAGCAATGAGTTGCTTTATCCCATTTTATAAATGTTTCTTGTATGCTAGGATGCGAGTTGTTTGTTAAATTTGTTTGTGACCCGTTAGCTAGTATAGAAGTTAAACTAATAAGTATTACAGTTATGTATCTTTTCATTGTAGTTGCTCAGGGTAAATCTGTCATTAAAAGAATATGATCGTGTAATAAATAAAATGTTTTTATGTTGAACCTTGGGGGGTATAGTTAATCTAATTTAGGTAAATATAGATTTGTATTATTAGTGAATGTAACAAAATAAAATTATGGAAGTTAGAGTTATTAGAATAAAGATAATTTAATAAATTTGTTTGTTGACATAATTGAAGCCTGCAAATACTATACCTTATCATATATTATATAAGCAAGATTACTTAGATGAACAATTTATTATTTTCAGAGATAAGCCAATTAATTAAGAAAGATATTAATTGTCTGAACTCTTATATGCTAAATGGATTTAATTCAAATATAGAGCTAATTAATAAGATTAGCAAATATATAGTCAGCTCTGGCGGAAAACGCTTGCGTCCTATACTTTCTATTCTCGCGGCTAAAAGTTGTGGCTATCAAGGGGAAGATCATGCAATGCTTGCGGCTATTATAGAAATGCTACACACTGCAACTTTGCTACATGATGATGTGGTTGATAACTCCCAGATGCGTCGCGGAAAAAAAACAGCTAATACTGTATGGAAAAATCCAGAAACTATATTGGTAGGAGATTTTTTATATTCTCGGGCTTTTCAGCTAATGGTAAAACTAAACAACCAAGGTGTATTATCTGTATTAGCGAATGCGACAAATAAAATATCTGAGGGCGAGGTATTGCAGCTAATAAATATTGGAAATACCGAGATAACAGAAGATTTATATATAGAGATATTAAAGCAAAAAACTGCAATGTTATTTCAAGCGGCTAGTCAAACAGCGGCAATGCTCGCTGATGCTCCAAGTTATATTGAGTCGTCGCTTAAAGATTACGGCTGTGCTATAGGAATTGCATTTCAGCTGATAGACGATGTATTAGATTACTCTGGAGATGCTAGCATTACCGGTAAAAAAATAGGAGATGATATCTTTGACGGTAAAATGACAATGCCTGTAATCTACTTATTAAAAAATGGCAATCTAGAACAAAAAAATCTTATAAAGCATATATTTAATAATAATAACACCGACAAAAACATAGAGCAGCTGATAGCAGCTGTAGTAAAGAGTGATGCGTTAGAATATGCTAAAATGAAGGCTTTAGAGTATGCAAAGCAAGCTGAAAACTGCATTGCGCAGATTCCAAACTCTAAATATAAAGATGGCTTGCAAAAAGTAATTAAATTTTCTGTTAATCGATTGTCTTAATTTGAATATTTGCTAGAAATTTATTTTAATTTACACTAAAGTGTTGACAATAAAATCTATATAGATAGAATAGCAGATATTAATATTGATCATAGGTGGGGTTCCCGAGCGGCCAAAGGGATCAGACTGTAAATCTGACGCGAAAGCTTCGCTGGTTCGAATCCAGCCCCCACCACCATGTATTTTGCTGTTTTAGTTGTATGTTTCTCATATGTATTTGCGGATATAGTTTAATGGTAGAACTACAGCCTTCCAAGCTGTTGATGCGGGTTCGATTCCCGCTATCCGCTCCATATTAGCTCTTATAGCTCAGTAGGTAGAGCGCATCCTTGGTAAGGATGAGGTCACCGGTTCGACTCCGGTTAAGAGCACCAGGTAGAATTATACAATGCTTTGTAAATCTTTATAGTTTTACTTGGGGTATGTTTTTAGGTTGTTTCTGAGTTTTAAGAGCGGTTATACTGGTTTTGAATATATATGGTGTTATGTAAAGAATAATACGGCAATAGTTGTTTTGTTTGAAAACAAAAATTAAATTTTAAATGCATTAACTATTTGTGTATTAATCTAATCTAAGAACAAAAAATATGTAGTTAAAATAGCTGTTAATGTTGCTTTTGTAAGACTCAAGATATAATACAATGAGGATGTTTTGAGCTTAAGTATTTATTCATAATAAAGTTTGGTGCAAATTAAAGATGTTATTAGTAGGTGCTCCAAATTATAAAGTGACGCATCGTTTTTATAAGTTAGATTAACCAATTCCTTGTAGGTTAGTAGCTCAATTGGTAGAGCATCGGTCTCCAAAACCGAGGGTTGGGGGTTCGATTCCCTCCTAGCCTGCCACATTTTATGGCTAATATATTCTGAGATTTAAAATCATATCCATAACTAAGAATGTGCACCCATCTTTTATACACCTTTAATTTGAAAATAGATTTTTTCAGAGTTTAGTAAAAAGATTTAACTCAAGGAAAAATATCGCAATAATATCACTTGAATTTCAAAGTGTTTTAACGATGAAGTAGACCTTTTTAATAGCCCAAAGGTTAAGGTTTCTAGGCTTTTATCCTGCGTTAGTATTTCTTGATTTAGTCGGTACTAAACTTACGAAGCGTTGCCTTGGCTGAAAACTTATAATCATTTGCTGAAAATCATTTCCAGCTACCACGTGTATAGACTATAGTTGCGTAGAGGTTGTTAAGGTGTTGAGCTTCTCTATTAGAGTATTCTGAAGTGAAGCTGGCATTCTTTGGTGTTTCTTTTGAGTTGATTTTGAAAAGTATCCATCGGCTGTATGGTTGTTGTGTAAATTTATCAGCGTTATCTGATTATCAGTAAGTTATCTTTAGTGATAATAAAAATATTAAGTTAACAAATTGATGAATCGAGATATGATTTTAATTTTTATTTAGAGGTGCTACTTTAGGATTAAAAAGCTGTTTCTTTTTGTGTTAGTGTGTTATGTTTTTAGTATCTTAAAGGACAGTGGTTAAAATATTGCACCTTAAAGAATTGAGTATGAGTATCTTTAATTAAAGCGTATATGCAGTTAAGATTTTTGCAAGCATAGTGTTTAGATATTGTTTTAGAGGAAAGTAGATGAGTGAAAAAAATATAGACTCGGTTAAGAGTAAGGGTTTTGCAGATAGTATTCTATGGTGTGTCGTTTGGGTTGTTGTCGCCTTAGGTATATATGGTAATTACCATTTTGCTACTGACTATTCATCTTTTAAGAGAGTGTTAGGGCTTTGCTTTATGGGAGCTGTGGCTATTTTTATTGCTTATTTAACACAAAAAGGTAAAAGTGTTGCGGCTTTATTAGTAGGGGCTAAGGCCGAAGTTCAAAAAGTTGTATGGCCTAGCAAGCAAGAGATAATTCAAACTACTATAGTTGTAGTGATTGCTGTTATAGTTGTTGGTATCATGCTTTTTGGGATAGATTCCCTGTTAGGCTGGTCTATTAAGAAAATGGTAGGGTAGGGTGCTATGTCTAAACGGTGGTATATAGTTCAAACTCATTCTGGAAGAGAAAAGCAAGTAATGCGATTAATTCAGGATAGAGTTAAGTTAAACAAATTAGAAGATTTATTCGGTGATATACTAGTTCCTACTGAAGAGGTTGTTGAAATAAAAAACGGGAAAAAGTATAAAAGTGAGCGTAAATTTTTTCCTGGGTATATTTTAGTTCATGTAGAAATGACAGAAAAAGCATGGTATATGATAAAAGACACCCCTAGAGTTATAGGGTTTTTAGGTGGTGGAGATAAGCCTTATCCAATAAGCGATAAAGAGGCAGATGCTATATTTCAACGAATTAATGACGGTGCTGAAGCTCCTAAGCCTAAAATTCTGTTTGCTCCTGGAGAAACTGTAAGAGTCATTGATGGGCCTTTTTCAGATTTTAATGGAGTTGTTGAAAGAGTGAACTATGAAAAAAACAGGCTTCGCGTGGCTGTTATGATATTTGGCCGGTCTACTCCAGTTGAATTAGAGTTCTCACAGGTAGAAAAAGGTTAATAGTTAAATTAATTAAATATTTGTTTGCTTTATGATGTTTTTTAAAGTAGAATTACCAATTTTATATTGATTTGTCAGTTTAATGTTTTGGGGAGCCTTATTTATAGTTAATAAATAAGGCGTACAACACCCACTAAAGAGGAAAATATGGCTAGAAAAGTACAAGCTTATGTAAAGTTACAAGTTCCAGCAGGAAAAGCGAATCCGTCTCCACCTGTAGGTCCAGCGTTAGGACAGCACGGTGCTAATATAATGGAGTTTTGTAAAGCGTTTAATGCTAAAACTCAGCATTTAGAAGCTGGTATGCCAACACCAGTTATCATTACTATATATAGTGATCGTAGCTTTACTTTTGAAATAAAAACACCGCCTGCATCAGTTCTTTTAAAGAAAGCAGCGAAATTACAGAAAGGTTCTAGCAGACCAAATACTGAAAAAGTTGGAACAGTAACAAGAGAACAGTTATTAGAAATTGCCAAACTTAAAGAGCCAGATTTAACAGCAGCAAGCGAAGACGCAGCTATTAGAACAATAGCCGGTTCTGCTCGTTCTATCGGTCTTAATGTAGAGGGAGTAAACTAATGGCTAAGTTAACAAAACGCAATAAAGAAATTGCTGGAAAAATAGATAGAACTAAAAGCTATGCTTTTGAAGAAGCTGCGGGTATTCTTGCATCTTTGCCTAAGCTAAAGTTTAATGAAACATTTGAAGTATCTGTGAGCTTAGGCGTTGACCCTAGAAAATCAGATCAAGTTGTTAGAGGCGCTGTAGTTTTACCTAATGGTAATGGTAAAACAGTCAGAGTTGCTGTTTTTACTCAAGGTAATAATGTAGAGGCAGCTAAAGCTGCTGGTGCAGATATTGTCGGCATGGATGATTTAGCTGCTAAAGTTAAAGCGGGTGAGCTAAATTTCGATGTTGTTATTGCGTCTCCTGATGCAATGAGAATAGTTGGTCAGTTAGGTCAAATACTTGGACCAAGAGGTTTAATGCCAAACCCTAAAGTTGGTACTGTTACTCCTAATGTTGCCGCTGCTGTGAAAAATGCTAAATCTGGTCAAATAAGATTCAGAACAGATAAAAACGGTATTATTCATGCAGGGGTTGGTAAAATAGATTTTAGCGCTGAAAGCCTAAAACAAAATATAGAAGCTTTACTAGCTGAGCTTAAAAAATTAAAGCCGGCATCTAGTAAAGGAATTTATATCAAGAAGATATCTGTTTCATCCACTATGGGACCTGGAATATCTATAGATTCTAGTTCCTTAGTTGTTTAATTAATAATATAAGCTTACAAAAGATAACCTACTGAGTATCAATTGCTTCTCAGTAAGTTGTTAAGGTTGTTTGTAGCTTTATTAACTTTGATCTGTCAGTAAAATATTAAACTTCAGTTAACTATTTATATAATTTGTTTCTGAATTATCTATTTATCTGAGCTGTCAAAGACCGTAGGAGACACTACATTTTCCTTAGGGTTGTTGTAATATAGTGTCTTAATTTCCTACGTAGACGGTGAACTACTTCTGAATATCACCGTGATTAGTTTTAATACAAAATCGTCTCTAATTTACTAGTTGTCTAATGTAATATATGAGTTTTATGCCTGTTCTATAAACCTATTTGTGTTTGTGGGGTTCTCTTGCAGTCTTGAGGCAGTTGTACACATATAATACTTAAGAATTACTATAGTTAGTTTTTATTAAAAGATGAATTGTATTTTTTTTGTGACTATCCATATGTTTGTAGGATAAATATTGCCGGAGTAATATCCATGCCACTAAGACGAGAAGACAAAAAGTCTATTGTTGAAGAATTAGGCAAAGTTGCTAATAGTCATATTTCTGCAGTTGTTGGTAATAGCAGTGAACTAACTGCTGATCAAATGACATCTTTGCGTAAAAAAGCTCGTAAAGATGATGTATTTGTTCAGGTTGTTCGTAATACTTTAGCTGAGATAGCATTTGAAAAAACAGAATTTAAATGCTTGAAAGAAGTTTTAGTGGGACCAACTGTTATAGCTTTTTCTAAAGATGATCCAGGAGCTGCGGCTCGATTATTTAAGGACTTTGCTAAAGAGCATAAGAATCTTAAAATTAAAGGATTATCAATTGATGGGAAGCTACTTGCTCCTGAGCAACTAGATTCTCTAGCTAACATACCAACTAAAGACAAAGCTATTGCTATATTGATGTCTACATTATTAGCACCTATTAGCAAGTTAGCAAGAACTATGAATGCTGTTCCAGAAAAAATGGTTCGCACATTATCTGCTGTTGCAGATGAAAAGCAAAAAGCAGAATAGCTTGTACTTTGTGATTATTTGAAACAATTTAAATTATTTTTAATTTAGTTATTTGAGGTTTATTATGGCTCGCCCTGTAGAAGAAATTTTAGATGAATTAGCAGAACTATCTGTAATGGATGTTGTAAAGCTAGTAGAACTTATGGAAGATAAGTTTGGTGTTTCAGCAGCTAGCGTTGCAGCTGCCCCTGTAGCAGCCGCTGCAGCACCAGCAGCAGTTGAAGAAAAAACAGAATTTGATGTTATTCTTACTGCTGTAGGAGAGAAAAAAGTAAATACTATTAAAGTAGTTAGAACTATAACAGGTCTTGGAATTAAAGAAGCTAAAGAATTAGTAGAAAGTGCTCCAGCGCCAGTTAAAGAAGCTGTATCAAAAGACGATGCTGAAAGCATATTAAAGCAGCTTGAAGAAGCTGGAGCTAAAGCAGAAATTAAATAAGCGTCTTATTTAAGATTTTATATGTATTTATCAGCTTAAAATATAGAAAGTGTTAGCTTCTTGATATTAAACTCAAGGTAAAACACTAACTATGTTTTGGGTTGTTTTAATGAAAAATGGAATATTTATTTTCTAATAGGCACAGAGTTATCCTTTTGATTTTAGTTGGTGTTTATTAATTTAGTCTTACTAGGTTTTTAGATGGTTTCCTAATTTTAAGAGTTATAATTTAATTGTTTGTTGAAAATTTATATTTCTTATCATATTGCATATATGAATAAAGTATATTCTATAGTGTATTTTATTATTTGTTATATCTAAGATTATTAGTATCTTAAAAGATACTAATAATCTTAGATTTTGTATTAAGTATTGATGTTTGTACTTTAATATTAAGTTAAGTTTTTAAAGTCTTCTTTGACCTTGTATTTAACACATCTGTCTTATGTTTTATTTAGGGTTGCTAGTTAGTATGGTTACATGCTGTTAGTTATTCTAATATAATAATTATTAAGATTACGAGTTTTTGTGCAAAATTATAAGTTTTTAGCTGTATTAGTATTGTGTAGGTTTATATTTAATAAATACTAACAAAAATTTATAAAACGTAGTAATAACCGCAAGCATTTTATAATAATTTGTCTTGGGTTTGATCTTGCTCGTAGTTCTAAAATACCGATCTTCAAGCAGAAGGTGTGTAATATTTTAGGTTAAATTAAATGTAGTGCGTTTTCTAGTTTGAGTATAAATAACTAGTTTTTATTATTTCCATATTGAATTTATTGTTATTGTTATAAAGTAACTTGCTTGTATGATTATATGTCATATTCAATATAAAAGATAATTTATTATAAATTCTAAACTTTAGTGTTTTAATTGGTCTTTTGTTTATGTTTGTTAGTTGTTATGGATAACAATTAATGTTCTTTAGTAAATTAAAATACAAGCAAAAAGTATTTAAAAGAAAATATACGTTAAACTTCAAAATGCCGTTTTTGTGTTTTAAGATGACCTATACACGTGGCAGATGAAAATGCTAGGTTTCAGGGCTAAGTAAAATGGTTTAAT
>CAKMZJ010000063.1 GCA_929200395.1 Candidatus Gorgonimonas eunicellae | reverse complement strand
CTAAACCTGCGAAACACTGCCTTGGCTAAAAACTTATAATCACTTGCTGAAAACCCGCATTTCCATCTGCCACGTGTATATACCTTTTATTGTAGTATTTAATGTATGATCATAATTATATAAGATAAGCTCATTTTCTTTGCTATACTTTTTTTCTTGAATAGTGTCATCAAAAATAATAACACCATCGTTAGTTTCAATCTCTCTAACTTTAGATTTAACTAATTTCCACAAATGACTACTATCAAAAGAGTTATTCGATAATAATCGTGTAAATTGATCATGGCTATATGCACCATTTAATAATTCAGAGATACCAGTTGCTGTTGTTTTTCCAAAAGAAGAAATTAAGTAATCTGAGTATAAATTAATCATTTCAATATTCATTGCTTCATTACACACTAATTTTCTCTACTGCGTAACTTGAGTTAGTAACAAATTTGAACTTAACTACAAATAATTACTCTAATGATATCATCACTATTTTTTATGGAACAACTTATGTTAAATATAACAGAAACACCAATTAATATTGAAGAAGCATATAATAAACCAGAAAGTCAGCAAAGTAGTAATTATGTAGCTATAGCTAATGTTAACCAATATTTAACAACAGCAAAAGATCAACATACTATAAATAGTTCAGAATCACCCTACTCAGTAGTCTATATAACCGACCATAGTTCTAGCATTACCCCAAGCGGTGAAGAATGTGTCGATGCAAAGTCTGATGATTATATTTTAATGGTTGAAACATCACAAGATTTATTAGATAATGCACTACTTAGTAAAAACAAATCTAAGGTAGAACAAGCAATTAAATTAATAGCAAACAATAATATGTATCCACATTTGCTTCTAGACATAATAAATAGTTATCTAATTCAAAATAATACTGCGACTCTTAAAACCCTATTTTTTGATTATAATCATTATACTGAAAATATGCTATCTTGTTTATTAAAAGATCAATTAAATAACGAACAAAACATGGAATTAATAGACAAGCTAATAAACGTAGGTGCAAAATTTACAGTTGAAGATCTTGAATTATTACTGCAATCAACTGATGACAACCTTAAAAAGCAACAACTAGAAATACTAGAATCCGCTGAGCTATTACACGATATAGTAAATCAAGCTGTATATTTAAACAAACTAGATCTAATTAAAAAATTACATTTTACTCACTGCTTTGCCACTTTAAAGTCATGTGATTATTTATTAGCCGACTTATTTTCTAATGAATTTAGTCTAGAATTATTCAATCATTTAATAGTATCAGGAGCTAAGGTTAAAAAATCAACACTTGACAAACTGGTGTTATCTGAAAATACAAACCAAATAAATAACATTGCAACCGTATTAACAAAGCATAAATTATATAATAAAGTATTAAACACTATATTAGATCTAGCTATTAAACACAATAAAGTAGCAATAATACAAATGCTTTATACACAATATAATTTTTTTACAGACGTTTCGCTAAATTATCTGTTGCTACACAATCTTAACGATACGTCTAATATAGATATTCTCAATGAATTAATAGGGTTAGGTGCTACTCTAACAAATAGTGATCTCACTCAATGGTTATACTATTGTGCAGAATCAATGGCCGATGAACAATTTTTAGATTTTTATATTAAACTAGAACAAATAAACTTCAGTCAAACATTTAAAGATACTATAAGATTATGCTTCCAACAAATCTTACTAAACACTAGGAATATATCAGTAACTGGAGATGATCTAAATACAATAGGTCCTCTTTATTTTTATTATGGGTATATTACTCCAAGCACACTTGGTTACATATTAAAACATGAACCTAGACCTGATGTGCGTTTATATGCTGAAATAGTATTCGAACGAAAATATCAATATAAAAAACAACTAAACGATATAGCTAATAATCTCTAATATTGCAAATAATTAACTCAAGTTACACAGCAAATAAAATTAGCTTAGAAATCAATAATAAAAGAAAGAATACCTCTTTATATTAAGCAGTTACGCAGTTTAAATGTGTAAAATCGTAACTTCTCAATAAGTCAGGGTGAAAATAAAAAATATAAGATGTTTTAAAATTCTAAAAAAGCATAAAAAATCTAAAAGTATAGAATAAACGTGATGTTTAAGGGGCAAATTACTGGCTAGGAGTACTTACTGAGTTACAGAACAGAGGAGTTAAAGATATCTTCTTGAAGATACGTTTTTTCAGGTCTTAGTAAAAAGATTTAGCTCTAGAACCTAGTTATAGCACACAAATTAGACCAACTTGGTAGCACAAGGTTTAGAATATTCTATTTCTACACCTTGAAATTTATTTTTCAGCTCGTTAAATATGTTTTGTATTTTGTCTATAGTAGTAAGTTCATAGAGATCATTTAATTGAGCTATCATATTATCTACTTCTTTTACATTTTCAGAGCAAAGTAAAGATGTTTTAACATTCTCTAGCAATGCAATATTTCCATTTGATTGTCCCAGTTTAAATATCAGCGGGTTTATTTCTGTTGTAATTAGATTGTAAACCGCATATTTGTGACTACGCTTTTTGCCTTCTTTGTATAAAGCCGATAAAAAATCTGAATCATTGCTTTCATCGCTATTGTCATTAATTAGATCAAGATACCTATTTAGGTGTTTATCTTTACTATTATGCATTTCAATACTAAACCAAGCTTTAAATTCTTTTTCTTTAGCATATTTATCGTCTAGAGTAGATAGTATTGCTTTTAAACCTGTAATTTTTTCTTCTTTAGAGCAATTAATATTATCATCATATAAACTTACAGCTTGCTTTATTTCATCCATGATAACACTTGCTTCTTTTCGCATGTTTATTACTTCAGTAGCACTACTAATAACACTTAGGTTATTTTCATCTTGCTGCTGATTAAGATCATTCAAGAAACTATTTAAATGTATATCTTTCAAATTAAATAATGCTTCTTTTAATGTTGTATAATGATTACCTAGCAGTTCAGTCTTTGTTTTTTCAACATGAGCTGTTACATCTTCATAGGCAGAATTTTGAAATGCAAGTATATTTTCTTCTGGGATTAACAAATTTGTTGTGTTATTAGTTATAGGCTTACCATTATGCGTAATTTTTAATTTAGTTATAACAGTTTGATCAAGATACTTATGTTCCATTACGTTATATTCTTCATTACGATAATGAGATACTTTTACATTTGTAACACGATCTCGCAAAAATTGTCTGATATGATATTTAGGTCGTCGACTATTACAAAGATAATTTATTAAATTATCACCATATATAACCACTATATTGTCTTTGTAGTCGTCTATATAATGGCTATTAGTTAATTCTTTAGGGTTTATGGAACCTGCTGTAGGAATGTTTATAGCACATCCACCATCTGTTTGTAGAACTTTTAGTTTTTCTTGGTTGTCATCAGTAAAGATGTTTTTTTCATACTTTGGAAATAATATAGGAAGAGACGCAGATATACGAACAGCAGTGTATATATCCATATCAGGAGTATTCTCACTGTTATAAATAAATGGTTGTGCTTTACCATCTACTATTATCGTAGTGTTTACTTCTAATTCTTTCATATCTGGTAGATATTTTGATAGCCTATTTAAGTCAGCAAAAGTAATTCTTGCATCTTCCCTACTTGCAATCATAGGGTTATCTCTTTGATATGTTAATTTATCAACTAAGTCTTGAATTTCTGTTTGTTTTTCTTGATCTAATTCATTAATTTTTCTTAGAAAATAGCAGGAGGTAACATAACATAAAAATTTTTCTAATTTACAAGCCCTTCTTTCTTTACCGATAAACAAAGAAACTAATAATAAAAAATAATACTTTATCTTTTCTAGTATAGTTTTTGGTATATTATTTTCATCTATTAGGTGGCGTTTCTTGGTAGCTAGTATAATATCTTCACTACCGTTATTTATCCATCTAGGAGTTAATTCATCTTCTACAGTCTCATAACTAGATGCCATAGCATGTGGCTTCATATCATCTATGATGCTTTTTAGCTCATTAGAATTCATTCCGGTGCTCATTAAACAGCTTGACATTGCACCTACTGAAGCTCCAGATACTTTCTTGATATTCTGCCATTTATCCACGTCTTCTAGCGCTCTCTGTACGCCTAGAAGACAACAACCTTTAGCACCACCGCCACTTAGTACTAGAGTAGTAGGTTCAGGTTTATTGCAAAACATGTCAAAACCGCCTATTTTGTTCTCTAGTATCGTAGTTTTTCGGTCGCCGATATTTTGTACTAATATTCTTGGATTATCGTTATTTATGTGATTATTTAGCTCTTGCTCTGAAGTAACTACAAATCCACATAGTGAACCCGTAATTTTCCTAGCTTTTAAGAATCCATCCTTACGTTTATTGTAATTATTTGAAGTTTCACTGTATTGTCTAGATTTAACTGCTACCATGATCACTTCCTTATGACTTACCGATATCCCGATTATCCTTAAGTTTAGGGATATAATACCATAAAACTGTTACTAAAGCAAGCGCATTCTTATTGTGCTTGAATAGCTGTAACCGCTATTGTATACACAATATCATCTAAGGTGGCACCACGAGATAAATCGTTTACTGGTTTGTTTAAACCTTGTAAAATTGGGCCTATACTAATGATGTTAGCATTACGTTGTACGGCTTTATAAGTGGTATTTCCAGTATTAAGATCTGGGAATATAAAAACATTTGCTGAGCCTGCTACTTTACTTTGTGGGGCTTTAGTTTTTGCTACCTGAATAACAGAAGCTGCATCGTATTGCAATGGCCCATCTATAATCAAATCAGGCCTTTGAGATCTAATTATATTTGTAGCTTTAAGCACTAAATCTACATCTACTCCAGTACCAGAGATACCAGTACTGTAGCTGATCATAGCAATTTTAGGTAATATATTAAATAACTGTGCTGAATGTGCACTTTGTGAGGCTATTATAGCTAATTGCTCAGCAGTAGGGTTAGGATTTACTGCACAGTCGCCGTAGATACAAACTTCATCAGGCATTAGCATAAAAAATACCGAGGATACTAGCTTCTCTTTGGGTTTTATTATTTGAAATGCTGGTCTTAAGGTATTTGCCGTTGGATTGCAGGCTCCAGCGACAAGTCCATCCACCTCGCCTAGTGCTAGCATCATGGTGCCAACAACAATATCATCTTCCAATATAGATAATGCCATTTGTTTGTTTATTTGTTGCTTAGTTTTACGTATTTCTACTAGTTTTTCAGAGTACTTAACTCTAAAATCGTTAGGATTCTTAATTTTTAGCCCTTTTGGTATAATTAACCCTAAATCTTCAGCTATTTTGCGAATTTCATCTGGGTTTCCTAATAACACACAGTCAGCTATTTCTCGTTTATGGCAGACAATAGCGGCTTCTATAATTCTAGGGTCTGTTCCTTCAGGCAACACAATGGATTTTCTATGCTGTTTGGCTTTTTTTCTAAGCTGATAACGAAAAGCTGCCGGAGACAGTGATGTTCTAGAAACCCCTTTAAAGTAGTGTTTTATATCTTCGCTATGTATTTTTTCAGCTATTTCATGGGTTATTTTAATTAATCGATCTTTATCTGAAATAGATATTTTTTTAGGCAATCTATCAATTAAGGCTATAGTTGAGTAAGAATTGAGGTCAATTGCAATTACTGGAAGCCCAGAATTGAAAGCATTACTGCATAAATTCATAATTGATGCTGATGGCTTTAATCCTCCTGTTAACAATAGACCTGCTAAACGCACACCACTTAATGACGCCATACAGGCAGCTAAAATTATATCGCTACGATCTGCTGGGGTAATAATTAAATTTCCTGGTTTTATGGCAGCAACCGCATTTTCAACAGTTCTTGCTATTAGAGTGTAAGACATAACCCTTCTTGTGGCTAAATCACCTTCGTTAAGTATATTCGCATTTAAATCAGTTACTAAATCGCTCATTATTGGGGCTGTAAATTCTGGTTTATAGGGGATAACGGCAAAACACTTAAGATTTTTTTTTATACCTTTGGTTGTTTTTTTAGTAAGATCGGTTGAATTATCATCGATTGTGGCTTTGTTGATTATATATCCTATAATATTGCTTTGATAATTCACCCCAAAAATGCTGGCAGTAATATTTATAGCATCAGCAACTGATGTATCAGATGCTGTCGAGCCATCTGATACAATAAATACATCAGCATTCATAGTTTTAGCAATTGCGGTATTTATTTGATTAGCATATGGTAGGTGTCTAGTTGGCACTAAACCTTCTATTACTAATGAGTCTAAGTTGTTGTTTTGGTTTTCGAAAGACTCTATTATTTCTTCCATTAATAATTCTTGGTTGCCATCTGCTAACCTTGATCGTGCTCGCACGCAAGATATATTACTATTTATAATATTATTAGTTAATACCGAAGCTAGTTTTGTTGATTGATCTATCGGATCATCTGTTTGTGAAACAGGCTTAAAAAAACCAGTTTTATAACCGAGACTTTCTAGTTTATGTAGTAAACCTAGGCTAATTGATGTTAACCCTACGCCATAGTTAGTAGCAACTAAAAGAAATATTTTCATCTGTAATCCTATTATATAAAAAATATTTTATGTTTTTTTCGTTTTGATGTTATTTCTATATTTAATAAATATTAAGTATACATCGCATAAGTAAATAGATTTATTAATGTTTTCATTATGTCTATTTTACAGGTTTCACTTTTGAAAAACCACGGCTACAAAATACAGATGTTTATCTGCAAATCTATGGTGTTTTAGAGATAAATATGGTACAATAAGCATCATTCGATATAACCTAAGTTATATCAATAATATTTAATTATTTGGAAATAACTAAAAATGCTTGATATCGACGGCGTGTATATGGAAATGGCCTTTTCTTTATCTAAATTATCTAAATGTGTTAGTTTGCAAGTAGGTTGTTTACTTGTAAAAAATGGCAGAGTCTTATCTACGGGTGTTAATGGTACCCCATCAGGGTATAAAAACTGTAATGAGGTTAATTGTGTAGATCACCATAGTTGGTCATTAAGACACGAAATACATGCTGAGCTTAATGCGGTTATTTGGGCAGCTAGAACAGGTAGTTCTATAGATGGAGCTACAGCATATGTTACTCATAGTCCCTGTGATCAATGCACTAAGAATTTAATTGCAGCCGGAATTAGCAGAATTGTCTATTGCGAAGATTATAAAAAGACCTTAAAGCAAGATGAACTTAAACAATTTTGCCAAGAAACTGGTGTAATTTTAGAACAATATAACAGATAAAAAATATACACCTTCAAGTAGAAAGTGTACATAGTTAGCTAAAATAGCAATATAACCTTAATTAAAATATTAAAAAACCTATTATTAAGCTTCATACATGCATTACATATTGCTACTATGCTACAAACCTACTTTATCTATGTCTACACCTTGTAAATGTAGCATGCTTTTAAATTTAGAGTCATTTATTTCCAAAGTATTGTAGTCGACGAAATCAGACATATAAATATCAAAGCGATATTCATAGTCTAAATATTTGAAAGATAAAACACCATTATTATCAGAAGCTAGAATACTTAAATTTTTATTTGAAGCTGATAAAGCATTATATTTTAATATTAATTTTATTACTATAACATCATTTATAATTTTTTTAGATACACTGTGCATTAAAAACATAGTTGTGTTACAACGTTCAGACAGCTTTTCTAAACAATAACCAAGTTTTAAATAGTTTATTGTATTATATGCTATAGATACAGACATAGATTTTAATTTTAAATTAATTGATGTTTTTAATATAGATATATTAGGTAGATAATACTTTAAGCTATTAGAGATATATGAACATAAAAACGTACTATGTAAACCAAAAAAAGTTTCTAGTGGAGAACCTTCAAACAGCTTTTCAGGGTATGGGCATAACATAGCTTGCTGGGTAGCATCTTCTTCAGGTTTTTTTACATGAGGTAAAGATAGATTAGAACAATGTTTATTGAAAATAGTATATGCCCCTTTTATTATAGAAAGCTTATCTAGCTTTATGTTATGGTTATTATTAAATAACTCAGAAAAATAACCAGTAAAATTATTTATCATGAGGTAAAAGTCATACATTTTATCTAAGCTAGAAAAATAAAAGCATCTATCTTCTGTACATTTTAACGTACAATTATTAATTAAAGATATCGGACTATCCAGCGTATCTATAACTTCTATGTCTTGTCTACATATAGCACATACTTGATTTTCAGCTTTGATTATTAGTTGTTTAAGACAATAGCTATGATAAACATGACGACACTTTAGTTTAGATATCTTAGAGTCATCATCAAAATCTTCAAGGCAAACGGAACAAGATAACCTTAAATTAGTATCTACATTTATTAATTTAAGGTTATGTGCTAAAAACTTTACTTCTGTTGTGGATAGTTCTTCTTTAATTTGTGTGTGTCTTAAAGCTACTTTGTTTGTTGTGTTATACATATTATTATTATTTATTTTAAGTTATAGAAAATTAACTATTAGACTGATTGCTTCCTTGCTGATCAAGTTGTTTAAGCTGTTCAAGTATGTCGTTCATGTCACCTAAATTAGCGTCTTGGCCATCACCAGCGTTTTCTCCATCACCAAAATTTTCAAACATTTGTTTAGTGAATTTTTCTAATGATTGACGTATTTGATCTAGCATAGCCTGATGACCTGTGTTAATTCCTTGCTCAAATGCCTTTAAGGTTTGTGTGCTAATGTTTTTAGGGTTAGAAAATAACGGACCAGAAGCTATATCTTGAGTGGCTTCAGGATCCATTATACTTGCCATGCTTGCATCTTGTGATACAGCTATTTTAGAACCAGCCATAAAACCGCTTATATAACTTTGTTTGATAAAAGGATTAGAGTTGCTAAATCCAGATGACTGATAAAAATCTGCTGCTTCATTCCATAAACTTTGGTAGTTTTGATCTTCTTCTTCTAATGATTCATTAGCTGTATATTCAATAACCCCCATAGCCTCAGCTACAGTATCGTATCCAGTATTAAAACCATTTTCTGCT
This sequence comes from Candidatus Gorgonimonas eunicellae, assembly GCA_929200395.1. Lineage (GTDB taxonomy): Bacteria > Pseudomonadota > Gammaproteobacteria > Pseudomonadales > Endozoicomonadaceae > CAKMZJ01. Next base: position 6,130 of record CAKMZJ010000063.1, on the reverse strand, counting down.
ACTTCTAAATTAATGTTTTTATTTGATTCTGTATCTATAGTAAACTTTCTATCTCTAGCAAGTCTAGCTTGGTTTATACCGAGTCTATAACCAAAAACATAGCTATCAAATGATGCGGAGTTTGCATCTGGTGATTGTTGAAATATTTTTTTAGCTTCACACCATGTTTGTTCTTGCATGCTTTGAGTACTAGAGTTACTGCATGGGTAAAACTCTATTGAAGTTTCTGAACTAACAGCTGTAAATTTAGCTTGACTAGTTTTATTAGCTTTAGTAAAAGTATTTTCTATAGATTTATCTAAATTAGTGTCTTCAGAATTAGAGCAGCCTAAAAGACTAAGTATTACCACAGCAAAGATTAGATTAACAATCCTTGGTATGCTATAAGATTGCATTGTATACTCCCATTTTATATTTATATACCTTAAAGCAAAAGGTATGTTTAATTATATTCAAAAATAATTTTATAGTTATAACTTTAAATTATATAACTATAACATAAGCATCTATTATTATAGAAATCTATTATGTTTAATTTACCAGAAACGCCATAAAGTTGGCATTATACATTAAAGATGTTACTTTTATCAATAAATAATTTGCATTTGATATTTTTTATTATCTAATATGTTTATATTTTCAAATCAATCATTATAGTTACATTTCTTCAAATAGAAGATAGCAATGCAAGGGAATATTACATGTCAAAGCAACCAATCAAGCAACAAATGCTCGAACTGCAGGCACAAATCAATCATCATAATTATTGTTATTTTATTTTAAATGAACCAGAAATATCAGACAACCAGTACGATGCTTTATTTTTACAGTTAGAACAGCTAGAAACAAAATATCCAGAGTTTAAAGCAATAGATTCTCCTACACAAAAAGTAGGCTACTCTCCAGCAGCAACTTTTGCAGCAGTAACACATAAAATACCAATGCTATCGTTACAGAATGCTTTTTCTAATGAAGACATGCTTGCTTTTGAACAACAAGTAAGCAATAAATTAATAAAAAAAATAGCGGCTAAATCAATATTAGAAAAAATTGAATATGTTTGCGAACCCAAAATAGATGGCATAGCTATTAGTTTATTATATAAAAACGGTAACTTAATACAAGCAGCAACAAGAGGTGATGGGACCACAGGAGAAAATATAACGTCTAATGCCTTACAAATAAATTGTATACCAAAAAAATTACAGGGTAATAGCTTTCCTGAAGAGTTAGAAGTAAGGGGTGAAGTCTTTATGAAAAAGACTGTATTTAAACAACTCAACTTAGAGCTAGAGAAACAACAACAAAAATTATTTGCCAATCCTCGTAATGCTGCTTCTGGTAGCATCAGACAACTAGACCCTACAATTACTAAAAACAGAAAACTTAGTTTTTATTGTTATAGTGCTGTTGCTAATAGTATGCCTTCCCAGTGTAAATCACATTGGGAAATTCTACAGCAGTTAAAACAATGGGGCATGCCAGTAAATAATTTAATAGAAAAACATATAGGAATCACATCCTGTGAACAATACCAACAACAAATACAAAGCCAAAGAAGTAGTCTAAATTATGAAATAGATGGCGTTGTAGCTAAAGTAAATCTGTTATCATGGCAGCAAATAATTGGTAGTCGTTCTGCAAGTGTTGCCTGGGCAATTGCCAGAAAATTTCCAGCACAACAAGTAGTAACCAAATTAAATAATGTAGAGTTTCAAGTGGGTCGTACAGGAGTTATAACACCGGTAGCTAAATTAGATCCAGTGATTTTACAAGCGGAAGGTAGTGTTGGCGCTGTAACTGTTAGTAGTGCTAGTTTACATAACTGGGACGAAATTAATCGTTTAGGAGTGCATATTAACGATACAGTTATAATTATTCGTGCTGGAGATGTAATCCCTAAAGTTACAGCTGTGGAAATAAACAAAAGACCTAAAAATGCTAAGAAGATTATTATGCCTACTAAGTGTCCAGTATGTAATGAACAATTAGAACAACAATTTAGTGGTTTAGCGTTTGCAATAACAAAGTTAACAGAAGTTACTTCAACACTAAAACTTTTAGAGCATTTTATTGGTAAAAATGCTATGAATATTAACAGCCTAACTAAGGTGCATTTACAAAAATTAATTAAAGCTAAACTAGTAATTAACCCTATAGACTTATATAAATTAACTTTAGAACAATTACAACAAGCCGGTATTACCACAAAAACTGCTACTAAAATTTATCAAGATATTGAAAAATCAAAAACAACTAGTTTAACTCGATTTATTTATTCCTTAGCTATTCCCAAAGTTACTAAATCTGTAGCTCATAGCATAGCAACTAAATTCAAATCAATTACTGCGATCCTTGAGCTTACAATAGCTGAGGTTAATAACTATACTAGTGCCGAAAAACAAATAATAAGCTATTTACAACAACCCAAAAATAAACAGCATATACAACAGTTAGCTACAAATTATTTGCAAATAACAAATAAAGCAATAGGTGAAAGTAGTGCTGTTATTTTCCGTTGCCCTGCCTCAGCTACTTGTCCAGCACAACTTAAACAATCAATTGCCCATTTTGTTTCTCGCAAAGCTATGGATATCAACGGCTTTGGTGATACCTTAATAAATACTTTAGTAGACAACAAAATGCTAACTAGTTACGCCGACTTATATAATCTTAAGCAGGTAGACTTAATAACTTTAGATCGCATGGGGCAAAAATCCGCTAATAATTTAATAACTGCTCTAGAGAAATCAAAAAACACGACATTTGCTAGATTTATTTATGCTCTGGGAATTCGTGAAGTAGGAGAGAAGACTGCACAAATATTAGCAACTAATTTTACTGACTTAACAGCACTAATTAATACAGATGCAACAAAGCTAGAAACTATTGCTGATATTGGCGAGGTAACAATAACTAATATACTTATGTTTTTTCATTCTATAAGTAACCAAAAAACTATAGCAGAGTTGATAGATTACGGTATTAGCTGGAAAACCGAACAAAAACCTACAGCTAATAATATTTTAGCTGGTCAAACATGGGTATTAACAGGAAAATTAAACAGGCTATCAAGAACCGAATGTAAACAATTACTAACTCAATTAGGTGCTGATGTTACTAGCTCAGTTTCCGCAAAAACTACCGCTATTTTAGTAGGAGAAAAGCCAGGATCAAAATTAGCAGCAGCTAAAAATTTTAATACTAAAATAGTTAGCGAACAAGAGTTTATTAAACTATTAAAATAAATTTTTATGGCAGTAACAACTTTATTGCCATAAATGATACTAAATATCTTATAAATAGTCGCATTTGAAAGGGGGTATTTCTTAATAAATTAGGTAAGATTGTAACAACACATAAGATAAAATATCATAATCGGCCTATACGTTTAAAATATCTTGTTTTGTATGATTTTTTATATTTACTCCGACCTCTTAATAAATTATGCAAAACGTTTTAAAAATATATGTATACATTATTGCATTTCAAAGGATAAGAAAAGCAATTACAAGCTAAAAACGGACAGGATATATTAATAATAAGCAGTATTATTGGAATATGAAAGCTGAGGCTAGTGCTGATAGAAATATCGGGTCATTAGATTTTTAATGTAATAAAAATTTATAGAAGTTGAATAATATTTCGTTACGATGAGGATGGCTGAAAAATGGCGTCCCCTAGGGGATTCGAACCCCTGTTGCCGCCGTGAAAGGGCGGTGTCCTAGGCCTCTAGACGAAGGGGACGTTACCTTCGATTGATATTAATATACCTTTCTATAGCTTTGAGGTCAAGTATATTTTAAAAAATTTTTATATTCTATAGAGTATCTCACCTTTAACGGTAAGGAATATCGATTATATGCAATAACTCTTTTGTAGAGTTATAAACATTGTCTGTAGCGAATATTCCTTTAGATATCGCAATCATATCTATATTATAACCCAATAAATCTTTTATATTGTTTAAATTTATTCCACCTATAACACATATTGGTACCTTTAACTTATTTTTAATTTCCTTGAGTAATGATAACTCAACAGCAGTTGCATCTGGTTTAGTTGCTGAAGTAAAAAATCTACCAAAAGATATATAACTAGCTCCTTCAATCTCAGCTTTTTGGGCTAACAATATTGAATTACTACAACTAATACCTATTGTAGCTTTTGCACCTAGTACTGATTTAGCATATTTTATTGTAGCATCAGTTTGCCCTAAGTGCACACCATGTGCATTTACTTTTGCAGCAAGATTAACGTCATCATTGATTATAAATGATGCATTATATTTGTTGCAAATGTCACTAAGTTTTTTAGCTCGGTTTAATTTTAATAAGGCATTATTAGTTTTATCTCTATATTGTAATAATCGCATTCCTGCTTGTAAAGCTTGTGACACTTTATAATAAAGTTGATCTTCATCAATAGAATGGTCAATATCAGTGATTCCATATAGTCCTGATAGCAACATTAAATCCTCTGTTTTAATATTTTAATAAAATTACCTGATTTATTATACACTTAAGATAAAAAAAATATATGAAATCAATAGATAATATATTAAGATACATTATATTTTACACGAATTTTTAGTTGGTGATATGTCAAAATTATTTTTTTCTAAATTTCTATTAGTAGTAATGTTTACTTTAACCATTACTATAGCCTCAAGTACAAACTCAGAATATATTGAAACTAGCAATTGCCCTATACAGGTAGCTGCAAATGGCCCTAGAATACTAACTTCAATTAAGCCGTTACAACTTATTGCTGTTGCTATTACAGGTCAAAAAAATAATACTGAAGTTTTATTGCCTAGTAATGTATCACCACATGATTATCAGTTAAAACTTTCAGATACCAAAAAAATTGAATCCGCTGATATATTAATTTGGGTTGGCAGTGGATTAGAATATTTTTTAGATAAAATAATTAGTAAAATTAAAACAAATAAATGTGTTATATCTATGTTAGATATAAAAAGTTTAAACCTATTAACATATAAAGATACTAGTCACCATCATAGTCAAGAGCATACTTCTGGGTGCAAGCATGGGGTGATTGATACTCATGTATGGATGAGCCTTGATAATGCAGCGATATTAGCTGAAAATTTAGCTAAAGAACTAAAACTTATTGATAAGAAAAACTCTAAGATTTATGAATCTAATTTGCAATATTTTTTATCTCAATTAAAACAATTTAAAATTGTCTCTAAACGTATGCTAGCTAGTATAAACACAGCAGAAATATTTACCTTTCATGATGCTTATGGTTATTTAGAACAGCAATATAATTTTTCAATAATTGACTATTTAAGTGCAGATGCTCTTAAAGAACCGGGAGCTCGACACTTGCAACAATTAAAAAATAAATTATTAATGGCAAAAGCACCTTCTATATTGTTAGAACCACAATTTGATACTAAAATTTTTAACAGGATAAATATAAAAAATATTGCAACAATAAGTTACATCGACCCATTAGCAAGCGATATTCCAGTATCTACCGATGGATATATACTATTTATGCAATCATTAATTGATAGCTTAAAAAAATGTATTCCAGAAAAAAAATAATATATTTATTAAACTTAGCTTTGACCTTGCAGCAATCATATGCTAGCTTGTTACTTACGGATTAAAAATAATTTTGTTAACAGAGTATTTATCTATGTTAACATTTTTTCTGCGATTATCTAAAATAGGCGTATAGTGTTTAATATTAACATAAAATTTCATATTCCTATTTTAAAACAGTGTTTTTCTTTTTAAATTTCTAAACAGATAAAAATTTGTAGTTAACATTAAATTGCAATACAATTATAATCAGTTTATAGGTGATATACACATTCAGTTTGAGGGCGTATATACTCCGAAGTAACCTTATAACTCACTAGTTAGAAATTATTAAATATTTAAATGTATATAATATTATGTATATACATTTGATTTTCATAGATTATTTATCTGATATTACCTAAGCACATGAAGCAATACACGTGTGGCAGTTAGAAATGCAGGTTTTCGGTAAAAGACTACAAAATGTAGTATTAGACACGTGGCAGATAAAAATGCTAGGTTTCAGGGCTAAAGAAAAAGATCTAATTCGAGGCAAAACACTGTAGGAA
>CAKMZJ010000062.1:13808-15231 GCA_929200395.1 Candidatus Gorgonimonas eunicellae | reverse complement strand
TATAGATATGGTTATTAATAAAAATTCTATTTGTGATTTTTCTTTGCCTTTAATAAATAATAACTTATCAGTGATAAATTCAGGAACTTTAGAGCTTATTCAAAATAGCGTAATAAGTAATTATGATAGTAACAATGGTCAGTTGTCTTTAAGTATAATAGATGTTAAGAATATAAAAAACGGTTTATTGAATGTACTCAACTCAGCAACATTTGATGTTAGCTCTGTTATTAATTTAAAATATTGTGATAGTAATAAATTAAACGAACAAACAATAACTGTTGTTCAATGTGCAAAATTAATCAATAAACAGTCATTAGCTAATTTAGTAAAGTCTATAAAAGTTGGTTCTATTTTATTAACTGTTACTAATACTCAGGTTACAAGTAATAAGATAACAACAGATATCTCACCTACTGATTTTATAATTGCAAATCCAAATATAGCAACAGCTAGTCAGTTGTTATATAAGAATATAGTAGGTTCCCAGGTAAGTATTACAGGGAAAGCATGGAAAATAAATAAAGATAGCAGTGGCAGTTTAACAACTAATAATTTAATAATTAGCCCTTCAGCGTTATTAGAAGATAAGAATATTATAGACTACGATAAAAAAAATAAAGTATTAAGAATAAAATCTTATGGAGCTAAGGCGGTAAAAATAGATACTTCTGTGAGTAATAACTATCCACCATTAGTAATAGGGACTACTGTAGCAACAGATACCAATTTTACTATAATAAATAATAATAAATTAGAATTTAACAGTATATTGATAGATCATCTATTTATAGATGGCTCTAATTACCAGAACATTCTAGCAAATACAGATGCGATAGTTATAAATGGTGATGCACCTATAAATGCTACATTGACTATTGGCTATGATGCTATTATTCATGCTGGTAAGAGTAGTAGCGCACTACGTATTATTCCTAGTTTTGATGGAAAAATTAATAATTATGGGGTTATAGGAAGTAGTGCTTCTAATAATGGCATAACATTAGATAACTTCCTTGCGGGTTGTTTAAATAATGAAAATAAAATTATTGCTAATAATGCAGCATTACAGCTTAATGTAACTAAAAATCAACAAAACAAGAATTTTATAATCAATAACAATGGTGAAATTAAAGGTAGTATCATCATTGAAGCTGGTAAAATAACGGATAATTTTATAGTAACAATTAATAATAATAAATTAATTTCAAGCAATACTATAACTAGTAACGAAAAAATTTACACAACTTTACACAATATGAACAACGCTGAATTAACTGTAAGTTATTTTAATATAGACAAAGTAAATAATGAGGGAAAGCTACATTTACAGCAACAAGAATATAAAATTAGTAATAAAATATTAACTCAATCTGGAGAATTTTATGCTAAAAAGATAATCATTGATGGTGCTTTTACTAAT
>CAKMZJ010000062.1:0-13708 GCA_929200395.1 Candidatus Gorgonimonas eunicellae | reverse complement strand
GCATCTTTAACATTAAAAAATGATAAAAGTTTTGTTATCGGGGATCATAGTTTTAATAATATAGGTAATTTATATGCTAACAAAATAAAAATAGTAAAAAACTTCAGTAATAATGGCAATATATTTACAGATGATTTAATAACAGATGCACAGCAAATAATAAACAACCCTAGAAGATTGCTATCTTGGAAAAATATAAAAGCTAATAATGATTTAGATATAATAAATATAAATAAAGGTAGCTTGGTGTTTGCTCCATCAAGGCTAGCAGTTATATCTGGCACTATAACTATACATAAAGATAACAATAAAGCTCAAGATGGTAAATTAAAAATATTAGGAACTCCTTATATATATAACAAACTAACTTTAGGAGAGATAGAAGTTTCTGATACTAATACTATTATCTATATACAGCCCTCTGGTAAATTAGCTATTACTTTACCTTTTAAGCAGAGAAGCACATTAATTGATAATAGCGGCGAAATATCTATATGTTCAGGTTGTGATATTCACAGTTATACAGCTAAAGATAAAAGCTCTATACATTTTAAAATAAAAAACATTAGCGAAACTTGGCTTAATGCAAATTCAATACAGTTTCATGATGGAGGTTTAATTTATGTAACTCCTGAAGCAAGTTTAACTCTTGGTAGTGAGAATAAGGTAAGAATTATTACATCTAGTAGCCAGTTAGCAAATATGCATGAAGCTGGAATGAAAGCAGTACTTGATAGCAAAACTATCAAAGAAAGAATTTTATATTTAGATAAATATAATCGTATTTTACGGCTATCCAATATAAAAATTGTTGATAACAACATGAGTGTTATGGCAGACATTCATGTTTTAGATCGTAGCAAAACAACTCAGAATATATTATATGCTGATCAAATGTTGATCCCATCATTATCGGGTTATTCGTTAGCAACTAATATTAAAGAGATAGTAGGTGTTGTATGGTTAACTAACTTTTATAAAAAAACTAATAATCCGCAATCAAATAACTTAATTATCTCTCCAGTTACCTTACTACAAGATAATCAACTACAGTTTGATACAACTAAAAAAGAATTAACAATAGGGTTATCTAAGTATAGTATTAAGCGCATAAAAAATCATCCAGCCATTGTTATTGGCAACGATGTAAATCCTGGCGGGGTATTTGTTAAAAATAGTAGGGGCACAAAAAATTTAATATTAGATAGTATATATATAAATAATATAGAAATAACAGCAGGTACTAGTAGCTTAATAAAAGCATCAACTCCTTCTACACATGATCCAACGTTTGAAGATGCTATATTAATAACTGGAAATAATAATATAAAATTAACTAATGCTACAGGGTTAGTTTTAGGTAGCAATACCAATGTAACTAGTTATTCAGAATCCTGTTTAAATTTTGCAACTACTTTTTTAGGTAATGTAAATAATTTTTCTATCTTAAATGCTACTCAAGATGCAAGAGCAATAAAAATAAATCAATTTTTTGAAGGTACTATAACTAATAAAAATATTATAAGAGCTGAAAATATAGCGATTGAAATAAAAACAGAGAATGCTAAAGAAAGCTTTGGAGAAATAAAGAAAGATGATTTACAACATATTGCTATTATCAATGAGGCAACTATTTCAGGAGATATATCTGTAGACATACAAAAAAAATATGATGATACAACATTTGTTAATTTTTTAAATAAAAGCTATATGTCAGCGAATAAATTTAGTGTTTTAGGAAATCTTAAATTAAATATATTCAATAATAAATCAGCAACTTTAACTATAGGGGTATTAGACGGCTATTTAAGTAAAATAAAGAACTATGGATGCTTACAAGTTGCAAGCATAACAGAAAAAGTTTACATAAATAATAATAACTTTAGTAATTATAAAGTAGCTAAGTTGGGTTCATGTGTTGTGGCTGGTAGTTTAACTAATAATTCAGTACTATACATAGATAATCTTATTAATATTCAAAAAAACATTATATACAATTATAATTATTTACAGTTAGGTAATATATATAATAGCGTAAATATAGGCAGTTCAGGTACTCTAGTTATCAATGGCGAATGTGTTAAAGGAAGCATAAATGTAGACGGCACATTAACTGTTAATAATAATCTAAAAACTTTAAATAAATGCTCTTTATCATGCAAAAAAATCGATGTTTCAGGTAATATAATCAACAGTAAAGGATGTACTATAAATGTATATTCAGACTTATCTATTAATAATAATTTTGTTAATTATGGAGTTTTAGCTGTATCAGGAAAACTTTCATTGTCAGATGATTTTAACAATCAAGGTAGTATTTATGCCCAATATTTAATTGGTAATAATAAGTATATTTCTATCATAGAAAGGCAAAAAGCTATATTGAATAATATTGGAACAAATAATAATGATATTGATATTATTAATAATGGTAGCTTAACTATTAAATCTTCGCATTCTAAGACGGCAAAATTACAGGGAAATATTAATATTAAAGACAGTACTTATTTAAAATTCAGCAATTTTGTTATAGATGGTAAAATAGAGCAGATTAGTGGAGTTTTATTTGCTAAATCATTTAATGCTGAAAAAGATTCTGCATCAGCAATTGCCATAAAACCACAGGCTATAATGATTTTTACTAATAGTGTTCAAGAAAAACAAGTAGCTATTAATAATCAGGGTTTTTTGGAGTTGGCACATAATAGTGTTTTAAAATCTTATAATGGAGTAGGTGGCTCTTTATCTGTAGCTATAACAACATTTGAAAACCAAATAAAAACTCCGCTATTATCAATAGAAGATATTGCAACATTTAATAAAAATTCACAAATTGAGCTTAAATATATAGATAAAAACATACCAGATAAAAATACAGGTATGGTGGTTGATATACTTTATGCTAAAAATGGATTGCTTAATAAAGACGCTGACCTAAAAAATTTAACAGCTAATGATATTATAAATAATATTACAGTTTCACAAGTAAGCTCAAATATTATATTAGCTATAGATAATATAATTGTAACTAATAACGCAATAACCGCCCATATATCTGTACATGATATAAGTCAGTTGTATGGAGACTTACATCCTGCTTCGCAAAAATTAATAGAATCACCAAATAAACTAGAAGTATATGGAATAGCATGGAAAAAAAATAAAATAAACAATAAACTTTCTAATAATAATTTGATTATAAGTCCAAGTAATGTTGCTATAGATAACACATTGATAAAATTTTCTACGGTTACAAATATATTACAAGTAGGCAGTTCCAGAGGTATAAAAAATATTTTTGTATCTGATTCAGAGGCGTCATTAATAATAGGTAACGATATATTATTAGATAGTTTCTTTACTGAAACTAATAACATTCCTGTAGAGCTAGATAAAATCAATATAGATAATATTGTGATAGATGGTTCTATTAATGATTTTGACTACTCTATAACAAATAAAGACGGGATATTAATTAATGGTAATAATGGCTTTATTTTAACTAATGGATTTATAATTGGACATCAAGCAAAAATAGTTGCAGGTGCTTCTTCTACTGCTCTAAATATATCTACCGTTTTAGAAGCAGATATAATCAACAATGGTATAATTGGTAACAAAAACACGGGATATGGCGTTTTATTAAGAAACGCTATTAATGGATCATTAGCTAATAATGGAATCATCACTGGCAAAATAGCTGCTCTAAATTATGATGAGCATAATATAAATAACAAGATATCATTCAATATAGTTAATTCAGGAACATTAATAGGTAGTTTATTATTTAATGCTAATAAAAATAAAAAAAACACACAAAAAATAAATTTATATAATAGTAAATCAATAATTGCGCAAGAAATATCGTCAACAGAATATACTAATATTAATATTTATAATGAAGAGCAAGCAACACTTATAGTAGACAAGATGAATGTTAGTTTGTTAAAAAATGAGGGTCTTGTTAAAGTAACAGGTAAAGAAAACTTTAAAATAAATAGCAATAATTTTGTTAATAATAATAAAATTGTGGCTAATAATATATTATTAACGGGAGACTTTTATCATAATGGTATTTTACAAGTAAGCTCGTTAGATGGTGGCCATAATACTATAAAAAATAATGGTTATATTCAGGCCAAAAGTATTAAAAATATAAAGATAGATAATTTATCTAGTGTAGATGTTAGCGAACACATTGATGGAAGTGTAATAATTGATGGTAAATTAAAACTAAGCAAAACTGTAACAATAAATAAAGATGCTACTTTAACCTCAGGATATTTATTTAGTGATGAGAAATTAATAAATCATGGGTTAATAAATATAAATCAAGATGCAACTATTAGTGTATTAAAAAATCAAAAAAATTCAGAATTACAAGTTAAAAATGATCTGATAATTAATGATTATTCTGAGAATTACGGTAAAATAATAGCTAAAAACATAAAGTGTAACCAATGTAAAATATCTAATTTGGCTAAAGGGTATATTAGAATTACAGGTGAGTCTGGTTTTATTGTAGATGAAAAATCATTTGAAAATAATAACAATTTATTGGTAGATAACAAAATGATTCTTCAATCAGATTTTATTAATAAGGGTCAAATACTAGCAGGTAGTTTACGCAGTGATAATTTTGATTTTACTATTAATGAAAAATGTAGCGCACAATTTAAGAACATTGATAATATTAGTAGGCATTTAAATATAATAAATAAAGGAAAATTAATAATAGGAATTAGTGGTTATGATACGAGTATGATTTCAGGTAATATTATAGTTGTTAAAGATAAAACTAAATCATCTAATGCTGATATTATAGCTGAAAGTAATATTATACAAAAATCTGGGGTATTGCATGCTGGAGGTTTAGCTAGTAAAACAGATATAAAATATTCAATTAATAATGATGCTATAGCTATTTTTAATAATAAAATTAGTGAAAGAATAGGTTTCATAAATAGTGGCGTATTAGCTATAAGAGCTAATAGTACAATTAAAGAGTATCATAGTAACGATGGCGTTCTTATACTTACATTGACAGGTAAAAAATTTGGTTCCAATCTACTGAAAGCAAGTAATAATATTTATTTAACAAAAAATTCAAAAATTATTATACATGGTGCAGGCAAGATAGATAAAAATACACGTAGATATACTAGAGTTGCTATTTTATCGGCTAAAAAAGGGATTATATATAAAGATTTTAATTACAAGCACAATAATTTTAATGATATGATTTTTGCGGTATCTACTAATTCTGTTTTACTCAAAGCTGCTGATATCTCCGCAACAAGTGATGCAATATATGGTAACATTTTACAGTTAAATGCTACTGATTTTAATAATATAGGTTATGCTAACAAGATATTATCCAAGGTATTATTAGGCGATTGCCAACAAGATGAGAGTTTTCTTGAAGGGATAAGCTGGGAAAATATAGAGGATCAGTTTAATCATCTAGTTAGCAAAAAAATAGTAATTGCCCCACATGAATTGTACGACAAATATAAAGCTTTAAATTTAACATCATCTGGTATTGAAGTTGGATATAAAAATACAGATAGCAAAAATAGTATGGGTGTTTTAATAAATTTTATTAGTAAGCAATTATCTCCTCATGAAATTGCTAGTAAATATACGCAATATTTATTAGATCCTTTAATATATAGCCAATATCCAGATTTATCTAAGTTATTTTTACAGTTAAATAATAACAGTATGGAGGCAAGCCATAGTTTAACAGATAAATTATTATTACCTGAATTCTTTACTGGAAAAGTATATAGCGATTTTGAAGAAACTATAACAATAAAGCATAAAATCAATATACGCAAATCAAAAAAAACCAATATTAACAAAGATGCTATCATAATTACTGGAGACTTAGATAAAGCAGCTACATTAAAAACTATAAATATTGAATCAACTGCTAAATTATTAACTTATGCAACAGCTGATGCATTACATATAGCTGTTCCTAGTTATGCTAATATAAATAATATGGGAGTTGTTGGAGATCTATATACAGGATGCGGATTAAAAGTTACTCAGCCTATTTCAACTACAGTAACAAATCATAATACTATTTCAGGGAAAAATTCTATTGTTGTAGATATTAGTAAAAATATTGCAGGGGTAACACCTCAGGTGTGTATAAATAATAAAGGGGTGATTTATGGTTCGCTGTTTGTAAATAGCTTAGATAAAATTCAATTACTAACTTTAAATAATTTCAATACTTTTATTGCAGCTACAATAACAGAAAAGAAAAATTCCAATATCAGTATTAGTAATGATAAATATTCTTTTATAGAGTCTAATTATATAAAAATTAGCAAGCTGCATAATTGTGGGTTAATCAATGTAAATAATATATACAACTGTAAAAACACAGTGAATGAAGGAACTATCAATGTACAGAATGAATTATTTGTTGGTGTTTCTCTTATCAATAAAGGTGTAATATCATCTACAAGTATAATAGGAAAGCAAAATAGTACTATCATTAACGATAATAAAATAGCAACTAATAAATTAGAAGATATATTAGTAGACAACAATAATGCTTTTTTTACAGTAAAAAATAGTATTGTTGGTAGGGTAACAATTACAGGAGGTATACATATTACAGGAGATGTATCGCAAACAGGAGTTTTAGTAGCAGATGAAATTATCTCAGAAAATAGTTCTTTTTGTTTTAGTATACAAAGAGGCGCTATATGTAATTTCACTAAGTCAATTGAATCTTCTAAGTTAAATATAGAAAATTATAGTTCTTTAAATATACAACATAGCTCTACTTTTAATAACTATATATCTAATGGTAGTGAAATTACTATACAAATACCACATGATTTTAAAGCTATAAATAGATCGTTGTTATATGTTGAAAATACAGCTAGTTTTAATACCTATAAGGGTAAATTGCCTAAGATTTTACTATCTGCTGATATTCCTCCAGGATATAACCAAAAATATTTAATTGACAATAAAAAGTCTCTTGTAAAAATCATTACATCTAAAAAAATTCTTTTTAATGGTTGTAAATTCGATGATGAAATGGCAAATGTATTATCTATGAAGGCTATAAATAGTGATTCCATATTTATTAGAATAACCAATCCTTATGTATCTAGAGAGCATGGAAAGGAAATACTATACGCATTCTTAGGTTGGGAAAAAATTAATAATGTTATAGATTTAACTAAATACCCCATAAGCGTTAAAAGATTAGCAATATTCATGCAAGAGGAGCAACTAACTGCTGATCAGCAAAAAATTATAAATATAGTTGCTGATGGAATAAATAATAAGGATATTCCTAGAGAATCAAAAGATATTGTTTCTTATCTTTTACAAGATAACCAGCATACCAATATATATCATGAACCGATATCACATATACAGAAAAAACTTGAAAGTTGTTTAACTAAACAAAAAAGTGATTTAATAAATGTTGTAGCTTCACTTATTCCAGATATTTCAAGTATTGATATGAATCTTGATACTAGCGTAGCAACTAGCATACTATCTACCGTAAATAATAATTTTATTAAGAATCGTTTAGAAGCAAACAAGGCTACAGGAGTTAATAGTAGTCCTTATTATTATAAAGTACCTATATGGCATTCTTTTTCATTTGTGAAAACACAAGAAAATTATACTAGTGAATGCAGGTATAATAAATGGTCATCTCATTTATTAAATGTTGGATTTGATGATCAGCTAACTAAAAATGTAGCTATTGGAGCTATTGTTAGTTATGCACAAACTAGCATTTTGCCTGTAAATAATAACTATAATAATAATATACGCCATTTAACAAGTATGCTAGCGTCTTGCTATTTACAGTATACATCAAAAAAAATTCAAACAAACTTGGTTTTTATTTTAGCTGATAACTTTCATCGAGGTGACTATCGATACCATATCATTGATAAAGAGTATCATACTCAATACACAACTAAATTATATGGTGGAATGCTAGAATTAGCTTATCCTTATCAGTATAAAAATATAAACATAGATTTAGCTACAGCGGTAAAAGTTTTTTCTGATCGTATTCCTGGTGGCAATCTTGGGTTATATGAAAGGCATACTAAAGTTTGCTTTAATAAGGCAGAATATAGTGCTGCAATATCTATATTTCAAGAGTTTTATGCAGTAAATAATATTATGATAAATTATGCTGTTAGTGTTATGTATTCATATGATATTAATATTAGCAGTAATAATATATGCTCAAATGTACTAGGAAAGAATTTTGTATTTAGGCTTAATAATAGTGATAAAAATCAAATTACTGTTAATTTAAATGCTGGATTAAATATTAAAAAAAGATTAAATATTAACTGTAGTATAACAAGAACTAAACAAAAGCATAAAAGTAGCTTGGGGGCTACTTTTACTACTAAATATGTATTTTAAATCTTTAATGATATTTTTACCTGCTACTTATATGTTTTATTTCATCCATAAATAGGGTATACAAACTATAACTAAAGTTGTAATTTCTAATCTACCTAAGAGCATACCAAAGCATAATATCCATTTTGAAAAATTTGATAAACTAGCAAAATTACCACTAGGACCAACTATTTCTCCCAGCCCTGGTCCAACATTAGCTACTGCAGAAGCTGCACTACTAAAACTAGACAGTAAACTCATACCGTCTAAACACAATAATAAAGCTATAATAAAAACACAAGCAATAAAAGCAAAAGAAAATCCAATCAATGAAAACATAATATGAGAATTAATTTCTTTGTTGTTGTAAGTTAACATGTTCATAGAGTGGGGATGTAAGGTTTTTTTTAGGTAGTTTAAAAATGTAGTAAAAAATATTTGGATTCTAAATATTTTTATTCCTCCAGCAGTAGATCCAGAGCAACCACCTATAATAAGCAATAAACAGAATAGAGCAACAGCGAAATTACCCCAAGATGAATAGTCTTGAGAGGCGTATCCCGTTGTTGTTACTACTGAAGTTATATTAAAAGCACTTGCTGTTAAGGCATCAAACCACCAATAACCACGAGTGACTATTAAATAAACACTAACTATTAACCAAAAGAGTAGTAAAAAAAGAATAAAAAATTTAATTTGTGAATTTGCAAAAATATTTAATTGTTTTTTACTTATACATTTTACTAATGTAGTGAAAGTCATGCTTGATAAAATCATGAATAATATAGCTATCCAATAGATATAATAATTGTTGTAATACCCTAAAGAATTATCGAATACTGAATACCCTCCTGTTGAAACTGTAGTTAAGGAATGGTTAATAGCCTGAAAAAAAGTCATACCAGCAACAAAATAACAACAACAACACAATATTGTTAGTGCTATATAAAAAATAAGTATTTTTTTAAATAAATCTCTGAAGTTTGAAGTTACCTTCATTGGCCAACCTGTAGATTCGCTTTGGAATAGCAACATGCTTTTTATATGAAAAAAAGGAAGTATAGCTATGGTAAAAACTATAAATCCTATACCTCCAAGCCATTGTAATAATGAGCGCCATAATAAAATTTCTGGCTCGATGATTGATAATTTGCTAAGAACTGTAGCTCCGGTTGTAGTAATTGCAGAAACAGTTTCAAAAAAAGCATCGGTATAGTTAATATCTAGCTCTAAC
Organism: Candidatus Gorgonimonas eunicellae; assembly: GCA_929200395.1. Classification (GTDB taxonomy): domain Bacteria; phylum Pseudomonadota; class Gammaproteobacteria; order Pseudomonadales; family Endozoicomonadaceae; genus CAKMZJ01. Next base: position 4,062 of record CAKMZJ010000062.1, on the reverse strand, counting down.
CAAAGTGGAATAGCGGCAAATAAAGGTATGGTTAGCCACAATAAACTAGTAAAGAAGAACACTTGTTTATATTGCATAGATATAATTTTAGGCTTTAAAAAAAAAGATAAAGAAAGACCTGCAGCATAAGATACGATTGTAAATGTTAAAAAAGGTATGTTACCATGAGATTTTTTTAACATATTAAAAAGCAGAGGAAGAATACTAAATACTGATAATCCTTGCAGAGCTATTCCTAGTAAATACAATGATACTTGCATAGTTTTATCTCATAAGAAAATAAAGGTTTAACAGTATACAGTATAGTAAATGTTTATATTAGTTAGCATGTTTTTTTATAAAGTAGATAAATTTCGTGAGTAAATAAGTTTTTCATATCTCTAATATCATCAGCTTTCGTAAAACAAGTATTTTTAATCTGTGAGGATGATAATTCTATTTTTACAGTGTTTTTAATATAAAAATTAGTAACTAAAGTTACGCACTTAAAACAAGTCACAAAAACATAAAATAAACTGAACTATTAAAAAATATGAAGATCTATATACTGTAGTTTAAAAACTGAGATGTAGATTTACAAAAACATTATTATTCATAGTGTAGATTATAAGCTAAAAGCTGTATTTTGAATACATAATAAATCACAGATGAATAATTTTAATGTTTTAATCAAAGAATGTGATTTAATTAAATAAAAAAATAAATAAAGGTATTAAAATGACAATTGAAAACGTTAACATTAGATCTCAACATATTGATATACCTCAAGACCATAATGAAACAAGTTGTGCTAATGAAGTGAAGTCTTGCTTTGCCGACGCATATCGAAAAATATGCACAAAAGAGAGTATGCTAAACTTTATTATTTGTAGTGCATCCGCTGCATTAGGGATGTCCATTGGTGTAATGCTTAGTCAGAGATCTATAGATGCAACCTATGATAAAACATTAAATATCACCATGAAAAAAATTGAGTATCGCGATAACTTAGCTGATTCTTCTAAGCAAGCTGCTATTATAGCTGCAGTATCAACCAGTCTTATTGTTTGGCTTTTTTCATTAATGATTAACGGTAAGCAAACAGATGCCACTAATAACCGAGAAAATTCTCGATGAGTATAAGTTGATTTACAATATTGAAGTTATTATCTTCAATATTGTATATTTTAGATTTAATTGTTTTAATGTTCATATGCTAAGTTCGCTACCGCATAACCTGAGTTAGTTATTATTATAAAACAGAAAAACTTCTTCAGTGAATAAGTTTTTTTTCATAGCTATGACATTTTTATCAATACTTAAATCTTTGCTTTTCCAGGAATCTTCTGTTTTTTTATAGACAAAAACTTTATGTAGTTTAGTAGAGGTATCATAAGTACTAGCTATAACATCATTATCTTGTGTAAAACAAGCATCTTTGACGAGCGAGCTTGATAAATCTGTTATTATATCTATATTATCATTTTGATTTGAGTTATCACTACTGCAATCAACTACAAATAATTTTGTGTTATCACAACATAATAACTCGTCTTTATCGTTTATACTTAAAGGTATGTTTTGCATGTTTGATATAGTTTTACACTCTAAATATTTTTGCTGGGTAGTATTTTTTTTATAAATAACTAGTTTTTTATTTTTTAGTAAGGCATAGATAAAATTACCTTGTTCATTAAACTTTATTGTCTCTATAATATCAGGGCAGGTAAAGCTGAGCGTATTATTCCAATTGTTTGTGCTATTAGGTTCATTATTAATAATATTACATTCCATAATAGATGCTGTTTGCTGGTTTGCTATAAGAGCAAAACATTTATTATTAGAATATGATATATCGCTTAAAAAACCACCTGTTAAATTGATGTTAAGATTTGTAGTTGTTTGACCATCATTTATTTTATAATCAGTTACTTCTAAGACCTTTATTTTATCTTGTTTTTTTCTAACTGAAGTGAATAATACTTTATTTAAGTCATCAGCAAAGGCAACACTTCTTACGGGGTGAGATAATGTTTTAATTGTCTGTTTATTTTTATCTAACTGGCTAAAAAACAAACTAAATTTTTTATTCGGATGAACTTTTATATTTTTTTTTCGAGCAGAAAAAATAGCAATAAAATTTTCTTTTGGAGATGATTTAATAAAAAAATTTTCGGGTTTTGTATGTAAAAGAATAGTCTTTAGTGTAATGTTTCTATTATGTATTTGTTGATTATCATTAGGTTTTGAGTTGTCAGTACTTGTATTTAAATAGTTTTTACTTTCAGTCAGCTCAGGTTGATTATTAAGTGTATTTGCATTAGAGGATATTTTATTGTTATCGTTTATCATCTGTTATAACCTATATAAAACACATAATTAAAAGATGTAAGTCAAGTATATAGGCTATACGGAAAATATTAAAATAGCAAAGATGTTTTAATATTTTAATTAGTATACATATTTTTATATACAAACAGGTTTGCAGAATAACAATATTAATATAAGAATAATATAACTTATATTATAAAATATCAGCTTAATAGATACAATAAAGAAGTTTGTATAAGTTGGAGGCTAAAATAAAGATTGTATAATTATAAAAAAGCATTGATAATATTTTGCTGCTAAAATTAAAAAATGATATGTATTAAATATTATGTATACACTTTCTTATTGAAGGTGGTTATTGTCATTAAGCAAAAAATTATTCTTTAGACTAGTTTAAAAAATCTGCTTTATCGTTAAAACATCTAGAAGTGCATTTGTATCCCCGCGGTATTTGAATTAGCCCCTTTGTTTTAGCTATAAAATTTAGCACTTTCAATATATTATTTTATGTTTATCTATAAAATTAAAAGGATTTTAAATGAGCGAAATAAATTTAGTTACAAGTCGTTATGATGGAATGTATCTTCGTAATAGGAAGGGAAACCCTGTCAATAAATGTTATCAAGATAGTGCTACTAAAGGTGGTTGTGCTGTTATTACATGGGGCAAAGGCGTTGCAGTAACCGAAGGTGCAAGTTTAATTAACACAGATAGCGATAGCACTGATCCGCGTTTAGTAGAAATGAAGCAAGCAATTGACTACAGTGATATAGCTTTACTTGATAGAATAGTGAAGGCGCATCCAGAGATTGTAAATCAAATAAATTATAATCTTGATTATGATTTTGATGAAGGTGCAACAATGCTAGTATACGCAACTTATGAAGACAACCTAGAAGCGGTAAAAGTATTATTAGCTAATAAGGCTGATGCTGATGTTGTTTTTACAGAAAATAAAATTAAAAGAACACTTATTTATCAAGCGGCTAGTTTAGATGATACAGGTATACTCGAAGAAATATTAAAGAAATCTACAAAACATCTAAACACAAAATGTGGTGACTCTTCTCCAGTATTCAAAGCAGTTGATTCAGGTAATATTAAGGCAGCTAAATTATTAATAGATAACGGAGCAGATATAAATATTTATTCAGGTAGATCAAAGGGCCGCCTAAAATATGCGGCGGGAACTCCATTAATGTATGCGGTATCTCGTTTAGATTTAGCCATGGTTAAAATTTTGTTAGAAGCAGGTGCTGATATAACAAAAGGTTCGCGTTATTACACTTCAGACAATCGTATAGAAAAAAAAGCAGTAGTTGATGCTATGAGGGAGCTTAACTTTTCTAATGTAGATGTAGTTGATGCAAAAACAAAAAAATTTGAAATACTAGCATTATTATCTAAATATGGAGCTAACATAGATTTGGAATATTTACAAGATATTAAGAAAGAGTGAAAAGTAAAAAAGTATTAAAATATTTAGTGTAATTTACGGTTTTTCAAATATAATCTAACAGCAATATTTAAAATAAAAATTTGTTAGGTTATATTTTATATGCCACATAAAAATTCATAATAGTTATAATATTACTTAAGTAATCTCAAAGAAAAATGTTAGCTTAAATTTAAAGAGTTACAAATTATTAAGTATATACACGTGGCAGTTGGAAATGCGAGTTTTCAGCAAGTGATTGTAAGTTTTTAGCCAAGGCAGTGTTTCGCAGGTTTAGTGTCGACTAAATCAAGAAA
>CAKMZJ010000061.1:7320-15333 GCA_929200395.1 Candidatus Gorgonimonas eunicellae | reverse complement strand
GGTGTAAACTTAAGCAAGTCTATAAACAATCTTCAACAATCAAAAATATTTGATATAGCGAGAAACTATAACTCATCCGCAGATGAGTTTTTCGATATTTTACTACCAGATAGCTCTAACTCGCAGCTAAGTTCAAACCATGCGATAGCTAACAAACTGGCAAGTCAGGTAAGTGCAAGACTTAACGGTAAGGCTATGGTTGCTGTTAAAGCTGGCAGTCATCATCGAAGAATTGATAATCAGGGTATTACTTCAGGAGAGGTTATCGACAAGGTAAGTGTTTGGACTGCTTTTAATTATTTCCAAAATAAGAGTAAAAGCAACGATAAACAACAAAGCTATAATAAATTTAGCGCGATGACTTTTAGCTTAGGAACAGACGGTGAGCTAGAATATAAAGCTACTACTGTGGGTTTAAGTTATGGTTTTTGTAACGGTAGCAATAAAACCTACGGTGGCTCTAGTGGCAACCAAGTTGTTGGCATGCCCGATGAAGATTTAAAAACGCATACAGTTACTTTGTATTCTTCAATGAATATACAGCCAGTAGATATGCAAGTTGCTTTTTCTTTCGGGTTTACCAAGCATACTCCTACAGGAATATTTAATTCACACAATTACAATAGTAAGATTATAGGGATTAACTTTGCAGCAACTTATCCGTTAGATGTTCAAGATTTTAATCTAGACTTTACTGGCAGCTTAGGGGTAAATATTATAGATACCGAAGAGCATCTTAATAAATATGGAGCACAAACAGAAAAAGACAGCAAGTCTTTAGTTTCATTAGGTTTAATGACTACTATTAACGATATAGTAAAAATAAACGACAGAGTAGAGTTGGATTATCGGTTTGGTATTGGTGGTAAATATACTTTCAGTGATGATAAATCATCTAGTATAATTATAGCAGACCAAAGTGCTACAAGTCCAACATCTATGGATTACAAAAAAAGACAAATAAGTCCTTTTAATTTTAATATAGATACCAACTTAAACTTCCAAATATATAAAAACACCCATTTAGGGTTTGATTTAAATTTTGGAATTGGTAAAGATAGTAATGAAATTGGCTTTGCTACTTCTGTACGCCATATGTTTTAATCTGGTCTAAACTTTGTGTTATAAAAAAGCTAGCATTGCTAGCTTTTTTTGTGCCTGTATTCATACTAAAAAATATAACTATTTTTCTGAATTCTGTTGTTTTAACTACTATACTTTTTGTATATGGTTGTTTAATTTATTGTAGTTGGTGTTATGCAGATATTTACTATTAAGTTAAAACACAGATGCACAGCTATATTGCTATTACTGTCGCTAATTATAGCTAATGTGCAGGCTGCAAGCAGTGATGAGTTTATACATCTTAACTCAGAATTACCCGATGATTTTTATAAAAACACACATTTTTTTTCATCTATAACTCCAGACATTCCACGAGAAATAACTAAAATAAAGCAAGGCTCTATACATTTAGACTTTACTCATCTTCCTATATCTGCACCCTATGATTGGTCGTCTTTAATGTCTGAAGCGGGCGTGCAATATGCTTGGAAAGCAGGTACTAGTGGGCAACGTTTTTTTGATTATATCTACTCTAGAAATACACCGTTAAAAGTTGCAACTAGTTATGATCAATATATGCACAATTTTGCAAATAACGCAATTGATTATAATATCTACTTAGGCTTAACTACCGTAAAGCTTAAAAAAGAAACAGACAAGTTAGCAGATCATGCACATTTTGGTATATATAAGCAATCTAAATTAGTGCTTGATTTTAATGAAGGTATTTTAGAAAATCTATTTACTAAGTATCAGGGAGATACCACATTTAGAGATAGTAATAGATTAGCTACAGCAAGAGTTAAAGGTTTAGTAATCGCCGGAGTGATTGACGGCGATTTTTCTTGGATCGATGGTAAACAAAATGCAAATGATGATGCTGTTGTTATCAAAAATTCTGCAAATGAAGGCAGTAAAATACTATATTTACCAAATGATTTAATTATTGCGCAATCAGCTAAAATACAAGCAGGTAAACACAAAACAGGCTTAAAGATAACAGATGAAAATGCTGTAATTGTTGGTGAAATCCATAATTATGGCAAAATAATCGGAGAAACTGCTGTTGAGCTAGGAGCAAAAAACACAAAGTTTCCTTTATTAACTGAAAATAGTGGCGCTGATAATTTGCCTAGCGATCATGCAATGAAAAGATCTAACTTTTATAACAGTGGCTTAATTCAAGCTTACAAGCCTTATGGTATTGCTTTTAAGGTAATTGGTTCTTATACTTTTTTTGATTCCACAAATTATGTAACTAATTTTTTTGACCTGTATAATAAAGCAACAGGTGAAATATCAGGGATGCTTCAAAGCAATAAACAAATTATTTTTAGCGTATTCAATGATGGCAAAATCACAATACCAGCTGAAGCTAATGCTATGCATATTAGTACCTATACCGCTAGTGATAATAGTAAATTAATAATTGAATTTGATGACAACTTTGGCAATATTTCGCAAGATGCTATTATAGTGAACCTTAGATTAAATACCAACTTCAGTCTTGCTTCTCAAATTGTCATTGCTAAAGCTGATAACGCTAAAATAGATCATAGTAGTACACAAAAAGAAATTACTCTACTATCTGCTAGTGGTTTTTCAGTAGTAAAAAGTGGTGAATCAGTTGATGAATTTGATAAATATGTAAATAATATTTTATGTGCCCAAACTTTTATTGAAGATGGTAAAAAATATGTAATTGTTGCTGATCCTGAAATCAATAAATTAAAAACAGGAGATGAACTTAAGGCTAGTTTTAAAGTTGTTGAAGTACATCATAATGCTCCTGATATAATACCATTAAATAAAATACATACTGAAACAGTAAAATCAATTCCATTTACTAAATTAACCCCTGCGCATAAAGTTATTAAAGCTACTGATTTAACCCCTGCACATGAAATTATTAAAGCTACACATAAAACTATTAAAGATACACATAAAACTATTAAAGCTAGTGAATTAACCCCTGCGCATAAAATGATCGAAGCTAGTCAATTAACTCCTGCGCATAAAATTATTGAGTATCTGCCGTTTAATAAAAACACGCCTACATCATACTATAAAGATTTAATAGCCAAAATTAAACATGCAGGAACTATAAAAAAACTACATATTACAGCTACAAATAATATTGCAACTAATAACCATGGATATTTTTCTTTAGCTAAAGGTATTGATGTACAACAAATGGTAACTGTATTAGATGACATTAATGCAGATACTGAAATATCGCATCAACATTCATTAGTCGATAAAATTACTTTTGAATATTTAGATAACATAAAAAAAAGTCGTCATCTAAAGGCTGCTACATATGATTTAACAGATTCTACTTTATATTTAGGATTAACCACATATAAAAATTTACATTCACATCAATATGCATTAGGGTTGTTTAATTATATTAGTAAAGATCATAATCCAGCATTTGAGTTTGACCTAGGCTACCCCGATGGCTTTAATAAAGTTGCAATGTTTAACAATAAAGTACAACTAAAGAGTATAGTTGTAACTAGTATCTTAGATTCTACATCATCACAGCAGGCTGCACTGTTAATTGCTAATAGCAGCAACGTAGACAAAAGCTTAAATTTAGCTAAAGGCTTAATAATTGCTAATACCGGAAAACTAATAGCGAGCAACAAAAATAATTCTCAAGCCGCTCTAGTTATAGTTAGTAATAAAGAAAAGTCTATGCACGATGCAATTCATACCACCGGTAATGAAAAACTAATAACTAAGCATTTAATGTCAGGTGGTATTTATAATTATGGATTAATTAGCGGTAATCTTGCTATTAATATAGGAGAGCATGGTTACTTTTTTCCACTAAAAGCAGATAACGACAGCGCATTTTTAAATAATTACGGACAAATAACATCGAATAATATAGCAGTTAAGATATCCGGAGAACAAACTGATTTTACTAAAAATTTTAATTTAACCAATCAGCAACAAGGTATAATTGAAGGTAGGATACAAGCAGAAAAAAACTTTGCTAGTAATAGTATAGAGTTTAATGTAGTTAATCATGGTATAATTAAAATTCCAGCAGAAAGCAATTCGATATGCGTTAGTAATTATAAAAATATAAAAGCAAGTAGCTTAATAATTGAATTTAAAGAAGGTAACATCAACCCTAATGATGCTATTCTTAATATAGGAAAACATGCTGATTTCGAGTTAGATAGCAATGTTATTTTGGATTTTGCAAATTATGATGTTAATCTTGCAGAGCATGATATAATTCATGTTCCTTTGCTATATAGCCAAAAATTTACTGGTAATAAAGACCAACTATTTTCTATAAAACCAATTATTAACGACGATGAGTATATATTATATAATGTTATAATTAACCAACATGTTAGCTCTAATGATGAATTAGAGTTAGAAATTATTTCAAAAGAAGTTTTCGATTTAGAGCAAGAGCATGGAATAATCAAATCATTTCCTAGTGATGCTATTAAAGTAACAAATATAGCCAATAAAATTAAAACCTTAAAAATGCTTGCTAAAAAAAATAAAACACATAAAGAACAACAAGTAAAAAAAATTCATGACGCTTTTATTAAAACTCATGCAGTTAATCATGCTTTAGAGCATAGCAAATCTCCTGAAGAATATATGGATTATATATTGCCAAATAACTCTAGCCCAGCGCAGTTAGCTAACCAAAAAATATTTGGCCATGTAACATCGCAAATTTATTCTAGAATAATGAACAGAAATATTTATTCTAAGTATTTTTATCTGCAAAAATCAGCTACTAATTTTAATATTGAAGACTATATGCATAATGCTGAATTATGGACATCTACTAGTTATCATTTATGGAATCACAAAGCAACTAGTTCTTTTAAGAATAAAATAAAAAACTATTTGTTAACTATAGGCTGTGACTATGAGCTTGCAAATGATACTATTGTTGGAATAAGTTATGGAATAAGTCACACTAATTCTATGATGTATAGCGAACAGACTAATATAACAAAAACTCAAGATACAATAATAACACATTCTTTTTCTGCTTATAGTCGGTTTAACCTAAAAATGCTAGACGGCATTGCTATTGTTTCTCGTAACGATAATAACCATAATGTTGAAATACAAAACAATAAAAAACCAGAATTTAAATCTGTTACTTATGCATTAAATGTTGGTACTGTTTATACTACAGCTTTTTATGATTTTCATTTAGACTTAGCCGGATTAATTGGTCTTTCAAGTGTTCATGTAGCAGAACATCAAAGCCAATATGATGATCCAAGCACTCACAAACCAGTAAAAATTTTACAACAATCAGATATACTTACAAATATTAGTATAGGTTCTACTATTTATAATAAAGTATATCTAGATGAAATGATTTTCTTAGACTATAGTTTTGGTATAATGTATAAATTTTTGTCTGGACCTAAGGTTAATCAAACAGACTCTAATTTAATTAACTCTCATAGAGAAAATAGCCATCTTCCTAGCAAGCATAGTATTAATTTAAATATTCTAACCAAATTATTTTTAAATGAACACGCCGCTATAGAGTTTACCTTAGATGGCACAATTGAAAAAAATAGTGTTGAATATGGTGCTGCTTTTGCTTTTAGGTATTTATTTTAATTAGTAGGATAATATCCTTTGATGTATATAGCTAGTTATTTTATTAAAATTGCATTATATTTAAATTTGTTATGTGGAATATATAATTTTGTAACAGCAACAACTTATAATGTCAACTTTGTACAGTTTGGTGACTATATAACTGATGACGTTTATTATGATATAACCAACTTTAAAAAATTAACTATCAATGATGTAATTGTATCTGCTGATGCAGAGCATATAGCATCTGGCAGGTTACAGTTTAATCCTGAGATTATGCATGGCCTAGACAACATTACTGTTGATACTAGTAACGGCGATACCATAGCACGCTCTCAGAGACTTGGTTTACCTCTTGGTGGTAAAAAAGTATTTGGTTATATTTCTGATGTGCAAGCAAGAACGCAAAATGGAGTTACATGCTATTCAATAAAAAATAGTAGTGCGCTGTATTTAGGTATAGTTCCTTATAAATTACAGGACAATCAAGAGTATAATTTTGGAATCTTTACCTATAAAGCAACAAAAGATAAACCAGCTATGGTAATAGATTCATCGATAAAAAATACTATCTTTGATAACGCTAATAGAATACAAGGTATATTTATCTGCGGTGATTTAGATGGCTCCGTTGAAGATACATTACAACAAACAGCATTACTAATTAACCATTCAAATATTAATAATAATAAAAAAAAATTATTATTGCCTTCTGGAATAGTTATAGCTAAAACTGCACATTTAATATCTGGTTCTGATCCACAAAACTGTGGATTAAAAATAAGCGCAATAAATAATAGCCCCTATATTACTATAGGAAATATAATCAATTATGGTTATATTTTTGGAGTTACAGCAATTGATATTGGGTCTGCAAATAGTTGCTTTCCTCTTCAATCTATTATAGGGACAACTAGTCGGATAGTTAATTATGGCGAAATAACCGCTCTAGATAGTAACGTTGCGTTGTCTGTTTCTGGTGCTATCGCTAATGAGTATAACGCAGTAGATACGCTCCAATTAACTAATTATGGCATTATTTCTGGAAAACTATTAGCTAATAATAGTAATAACAGCGTAAAGTTATCTATAGTTAATAAAAAACACATAAATATACCAGCAACTAGTTATGCTATAAATGCAACTAATTATACAGCTAGCTCCCGAAGTGTACTGAAAATCATATTTAATAATTATGATTTAAAGCTAGCAAAACCTATAATTAATTCCGAGAGTTTTTTTATACAAAAAGAAGCAAAAATTGTGTTATCAGGAGAAAATTTTTTGCTTGATTCTCCAGTTGAAATTAATATGGTAAAAGCAGAAGATATTATATTACCTATAGGAGGTTTAGATGATGTGTTGTATAGTCAAAAATTTAGTATCGATAACAACTATTATATATTGATAGCAGACCCAAATAAATATTATAAATACAATAAAAAAATAATTAAGTTACAATTATCTTTGATCAAGGTCGATTCATCTTTTCCAGATTTGGTTTTAATAAAAGATTATCTAAAATTTCTTAAAAATTAACTATTTTACTTTATGGATTTTAAAAAAATATATTTTATCATTTGTATTAGTGCCATATTTTATTGTAATACATTAATGGCAGTAACAAGTTTGCTTTTAACTAATACCTCAAAGATAAGAGAATATAAAATTAATAATCTTAAGCAGCAAAATAATATTATGATCTCTAATATAGCTAGAGAAATTGTTATAGCCAACAAAACAACAGTGCAAAGCTGTAGCCGTTTTGCTTTGGAAGATAACAACTTTGGAGCTAATTTATACTTTAAAAAAGGAAAGGAAAGAAAAACTAATTATATATGGCGTAACTACTGCTTGGATGCAAGTGTAAAGTATAATATTTACAATAGAAGCCTGTTGATATCTTGCACATATAACTATCTTAATTCTAATATAGAAAATAATGCAAATAAAATAATTAGCTATTCTCAAAAAACAAGAAATTTTGCAATATCGGATATTGTTACATACGAATATATAGATAGCATATGTACTATTTTTATAAATAGTACTAAGCATATATCTAATGATTTTAAAAGACGTGATACTGATATGTATGGAGTAGCCTATACTTTGTATTCTAGTTTTGAAGTTGATTTATTTGCTGCACAATTAATGTTAACAACAAGATACTTATATATAGATACACTTATTGATGCTGTAGAAGTAAATAATGACGATAGGTTGCATTTACTCTCTGTTGGCCCAGTTGTAACCATGCAAAAAGGTTATAGGTTTGTAGAAAAATATAACATTACTATTGGATTTGAGGCCGGGTATTTAAGAACAATAAATACCAAC
>CAKMZJ010000061.1:2526-7220 GCA_929200395.1 Candidatus Gorgonimonas eunicellae | reverse complement strand
ATATAACATTACTATTGGATTTGAGGCCGGGTATTTAAGAACAATAAATACCAACACTGATACATATATACGTGTTATACATTCTATTGTTGATAAAATATCAAATAATATCAAAGCGCAAAATGATTGGTATTTTTTAGCTAGTATATCTTTACGACATCGTAATGTAATAGTAGGTATAGAAATAACTTGTGATCAAGATTACTATAAAAATTTATATGGCGCTAGTTCTTATATAAAAATTAGATTTTAAAGATAAGATATAGCCCATTTTTTATTTTTATTTATTCTATAAAATTCTATTCCTAAAGTAACACCTCTAGCAATAACAAACATTGAGTATGCCAGCCAGATAGAATGATTTTGTAAATTATTGCTAGCATACCAACTAGGTAAAAAAATAGCAAAAACCGAAATCGCTAAAGTTTTTTGCATTTTATCTGTACGCAAAGCACCTATAAATACGCCGTCTAGCCAATAGCACCAACAAGAAAAAATTGGCATTAACACTAGCCAAATATAATAATTACTAATTTCTTTTGCTATTTCGGGAATGCTGGTTAAAGCTAGTATGATATAATCTTTACCCAATATTAGTATTATCGATATAAACAAGGAACATATAATTGAACATAATCCCGTTATTTTAGTATACAAGCGAAATTGACTTAAATTATTACGTGATAATGATTTACCAACTAAAGCTTCAGCAGTATGGGCGAAGCCATCTAAGGCACTAGAAATTAAAAAAATTAAATTAAACATCAATGAGTTAGCGGCTAAAACATTGCTTCCTATGCGTATAGCTTGATAAATACAAAAAAAATTTACAAACATTAAACAGGCGGTGCGTAAAAATAACTGCCGATTAATTACTAATAATTTATTAAATGTTGTTACTGCAAATATTTCATCTGCAAAAAATTTAAAGCGGAATAAATTAAAATTTTTATAAGTTATCAATAAAGCTACCGCAAGCCCAGTATAATCGGCTATTACCGATCCTATAGCTATGCCATCTATATTCATGCCGAAACCTACTACTAAAATAATATTAAATAATATATTAGTAAAGGTAGTTGCAACTAATATAAATAAAGGATATTTAGGTCGTTGCATGCCAATGAACCAGCCCATAATAGCAAGTCGCATAAAGACACCAGGAAAAGCATAGCTTCTAATTTCAAAATAGGTTTGAGCATGGCTTGATGCTACAGTTGGAGATGATAATATATAGAAAATACTATCAGCAAAAAATTGCCTTAAAAGTAATACAACTAGAGAAACAATTACCGAAAAAATTAATCCTTGGTATAAATATAACACACTTTTTTTTTCATTGTGCTGACCATAAGCCGATGCGCTTAATCCGGTGATAGATAACCGAATAAAACTAAATAACCAGATTACAGATGATACCATCATCGAACCTATAGCAATGCCTTCTAAGTAATCTACTACTTGTAAATGGCTCAACATAGCTGCATCGATAACGCCTGATAGCGGAACGCAGATATTAGCTAACATAGCTGGCCACGTAAATGACCATAAATGATAAAGAGCTACTTTATGTCTTTTCATGTGTTTGTCCAATAAAAGATTTTGTTCAATAAAGCTGTTAATCTTTTCAATATTCGTTAATTAATTGTATACTAAATTTGCTCTGTTACGTAATTTGAGTTATAAGTTGCTACTTTTATTTAATTTTTAATCAATTAAAATACACTTTCTAACTAACTGTGTATACAAGGAAGTATTATGTTAGAAGCAAAAATTCCTTCTATTAATACAAATGTTCAAGCTGTTACAGCAACAACAGAAAACAGCAAGGCACAACCTCAAAGCACTAAATGTGCAAAATTTGGTCGTTATTCTTTATATGCATTGCCCGTTCCTGTAGGATCAGGTTTTTTGAGTAAAGTCCTTAGTGCAAAATGTGGCGCTAGTGTTTTTGCTAGCACTATGTTTAGCACGGGGGTAGCATCTTGTTCATTTGTTTCTTGTACTATCATGTATTTTGCTCATTCTCTCTCAGAGAGAAAAACCAAGGTTGAAAACGAAGCAAAACCCGATAAAAATACTGAAGGCTATGCAGAGCTATTAAAACTAACAGATGTTATTACTGAACAACCTGAAAGTAATACTGATATTGACGAAGTTAGCATGCTTGAAACAGACTACTCTCTGCCTTTTAATTCTTAGTGATATCACCATGATTTTTTTCAAGTAGAAGCTGTATAGTAGTAACTATGTTTTTTGCTAATTGAGAATTAAAGTTGTTATTAGTCAATAAAGCTAGCAACTGAATATTTATTTGATTTTTGTTATATTCATATTGCATTTGGTTAATTTTGTTATTTTCAATGATTTCATCAATGTTAATAGCGTATATAGCTAATTGCTCTGTATTAAGTTGCTGGCTGTCATTAATTGTTAAACTATCGTCTAAGCATAATAACATTATTCCATAATATGCTTGTTGCCGTTCTCTAGTATTTTTATTTGGTAAATTAGCAATTACTAGTGGAATTTCTTCTAAATAGCGTTCATCAATTTGCCTCTTGAGATTTGTGAGAGCTTTATGCCTATTTTGAAGTGGTAAGTTACTTATTTCAGCTAGCTGCTGTTTAGCTATTGCTGAAAATCTTAGTTTAGCGTAAGGGTCGTCTTCTAAGTCATATTTAATAGCTGATTTAATCTGATTTTGTAAATTTGCTATTTCTAGCATATGTTTACCTTATTTAGTTTTAATTGAAAGCTAGCATTTACAATTAAATTATTGACAAAATATTTAAAAACTTATAGATTTGGAAATTAGTACCTAGTTAAAGTTGTATATACACGTGGAAGATGAAAATGCTAAATTTCAGGGCTAAGTAAAATGGTTGAATTCAAGGCAAAATACTGCAGGAATGCAAATGCATTTCAAAGCGTTTTAAGTATACTTAAATTAATTAAAATACACAAAAAATATTTATGCCCTAATAAGGATCGTCTTATCTAATAGATACTTGCATTGAAGGCGTCTAAATATGTCATGTCTTAAAACTTGTTTTATTGTGCATAACTATGAATATATAACAATAATAGCTTAATCAACTTAAGTCATAAAAATTAAAAGGTGATAAAATGTATATATATAATAATATTTTTAATTCTATCGGTGATGAAAGATCTTTGAATATTTTTGTAAAATCTTTTACTGAAAATATAATGCGCTATATTAGTAGTGTAGCAGTAGAAAAAAAAGTACCTATGCAAAAAGTGTTTGAAGTAATGTTTAATAAAGTATTGGAAAATTGCAATACAATCACCGGAACTAACTACATTCTAACAGAAGAAAAAAGCTCATTTAATAGCTAATTTAACAAAGAATAACTTTTTGTAAACAAGGAAGTTTAAGATACAGCGTCGTATTTGCAAAATATTAGTTTTATTTAGTTGCTTGCTGATAGCTAGTGGGCATTGACTTCCTCCCTCCACTAAGCACAATTGCACTCTCTCGGTATTTTTCTTATAACTAAATCTTTTTATTTGTTTCTGAAATATAGCATTTTCATCTGCCATGTGTATAATGTTTTTTTAATAAACTATATGCCTTTCAATAGTTTTATCAAATATAGTACAAGGTTTTAACAGGATGATAATTTTTGTTATAAGGAATAAACTATCTAACGAATATTTTGTTGGATCAACCAGAAATAATTTAGAAAATCAATGGAATAAAATTTTATGTGCTACTAAAAAAAATTTAGATTATCCCTTATACAACTCTATAAAAAAGTACGGAGCAAATGCATTTGAAATAGAAGAGTGGGATTATGCAGATACTCGAGAAGAATTAATTTCTTTAGAAAAAGAAGCAATAAAATTATTTAATGCTAAAAGTCTTAGAGGTTATAAAACTAGTGACTTTACTATAAAAAAGTCTAAAAGCACTAAAAAGCTTTCTAGTAAAATAAATGCAAAAGATGATTATACCAGTGAAGTTTATGATCATGAATCTCTTTTGCTAAAAAGTAGACAAATTGATAACGCAATACAAGATTCCTATGATGATATTAACGATTTAGACGAAGAGCCTTTATTAGAAGAAGATTTAAAACACATAGATAAACAGTTGCATAAAGTTCGCTCAGTTCAAAATCAAGCTCATAAAGAAGATAGTAAAAAAATTGCGATCAAAGATATAGCTTCTAAAAATGTTGCTGACAAAGTAGAAGACACACAGCTAAATAACATAGAAAAAATAACATTTAAGCAAGCTACGGTTACCTGTTCTGAAGTAGAAGCATCTAATTCAGAAAAACTAGAAGGATTAGATAAAGAACAGGTTAAATTTATAACTGTAGTAAGGCAGGCGCTATCTAGACATAAAAAAATGATAGCTGAAATAAATAAAGAATATACTATTGATCGAATTAATAAGCTCAGAGTTGTGTTGCAGGGTTTAAGTTAATTAGGTGTATAGTTTGTTGTAAAAAGTTCTGTAAATCCCGTTTTTTTAAAAACGGGAGATATTTACAGTAGGTTAAGAAGGGTGTTTGCTTTAGCGGTTGTTCCTGCTATTTAGTTTCTAGGTATTAGGTTTTATAGAAACTAAGCAAGTTAACTGTTAGCTGCATCTTTACTTTTTAATAGAGATAACAGCAATCCTGACATAGAATAAGCTGCAAATATTAAAAATAAAACTC
>CAKMZJ010000061.1:0-2426 GCA_929200395.1 Candidatus Gorgonimonas eunicellae | reverse complement strand
TTCTGTGCTAATATAATGGAATAAAAACCACAAAATAAATTTCCAGTAGTAAATAAGTTTGGCAAGATATATATGCCTTTACGTCTTATTGGCTGGCCTTGTTCTATCACTTCTTCTTCATGTTCATCTACAGAAAAAAAAGAACTTTTACGTTTTGGGTTATTATTAGCATCAGGTTTATCATTCTTAGAAGTCATTTACAATATTAACGCTCATTAAAATTTAAAGAATATATAATGCAAATACATTTAAAATAGCAACTACGAGCTGTATGAAGGTATATTGTTTTATAGAATATACTTTTACTTATAGCTTGCTGCTGTTATCTTTTAAATAATTTGCTGTTCCTTCTGGAGAACCAATCATGCCTTGTTTGCCTTTTTCCCATCCGGCTGGGCATACTTCGCCATGCTGTTCATGAAATTGCAAAGCATCGACTATACGAATTAGCTCATCTATATTTCTCCCTATTGGTAAATTATTGATGTGTTGGCAATGTATAGTTTGTTCTTTATCTATTAAAAAACTAGCACGATAAGCTACTCCACCTGCAGATTGTACGCCATAATTTTGACATATATTGTGTTGTATATCTGCTACCATGGTATATTGTACAGGCCCAATTCCGCCTTGATCTGTAGGAGTTGACCTCCACTTGCTATGCGAAAACTGTGAATCGATAGATACCGCAATAACTTCTGTATTTCTTTGCTTGAAAGCTTCTATGCGATTATTTAAAGCTATAAGTTCAGTTGGGCAAACAAAAGTGAAATCTAGCGGATAAAAAATTAAAACAGCATACTTATTTTGAATGTGCTTGTGTAGGTCAAATGATTCCGCAATGGAGCCATCTGCCAACACCGCTGGCGCCACAAAATTAGGTGCTTTCTTTTCAACTAATAGAGTCATAAAAATTACCGAATATTAATTTAATGAATTGATAACAGCTTACAAAGGTTATAGTAACATAGATATATAAAAGTAAACAACAGCAAATTTGCATTTGAAGTATGCTAAATTTTAAGGAGGTAAAATTAACAATAATAAATACCTCTAGGATAATTAAAGTAGCATAAAGATAGAAAAAGAGGCATATAATTTTATATATAATGTGGTTGTAAATCTTCGGATACAAAAGAAGGTGCATAGGAATTTAAATAAAACAAGTTATGCCTATAATTGCTAAATTCTCTCGGGTTATCAAGCACTAATATTTTAGGGATATGTATTTCAGGATTAAATATAGCATGAAATAGATAATTAAAATCTTCCGGATCACTTGTAATTAAAATTCTATTTCTAATTGTATTATGTTCTTTGCTGTCGTCTAAGCTTCTTAAAAAGTCTATTGTATAATAAGCGATTGCTAGCCTCATATCTTTTTGTGTAAACATAGGAACATCGTTATATGTAAATATAGGAACATATGTATATTTTTTAATTGTTTCAGCACCTATTATAGAGCGTTCTATATATTTATAGTCTTTGCTCAAGGAAGGTAATCTATTATATACAAATACTTTAGAAAAAAAATGATCAGTTAGAGTGAAATAAAAATATGGAAATTGCTCTTCATTAAAAAAATATGCATTAGTGCCATAGTGGCAAGTTAAAGCTATAATTGTTGAATCTGCTATATCATTTATTGTATCTTCTGTGGTGTATAAATGATTAAAATTAAAATAAGGCGTACAAAAAACAAAATCATTATTTGCTAATTGTTTTTTATCAGCACTTTTTGTATAAGTATTTAATACTTTAATCTTTTTTTCTTGCAAAGTTTTATTAGAATAAATAGTAGCCTGCTTCTTGCCTTTAGTATTCTTTTTGAGAAGGTCATCAAAACTTCTGTGCATAAATATCATTTCTGGAAAATGGGTTATCCTATTAATAAATCTTTGTTCTTTTGCGGTTAAAGGTCCAAGTTTATCTTTTATTTCTTGTAAGCATAAAGTTGAGAATTCTTGCATGCTTTCTAAAGAAGAAAAGTTTTTGTTATTGGCATTGCTGTGGTATTTAGCAAAATGTTTATATTTATTTGTAGTTGTGCTTGCTTTCTGAAAAACTTGACCATTAGAAAACATATATCTATATGAACTTGCTGCTAACACTTTTTTAAAAAATCGTTGTATTATAGTAGCAGCGATATTTTCAATATCTGTTTGTGCTTTTTTTCCTGTTTTTTCACCATAGTTATTAGTTATATAAATTGAAGTGTACTTATTTAGTAAGTGAATTTTTATATTTCGCTTAGTGCATAAATTAGTATTTAATTGCTCGCATTCTGTTTTATGAGAATCAGAAATTAATGATTGTTCTATATTTAATGCGGTGGTAGTAGTTTTATTATGTTCTACTTCTATTTGGGCGTTGGTTTCTATGCTTGTTAAATATTGTTTAGGGGGTATCATATTTTAGTTTGCTAT
>CAKMZJ010000060.1 GCA_929200395.1 Candidatus Gorgonimonas eunicellae | reverse complement strand
ACTGCATCATCAGCAGAAAAAATAACTAGATTAGAACATAAACTAGTGGCTAATCATTCTACACTTGTGTTAAATAACGCTATCAAAAATCCAACTATACAAACCAGAACCGCATTCAATACAGCACTTGGTATTAACTCAGGAGAGATTGAACCGTCTCGCATATGGAGTTCATTTACTTATTATTCTACAAAAGGCGATAACAAAAGCGTTGCTAATTCTGACTATAAACAACATGAAAGCATTCTAACCATTGGCTTAGATTCACGACTAGAAGCGATCGATCTTAACTGCTCCGCAGCATATTTAAACTCTAAAACCATTGCACAAAACGCAACTGATACTACTGCTAAAAGCCTTATAGGTTCGGTAAACATGGTTAAATCTATTTATGATTTTACTTTTAGCAGCGCTGTCGCATACGGCAAAACTAAACATGAGGGAACTCATGATAAATACACCTCCACTGAATACTCTGGGGCGATAACTACTAGTTATTTAGTAACTTTTCGTGGACTTAATCTGTCTGTAGGCATAGTTGCAATATTTACAACCGTACAGAACCCTAAAGGCAAAGAAAAAACCAAAAAATATTCAGGATTTAGTCCATTTATAACTACGTCATTTTCGTATAGGTTAGCCCCTAATGCCGATATGGATACCGAACTAAGAGCTGGATACTTATTCCTTAAATCTAGAAATGATGATGACATACATTCTAGCTATACTTATAGCTATATAACCGCTCCAGATTTAAAAATACAACCTATAACATATTTTAATGCTAAGGTTGACATAACGGTTAATAACTTATTCTACAGAACTTTAATTAACTTTAATCATGATAAAAACAGCAATGTATTTGGTATAACTTTAGCTCTTGGTTATCGCTTTTAATTCCACATAACACACCTTCTACTTGAGGGTGTGCTTTTAAGGTGGGCTTTAAAAAACTGCTAACTATTATCTTTGTATTGTATGAAATGGAACACTGCTTATAAAATCGAACACTGATTATAATACCTAAATACAAAATTAAAAGCTGGATTCATTTTTGCCTGCTGTTTAAATTTAGGATGCAATAAAGTGTACTGAATAAGATTATGGTGCCCATATTTTTCCATTATAGTTAGAGGATCTTTAGCCTTCTTTGTGCCGATATTTTGCACATGATTAAATAGCAACTCTGGGGCTGAATTTAAAATCTTTTTTATAATCGATTGATTTCCAGTAATGCAGGCAATTCTTAATTGCTCTGATACAGGCAAAGCATCAAGCCAATGATAATTATCATCATGTTGTATATTCGGTGCTTTAATGCACTGCTCGAGATATTTTTTTGCTAATATTTCAGGGGACACGGCATCTATCAATCCCCAAAGATTAAAAGGTTGCCTAGTAGGAAACAACCCTCTTTTTATCAAAAGAACAATAACGATATTAAAAAATGCACCTCTACCATTAGCATCTACATATACATGAGCTCTTTGTAATGCCCCACCTAATTTAATAACAGATACCGCGTATTCTAAATCTGTTTGTTCCTGTGCAATTTCATTGTTAAATCTATCTACTAGATAATTAATATATTCTGCTTTATTGTATTTTGTATCAAACGAGATTATCATCATTAATTTTCTAGTAGAATCTTCAATTTCAAATATACAAGGTTGCTTTTCTAAAACATCTTCACTTGATATTACTTCTGTTGCTCCATTTTTAGTCTCTGTAATGGTATCTATAATATAATAATCGGGATCTTCTTCTGACTGTTTCAATGTCACCTTTGTATCGTCACTTATAATATTATTGATATGAGATTCAATATAATAAGCATCACAAGAAGCTTTAGCCTCACAATCATAAATCAAAAAATACTTAGCTATTTTTCCTTGTGATAACAAACTAACAAACTCCTTGGTATCGTCTTTTGAAAAAATAGAACGGTAACTTGATATACCTTTTTCTTTTATATAGCTACCAAAAATCCCCATCATTTCATTTATTAATTGCGAGCTTAGTGGTTTGTTTTTTATAGATAATTGCTCAACTGTATGAGAAAGAGAGCTCAAACAACATGGCAAATACGACGTTTCATTTTCAAAAATATAAGGACCTAAGTCATTAATATCTTTCTCAAAACTATCTAAAGAAGGGTAAAGCCTATCTCCTTCTATAAATAATTTATATATGTTTTGTAGGTATTTATTGTATTCTGTATCATCTAGCCCCCAAAAACGACCAAGTTGTTTTTTTTGTTGCTCATAAGTTTTTACAGAATTTAACAAAGAAGAACACATATTTACTATGCTGCTACTTAAGTCGCAGTTAACAATGCTAGATATAATATTATCTATAACTTCATTCAAAATAAAATTATTTTCATCTGTTGATTCCACTAGCTTACTTATAATCGGAGACATTTCAGTAAAAAACTTAGAGCCTGCAATAAAAGGAATAAAGCTAGATGTATTTATATTATCAGGATTAACAGCTGTCTCTTGCAGATGAAATAATAACTCAGTAACAAAATCATCAACCAAATCACGTTGTGTTTTTTTACTAACTTGCAAAAATAAACTAGCATTAGACATTTCTTCTGTTTTTTGTACTGTTTCAACAGGTACTCTAGGCTCAGAATCGATTGCTTTTACATTAGAACTTTCTGATTTTTTAATGCTTTCTTCACTAGCTTGAGAGGAATGCAGTTCACATCCATGACTAGTGTAGAATCCTCTATAGCCACGATGAGGCTGGTTAGATATTCTATTCATAAAACTTCCTTGTTTTGTAATCAAGATATATGAAAATACTATGTGTACAGCCCTATTAGATAAAGAGGAATAATAAAGCCTGTAGGAAAATATTTTTTTATTGCTTTCTTGCCCGCATACATAGTATATTTTTAATAAAAAGACTAAAAAGCATGCTATCTATAGATAAACAACAAATTAAAGTGCTTAAACTCCATTTTTTAAGTATTCCAATTTTTTGTTTTTCTATTTAATAAATGAAATAATTCTTATAGCATTGTGCCATAAAATCTACACTAATTCAAGAAAATATAGATCCTATCAGCAATTTTCTATTATTAAGATAATTTTGATTATACACATAGCAGATACAAGGTATAATTAATCTTGACTTACTGCACTATATAATATACAACATATAGCATCCTAGTGCCTTACCACCAAACAAATAGTACTGTTCATCAATCACTCTTATTATGTCATATATTTACAGTATAAAAGTTACACTTAACACTAAAGATGACGTAAACGAACGCTTTAGAGATTTAGACCTAAATGGTGAACTATTTATGTCTCAAGATAATGAGCTATATATCTGCCCTAAATTAAGCTTATCAAAGTGGATTAATTTTCCTCAAGCAAAAGAGCCTACAAGTAATATTGATCCAGATTGGAATAAAGCCATAGAAGAAACTGTAAATTACTTAGTTGCTGAGTATAATATCAAACAACCAACATCTACAGCTTGTTGGCAAAAGTTTACTGCATCTTATAGATGCCCTAGAATGGAATCATTTCTAAGAGAAGCCGATGTAAACAGCTACTAGTGATTTTTAAAAATGTAAAGACAATAAATCTTCTTTAATGCTAACCTCAAAACCGTCAGAAGTTGTTAAATCGAACACAGATCTTCCAGTATTTAAATTTATTTGATACCTTGCTCTATCTTGAATTAGATTGGTGGTTATCATACTCAAATAGCTTTCTCGCGATAACTCCTGAATTGGAGATATTCTATCGCCCATCTTAATAATTGTAAGACCAAACACTAGCTCATTAGGATCATTACAACTATATTCAATACTTTTTACATAAGCTAAAGGCAACAACTCTCTAGTTTTTTCTAATTTAGCGATTGCTGGAATAAGAATAGGTAAAAATAGCGGGGTTTGATTTTGTTTTAATACTGTTAATATTTCAGACATAATATAGTTGCAATATATTACGGAATCATCTAAGGTTTTAAATTCTTGCTTTCTTCTATACATATTAGTTATTTTTTGACACACGTCTAAAAAAGATACACAATCATTAACTATACAACTAACGTCTTTTATCTCTACATCTTTAGAAGTTATTTTTGAGGTGTTGAAACCATTAAAATCTACTAATAGCTTTTTTTTATCAGGAACTAGCAGAGCAATATGCTTATTTTCTTTCGCCTCAAAGACAGATGAATCCATTTGATGACTTAAATCATCATTTACCACCCCAAGTTTAACTTTATCTAGAAGTAAATAATTAACACTATCGCTAACTTTGTAGCTACATACCTTGCCTTCTTCACTAAGTAAGACTGTGTTATTTTGATCACAAGTATATTTTATAATTTTGCTATCTATAGCTACTAACTTACAACTAAACATTAAAGCAACAATAAGAAACCAAGATTTTAGTATTATTTTATTATTTTTCACGAATCACTTACCTACTATACTTTTTATATTATTAAACAGTTTGATTTTTATTAGAATAAGATTCCCTTATTAGAAAATAAAATATACTTTTTAAACGTAATATGCAATAAAAAGTAACAATTCACTATTAATTAACTGCAACCTATTAATTTTTAAGCGCTAAAATTATAATTTAAAAGGTATAACTTTTATACCAACACTAGTTTGCATTGATGCTTTTGCTGTTTTTTTGCTTGGTATTTATCGCATACCCATAGCCCTGGAGCAGCTATCATTTCGTCACCATCAAACAACAACGGTATTCTATCTCGCAACCAAGGTGGTACATTATACTCTTGCATTAACTGCTTTAACTTCTTACTGCAATTTCTACCAGCTATTGAAAACTTCAGCTTTGGATCTATAGTATGCCTAAATTTGATAACAATAGATCTAGCTGGCAAATTAATATTAAGATTAGATGTAGCACTACTAGCTACCATTGTTAGCATTATATTATTTATGGTTTTTGATGGCTTATTTTGCCAATCCCAATGAACATCGGTTACAATAGTTGTATGATCGATAGCAACCAACAATAAGCTATCTAAATAACGTCTGATAAAATAATTAGCGACTTTTATTTTAGGGCTTGCATCAATATTAGAGTTAATAACTTCTGTAATTATTTTATTAACAACATCTCTACTTGGCGATAGCACTTTATTTTCTTTAAGCCATAGTCTTATAATTCTACGCTGCTCTTCTAGCTCAAATTCATTAAACTTAGTAATAGATAACCCACTATATAAACTAACACCGCATAATTGATAATTAATCTTACAGTATTGTAGCTTTTGTGCTACATTCTCCATAATAAAATCTGCTACTTCTCCTATTTCTGTTGCTGTAGCAGATAGTCTATCTATTATTTTAGGCCATTTACTCTCTAGCTTAGGCAGTATTTCATGCCGAATAAAATTTCTACTAAATTTTGTATCATCATTACTTGGATCATTTATATAGCAAATATTATTTTGTTTGGCATAATTAATTATTTGAGTCCTAGAAATATTTAACATTGGTCGTATTAAACAAGAACTGTTTAACTTTCTTGTTTTAGGAATCCCTGACAAACCATCTAAACCAGTGCCACGACAAAGCCTCAACAACATTGTTTCTGCTTGATCATTTTTATGATGACCTTGAATTAAACAATCGTTAGCTTGCAAGTATTTATTAAATATTTGATAACGATAGTCACGAGCAGCTTGCTCCACACCATATAATTTGATTTGGTTTAAGTCTATATTAGCCTTATCTATAATTAGATCTATATTTAAACTTTGACATATACGACTACAATCATTCTCCCAGTCTATAGCTTGCTGTTGCAAACCATGATTAATATGTAGCGCTACCAACTTAGGAGTAGCAAATTCTTTATTAATTCGTGCTAATGCTGATAACAAAACACTAGAGTCAGCACCACCACTAAACGCAACTACCCAACGGTTTAAATGCATATAAGGCTGTAAATTATCTAATATTTCTTCAATCAATGGATCTATTGTCATAATTTGACTTCGTAATCAGAGTTAAGGTTGTATGCATGATTCAAAACTAAGCTGCCGCTGCCTTTTGGTGTTGTACTTGCGTTAATCATTACTTGCTGTAAATATTTCTTAGCTTGTAACACTGCATCTATTAAACTAGCTCCCTGCGCCAATAGAGCTGTAATTGCCGAAGCTAAGGTGCATCCAGTGCCATGCATCTCCGCGCCAATATTTACATTATTAGCAACAACTTTATGCGTTTTATCTCTAGTAGCTAATAAATCAACCTTTTGGCTCTTAGTTTGCAAATGCCCGCCTTTGAGTAAAACAGCACTAGCGCCTAAAGATAGTAATGGTTTTATTAATTTACGCATACAAGCAACAGAGCTACAATTGTAATTACCATCTAACAATGCTAAAGATTCTGGAATATTAGGAGTGAGCAAAGTAGCCTGCGGAATAAGCTCCTGTTTTAAACAAGCTATAGCATCTTTAGTTAGCAAATTATCTCCTGAGGTGGCAACCATAACAGGATCAACAACTATAGGAACATCGAGATTACTTGCTGAAATTATTTTCGCAACACTAGAAACAATTGCTTTAGAACCAAGCATACCTATTTTAATTGCGTCTATCTTTAAATCATCAATAATTGCTTTAATTTGACTAACAACTATACTTACTGGTAATAAACACATGCTATGTACACCAACAGTGTTTTGTGCCGTTACTGCTGTTATTGCAGTACAACAATAGCCACCCATGAAAGTTACTGCTTTTAAATCAGCCTGAATTCCAGCACCAGAACAGCTGTCTGACCCAGCTATAACCAAAATATTATATGGTTTTTTTTGCATTTTTATATTTTATTTATTAAGAATTAACAAACAAATTGTCAATTAAGGTTTTTTTATGATTATAAAGCCATGTTGTAGACATTCTATGAGATCTAATAATAGTTTGCATATCTCTCAATGCTAAATCAAATTCATCATTAATAATAGTATAATCAAAATCAACATAGTGAGACATTTCTGATATAGCCTGAGACATTCTATAGTCTATTTCAGCTTTGTGGTCTTGCCCTCTGCCTATTAATCTTTGTTTTAACGCATCTAAATTAGGAGGCAAAATAAAAATAGATTTAGCTTCTGGCATATCTTGTTTTACTTGTTGAGCGCCTTGCCAATCGATTTCTAGAATAATATCTACGCCAGCTTTTAACTGCTCATGCACCCATTGCCTAGAAGTACCATAATAGTTATTAAATACTTTAGCATACTCAATAAAGGTATCGTTATCAATTAGATCCATAAATTGATCTTCAGAAACATAATGATAATTCTCGCCATCTTTCTCTCCTAAACGTAACGGTCTAGTAGTATGCGAAATAGAAACCCTCATATGGGGAGTAGACTCTACCATAGCTTTAACTAAGCTAGTTTTTCCTGCTCCTGAAGGTGCAGAAATGATATATAACCTTCCTACCAACATAATTTATCCTTATTAAATTTAGATATGATGAATGTCTATTTTATACGCCTAAAATGAAACTATATATAGATTGGTGTTGAATATAAAAAGATAAAAGTATTATAGCAAGATGACAATTTATTTGAAGATAAAAGAATGGTGGGCCCACCAGGACTCGAACCTGGGACCAACGGATTATGAGTCCGCTGCTCTAACCAACTGAGCTATAGGCCCTTATAAAAAAGAGTTTTTAAAAGTTAAAATAACAGCTTATCTGTATTTTCAATACTATACACTAAAAGAATTTTAAGTCAACACTTTATGTTTTTTGTTATAAAATATTTATGCAGGTAGCAGATGAAAATGATAGGTTATCACTATAAACAAACTATAATCCCTTTTTGTGCCATTCGACATGCAACTTTACAACGCTCACTACTAGTTAAGGTTTTATCACTTTCGCTAAAACATACTAGCCAGTCTAAATTTCGTTGATCTTCAGCTAATTGATATAATACCTGTTTATCTAATTTATGCTGCTGTAAATAAGTTGAACACTCCAAAAATTTACTGTTAAGCTTAATTTGCATGATTTCTGTATATTTATGCATAATAGATACTAACCTACTAGGATTAAAACTATTATATTTTAGTAAAATTTTATTATATAGAATAGCGTTCATAGTTTCAGTTATGAAACTAGGATTATTATAATTAACATTATAATATTCTTCAGTTAAACCGGTTTCTACATCTAGCAGATGTTGTGCCATTGTATTTTTTTCAGCTATCTCTAACCGCTTTATAAAATCAATATTTATATTCCCATTTGTAAACAATTCAGTTAAAAAATTAAAGCTATTTTTCATATCTATACTAGAAACCAACTTATACTCAGCAGGTAAGCTACACAAAGGTAAACAGTCAAACTCTTCAGCAAAACTTGCAAGAGTAGTTATTAAATTATTCTGAAAGCTATTAAGACCTACCTCGTGAAAAATATAAAATATTGCTAATTCAATTGCTTTAAATTTAATGCGCTTTATAAAATGTTTATGCTGATATATCAGCTGTATTTGCTCTGCTATATACAAAAAAAAAGGTTGTTTGTTACATAAGTCCATTAATTTAGTAGCTAAATGAAATAAATCATGTTCAAAAAAAGCACTAGCTCCAGTATAAAAACCATCTGCAAGTATTAGCGAATTATCTAAAGAACAACCTACAAGCCACAATGGCAAGCACCAAGTTTTATTCAAAAATGTAATACTTAACTCATTTGTATATGGAATAAGCACCTCATTAGAAGATAACGCAACAATTGCCGAATTACGATCTCTATTCATTCCAAGGCTAAAATATATATTTGATAATTCACTTAAAAAATATAAGCTGTTATCTAATAGTGCCCCCCATGGAAGGTTTTTGATTTTACTTAGAGTGCAACTCGCAAAAAACATAGAAGATATCGGCCTACCCGTAGAACTTAAGCTCAGATAATTTAATATATCCATTATTTCATCATTTTCATCACAGGCTAAATAGATTTTACGCAACTCTGTATAATTTTTTGTGTTAATAGATAAAGACTCTAAATGAAAGCGAAAATCTAAAAATGCTTTATACAATAAATATTTATACGTTAAAATTAAAGATTGCTGGTATGGATACTGTGGAGATAAATTATTAAGTTCTATTAATACTTGGTCTAATATCTGTTTATCTTGTGTTATTAAACTAAACTGCTGTTTTAGTTGCTGCAAACTATTTTTTATTTTATTAGCAGTAATAGCCATACAAGGCATAGGAAATTCAGTAGGGTTGTTATTTACTTGTACTCTAATAGCCTCAGCCTGACTCAACGTCATTTGTTGCATTCTAGATGCAAAATTAGCATCTTTACTGTAATCAGTTACTATTGAGCCGTCTGATAGTTTTATTGTAGGCAATTCTGTAAATATTTCATCCATCAACAAAATTTGCTTATCATTAATAGAAGATATTTTTTCTTGATTAATTAACTCTTGTTGTGTTATTTTTGGCTGTATGCTTATTTGCTTAATGCTATCATCTCTTGTTTTATTGAGAAAAATAATATAATCGTGACATCCTGATGCATTATTAAAAGTTATTGAGTGCATTAAAATTATCCATAAGATTGTTTATAATCTGTTTAGATTATTTATACACTTAAAAGTTCAACTACTTGAATTAAAAACTAACTCAAGTTACATACATAGATTTATTTCCTAAAATAAAAAATAAATCTAAATTATCAAAAATATAAGAATCTATCTAATATATTAGACACTTAGTCTAGACTTATACGAACTTCTCAGGATTCCTTAGAGGGCAATTTATTTGATGAAGTTCGTCTAGATTATTACAAGGTCTAGTGTAGTTTTGGATGCATTGTGTAGCAGTACCACTAATCAATCCAGAAAATCCACCTACACCTACTCCTCCTACACCAGAAACAACTCCGCTACAACCAGCATAAGATAAACCTACACCTGCTCCTACAGCCGCTACACATAAAGTCCCCCAGAAAACGCTAAAAACATATGGGTCTTCAAAGCGATATATACTAACATCCTTTTTACATTCCTTATTAGCAAATTTACATGGTTGAGTAATGCTTTGCGGTTGACTAACTATTGGTAACGATAAATTAGTTTGATTGGTTTTCATAAAAATATTCTCTTGTAAATAATTAATTTAATACTTAAAAAAAACTAGATGCTTATTTGAGCTTGAATTAAAAACTAACTCAAGTTACATACATAGATTTATTTCCTAAAATAAAAAATAAATCTAAATTATCAAAAATATAAGAATCTATCTAATATATTAGACACTTAGTCTAGACTTATACGAACTTCTCAGGATTCCTTAGAGGGCAATTTATTTGATGAAGTTCGTCTAGATTATTACAAGGTCTAGTGTAATTTTGGATGCATTGTGTAACAGTACAACCAATCAATCCAGAAAATACACCTGCACCTGCTCCTCCTAGAGCAGAAACAGCTTCGCTACAACCAGCATAAGATAAACCTACACCTACTCCTACATTCACTCCAAATAAACTCCCCAAGTAAGAGACCAAAACACATGGGTCTTCACAACAGCGACATATACTAATACCCTTTTTACATTCCTTATTAGCAAATTTATATGATTGAGTAATGCTTTGCGGTTGATTAACTATTGGTAACGATAAATTAGTTTGACTGGTTTCCATAAAAATATTCTCTTGTAATTAATTAATTTAATACTT
This sequence comes from Candidatus Gorgonimonas eunicellae, assembly GCA_929200395.1. Classification (GTDB taxonomy): domain Bacteria; phylum Pseudomonadota; class Gammaproteobacteria; order Pseudomonadales; family Endozoicomonadaceae; genus CAKMZJ01. The sequence continues at coordinate 4,765 of CAKMZJ010000060.1, read as the reverse complement.
AAAAAAACTAGAAGCTTATTTGAGAATGTGCTAAGAGCACAAATTTCTCTTTTATTGATTCTATAAATCTAATATCCTCATGCATTTTTTTAAAAGATTATTATTATCCATAAAATGGATTTTTCTACCCTCTTTTTGCCCAACTTTACTTGATTGAGTAATACTTGATTTTTATGTTGTGTTTACAACAATTAGCAATCCAGTTTAAAGATCGTTTAGATGATTATTTAAACATCTAAACTTAATCATGACATGAATTTGGAACACCATCGATCAGCTTTAAGCTACGAAACTTCTTCTTTCTTCTCTGTAGGGAAAAGTACGTTAGATAATTTTGAAACTGCTGACGGATCACTCAGCGATATATTGTTTTTTATAGCTGTATTATATACATCTATTTCAAAAAACATGTTTTTGGTTAAAGTGCCACCATTATTACAGATAATATATTTTTCTGCTTGACACTCTGCCATCTGCGATTGTATTAATATATCCCATGCCAGTTCTTGTAGGTTGCTAAACAATTGAATTTTTCTATTCTGTAATAAGACATTCTTTCCAGCTTCTTCGTCTCTCTTATATTTGCTACATATTTCTTCTAAAAGTTCCTTCTTCTCTGTAATATTTTTTTTATCTTTTTGCTTTAATTGAGCAATTCTATTTGAGTTTTCTGTTGTATTTATAAGATTTGATGTACTTGTTGAACCTAAATTATCCATTGAATTATTCCTATAATATATTTATTCATGTGTTCTACTATTTAACTATACACTTGGCAGTCATAAATGCTGGTTTTCAGCAAATGGTTATATATTTTTAGCCTAGTTAGTATTTCACAGGTTTAGAGCCTGCTAAATAAAACATACTAATACGAGATAAAAGCTTAGAAGCCTTGCCATTCATGACTACTAAAAAGACTTATTTTATCTGCCATGTATATACACCTAGCAGATGAAGATACGTAGTTTCAGAGCTAGGTGTATATATCACTTACTATTAAGATTAAAAAATATTCAATATGTTCAAAAATTAATTAAAGCAGTTAGTAGTAATTTCTAGAGGTGTTTTTATCAATTACTTATCATGATTTTCTAATATGTGATAGCAGCGAAGGTTATAACTCTGAAATTTAGAAGCAAGAAAGTAGCCGCACAAAACACAAGGTGTGCTACAAACCTTGCTGTTTTCTTAATACTTCAATTTTATTTTTTTTCTTAGTAGATACACGCATATGGCTATGTTCTTTAGCATGACACAACATACAAAGAGCTTGTAAATTATTTATATCATTGTTGCCTTTCAGGCTATCTTTATGATGCACTAAAATCAAAACTAAGCTTCATTATTGATTAATCCCCTAAAATTTTTCTTATTTGGGCTTCACTCTAAAAGTTGTAAGTGATTCTTCCTTTTGAATTAAAAACTAACTCAAGTTGCATACATAGATTTATTTCCTAAAATAGAAAATAAATTGAACTTAGCAAAAATATAAAAATCTATACTTAATAAGTATGCCACTTAGGTTAAACTGAAAAACTACTCTTCATAAACTAACATCAATATCGCGCATACAAATATAAGATTACACAACAAACACATAAATAAACTAATGCAATGGATTAAGTAATGGATATATCTAATACATCAACTACAACACTTAACGATGACTTTAATCAAGTTAAGAGGCTTTTAAATCAACAGCATGAAACAAGAGAACAACAATTTAATAAACCAATCAAAGGACTTAGAGGTATAGAAAATACTTATGATTTTGCTACTCATAACAGAACAATACAAAAAAAAGCAGATGATTGTAAACTATATTGTCCACATAATAAAGAAATTGAAGCAAAACCTAAAAGTGCTAATGAAATAAAAAATAAGATATTAAATGATCTTAAAAGCGGCGTAGAAATACTCGAAGGAAATAATATTGAATGCAATTTAAGTCATTTTCATAAACCGGTTCAATTATTGAACAGTAAAGATCTAGATATATCTAAATTAGATATAACAAATCAATATGATGATAAACAGTGTAGATATAAAATTGGAGCTCACCAAACTAGTTATACAGTTGTTTACGATAAGATAGAATTATTTACAATAACAAATATAGATAGCCCAACAAGATTTCCAGATGCAAAACAGTCAACCTCTGGTTTAAATTTTGACCTTAAAATCCACCCAGGGCTTGATAACATTTGTAGCAAGATAGATTTAACAACAGCTAATAGCCTACTAAGTGCTAAAGAAAGAATTGAAACTGATATCAAATCTGGAATAACTACATTTAAAGATCAAAACAAGAATGATATATCTTACGGTCGTAGCTCGACAGTGTGTCTTTATAAAAAAATAAATTCACTGGAAAAAACATTAAAACTACTAGAAAGCGATTCTATAAATTCAACCAAACTAGAAATAAAAGATATTTTTGGTAATGATTTCTCAGATATGAATGGCTATACTGTTTTTTATGATAATACAAAACTATTTACTATAAATAATATAGATCAAGGATATTTTGGAAAAAGAGGATATACCAGAATTAAACATTTTGAGGTTAAGTTTGATGATAGTTATTATGCCCTATATAATTCTAGCCTACTTGTGCTTGATGATGCAATGAACCTTAGAAACGATATCAAAGAAGACCTTGAAACAGGCATAAAAACAATTCAAGAGTACATTAAAAACAATGATACCGATAAAGAATATTATAATGAACAAATAGAAAATATTAATAAAATGTTAAAGCTACTAGATAGTAAAGATATAGATATTCTTAAGCTGAAACAAACAGATTTTTATGGTTTACGTGATATTAATAATGATATAGAGTATGACTATGATGACTGGAATATAGAAAGTGGTTACACTGTTCTACATAATGACAGCCCTCTATTTAGCATAAAAGAAACAACAGATGAGAAGTCATCTAATGACACTTTTGAAATTACACTTTTTTAATTAACTCTTATGATCTATATTACAAAATAGCTTAGGTAGTGTTCACGGATTTGTGAACACTACCATAAAAAACCACAAGGCATACTACAAACCTTGCTGTTTTCTTAATACTTCAATTTTATTTTTTTTCTTAGAAGACACACGCATATGACCATGTCTTTTAGCATGACACAACATACAAAGAGCTTGTAAATTATTTATATCATTGTTTCCTTTCAGGCTATCTTTATGGTGCACCTGTAATAATTTATGCGAATTTGATAAATCTACACGACACACTTCGCAACAATATTTTTTTGACTTACGATATTTTTTTGATACTTGTTCCCAATCTTTTGTATATACACGTGGCAGATAAAAATGTGGGTTTTCAGCAAGTGATTATAAGTTTTTAGCCAAGGCAGTGTTTCGCAGGTTATACACCTTATGGGAGCAATTAAAAAGATTTACTTCATCGTTAAAACACCTAGAAATGCACTTGCATTCCTGCGGTATTTTGCCTTGAATTAAACCATTTTACCTAGCCCTGAAACCTAGCATTTTCATCTGCCAAGTGTATATACGTTCTTCTCCATGTAAACATGTACTTTGATATAACCGGTTAACTGTTCTGCTTTGAAAGGCGAGCAGTTGTAGTTTGTTTGCTAAAAAAGTGAACTATTTTCTATATCTATAGTATATATTAGTTTTAAACAACCTATAAAAATTGAGTATATAGTAGGTTATTTCAAAAATTCTCTATATGTGGATATATTTTATCCTAATATCCTATAAAGGCATAATAAAATAAAGCGAGGTTATTGTGAATCAAGCTAGTACAATAAATAATCAAGTAAATTTTGAACCATTGTTTACTGAAAATATAAATAATTTTTGTGATTTAGAGCAAAAAGCATTTGATATTCACCAGCAACAAATTCAACAAATAGAAGAAGAAGCATCAATAGGTATCAATAAAAAAATAACAAAAATTACAATAGATAATCACATTAAAAAACCAATAGAAGTTACACAATCATATTTTTCAGGGTTGGTTTATCGACTAGATAGCAGACCAATAAATGAAATAATTAATAGCGGGGGGTTTTATCCAACGAATAAGAGACACTGCGATGATTCATTATTGGCTAAAAATGTATGTTTCACAGATAAATATCAGTATAACCAAGAAGAAATAACTATTTTCAGAGTATATTCAGGTGATGAACAAGGGATTATATCGACATCTAAAAATTTTACTGGGTTTAATGTAGGTTATAACGAATGGCTAAACCATTTTAAATATGTTATTGATGTTTGTGTTGATTATAATTATGGGTTAGATATAGATGAGACTATGCAGCTATCAAAACAAAATAAAAGATTCGAAGTTGTTTTTGAACAACCTATTAAAAAGGAATGTATAGTTGGGTATTTTAAAGGTTTAAAGCATAATAATACATTTTATCCTAACGATTTATATAAAGGTGATTTTAGTTGGCATGTAGATAATGTTGTTGTTAATTATCAACAAAAAAACCTATTGAGTAGTATGCAATAGTTATGTAGTAGCTCAAACCTGATCTGACAGTAACCTTAAAAACTAGAAGTCTGTTTGATTATATTTGAGCTAAGTTTTTTTCAGCCCAAATATTTTTTCCATCAAGCAAAGTATCTATTGGCGTTCTGCCGCAACACATTTTTCCTTGATGAGTTCTTTCGTTGTTATAATAGAGCAACCATTCATCTAAATCTTGCTGTAAGTCCTCTATTTTCTCATATATTTTCTTTCTAAAAGTTATTTGATAAAATT
>CAKMZJ010000059.1:4314-15571 GCA_929200395.1 Candidatus Gorgonimonas eunicellae | reverse complement strand
TATACAAATAAACAGTAAGAACTATTTACTAAGTTACTAAATATGAAATATTTAATTATTGCACCTTCATGGTTAGGAGATATTATTATGTCCCAATCATTACTAATTACTATAAAAAAACAATTACCTGAAGCAGATATCGATATTTTAGCTCCTACATGGTCGCATCCACTATTGCAATTAATGCCAGAAGTAAGTTCAACTATAGATTTTAATACGAAGCATGGCGAGTTAGCATTAGGTTACAGAAGTAATATTGCTAAAAAATTACGAGCTAACGATTATAAAAAATGTTATGTGTTACCTAATTCTTTTAAATCTGCTTTAGTTCCTTGGTTAGCTAAAATACCATCTAGAGTTGGCTGGCGTGGTGAGTTTCGTTATGGATTACTTAATGATTGTCGTGTTTTGAATAAAGCACAATTGCCGTTAATGGCATCTAGATATGCTGCTTTAGCATATTCAAAAGGCAAAAAGTTACCAATACAACCAGAGTTTCCTAAAATTAGCTTAACAACGCAACAAACAACTGAGTTATTAACAGCTTTTAATTTAAATACTAAAGTACCGACATTAGCAATTTGCCCTGGAGCCGCTTTTGGTTCAGCTAAACAGTGGCCAGCAGAATATCATGCTAAGGTTATTGAATATGCATTGCAACAAAAATGGCAGGTTATTATTTTAGGATCTAAGCAAGATATAACCATTAGCAATATGATACAAAGCAATTTATCATCTGTATATACAGATAAAATTATTGACCTTACGGGTAAAACAACATTAATGGAAGTAATTGCATTAATAGCATTTGCTGATACTACTATTAGTAATGACTCTGGACTTATGCATCTAGCGGCAGCACTTAATAAACCGCAAATAGCTATTTTCGGTTCTACTAGTATATCGCATGCGCCACCGATGAATGTATTAGCTGAAGCCTTGTCTATTGATATTGACTGCAAGCCTTGTAATAAAAGAGTCTGTCCTCTTCAGCATCATAAGTGTATGCGTCAAATACTGCCTGCAATGGTAATTGATAAATTAGAAAAAATTATAACCTAAAAGTTAATTTTTATGGGATATTATAATTAGATAATCTTGTTGAACTTTAATAAATTTAGCATCGTAATTAGTTAGATTATCAAAGTACTCTATATATTGAGGCAGCTGCCTACTAGTAGACCAAACATCTTCAATTATATAAATGCCATTTTTTTTGAGTAGCTTATTAGTATTTTCAAACAGTGTAATATTGGCATTAAACTCATGTAAGCCATCATCAATAATTATATCTACGCTATTATTTTGCAATTCTGCCTGATTAATAAAATTAGCTATACTAGTTTTTGAAGTTTGATCACAGATATAAGTTGCAATTTGTTCTTCAGCAAAAAGTACATCGGGGTCTATATCAACGCCAATAATTTTTGCATTGGTAAAGTACTCACTCCAAGCTCGTAAGCTTCCTCCTGGAAGGTTGTGTTTTAAATGCGGAATACTACCTTTGATATCAGGATTTTTACTGCCTATACCACATTCTAAAACTAAGTTAACCTTAGTTTTAACCATGCAGAATAATAGTTCGTAAATTTCATTATAGCGCATGCCATGCTGTGATTTTTGTTGTGTCTCAAATAAGCTATAGCCTTTATTTGAGCCGTATTTATCGAACATCACACCAAGCTCATTTTGTTTATAGTTATTAAAACAAACATCTGTTTTGAATTTTAAATTGCTGATATCTGACATATTATTATTTCCTGGCTATCTAGCTATATAGTATATTTTTTTTAAAATATACACTTTTTAAAGGCCAATAACAAGAAGTCAGGAAATTAAATAACTATGCTGTTTGCTTTTTACGAGAAAATATAATATGACCATGTTTAGTAGAAAGAGAATCATTTTTTATATCTGCTTTGCTAGCGATCTTATAGTTAACACGCTTGTCATCAGAAATAAAGTTTTTAATACTAAGTTGTTTAACATATTCAACTGATGTTAATGCTATTGTTTTATATATAGTAGTATCATTTGGATCATAAAATTTTATATATATATTATTATTTTTGTATGTTATTTCAAGCATCATTAGATGGTTAAATGTTAGCATAGAAAATATAGCTGTGTTCTTATCAGGAGAGTCTATGATTGCGTTACACATGGAGTATAGTGTATCTGCAAGATTATCTTCTGATGTGGGAATAAATTCCCCGCCATCAGGAAGTAATGCAGATGAAAAAAAATCTAGATTATGCTCTATAAGAAAATCATTTACTAGAGAAAAGTGTTCTATTATGATGCTCCATAGAGAATCTAATTTCTTTTTAGATATTGACTCAAAAGATTCATCTTTTACTATAGATCTAATTTTTTTTGCAACTTGTTTTTTGTTGTTACTATCAAAATAATCAGCTAAATGTTGTAAATTACATACTGCTTGGTCTGTTGGTTTTTCTGTTGTTAAATCAGAATTTTTTTCTATCCTTAACTTCTCTAGTGTTTGTAGTTGTTGCTGTATCTTTTCTATTGCAGAGTTATTAATATCATCAGGAATTAGATGGTAAACAATTAATATTCTGACTGCATTTTCTATTTTTTTTATATCCGATTTATAAATATCGATAAGATCCTTTCTGTTTTTGCCTACAGAATGCTTTATATTCAACACCTTAGATTTTATTATTGCTATTTTTTTTTTAATGGTGTTAACATGTTCGAGGAGAAGATTCGCTTCAGAATCATTGTAAAACTTTGTAATTTGTGGTTCTAGTAAAGATAGACTTTCAGCTATTTTAGCTAAACAAGTGTATTCAGGTAAATTAGGTGGAATTAAATATTCTCGTATAGGATTTTGGAAAGAAAAATCAATTTCGTAGAATTCATCTTCAAGTAACTGAAATACTGTTTTATTTGTATTTTCTATGTGTTTATTCTGTTCCCTAATGCTTTCCAATAAATTTATAAACTCTTGTTTATCCTTTATACCATTTAAATCGTCTAGTGTTATTAATCCGGTTATAAAAGCAGTGCTAATATGTCTACATACTAAAATTTCTTCGTTAGTTGAGAATTTAATACCTATCTTTTCTAATAATTCCTTTATCTCTAAAATTAACCAACTAAAAAATCCTATATATATCAGTTTTCCTTTGTCAGATATTTTACCATTTAGCTCGAAATTGTTTTTTAATGAAGAAGAATAAGATTCTAATATATTTATATCTTCTGTTTTATCTATAGTTGATATATTTAAATAACTTCCAGAATTATTAAGTCTTACAGTTCTTTCATCAAGTTTCAGGGCTTTAATATCGTTAGAGAGATCACCACTAGGTAGTATTTTAGTATCTAATTCATCGCTTTTTGCAACCCTTGCTTTAAAACCTGTATATTCTGAAGCTGTCATAGCTTCCATTGATGTATTTTCTTGTTTGATTTTATTTGGATTTTTATCTTTAGAATATAAACTTGGGTTTATTTTTGAAGCAGTCATAAAAGATATATCCTTTTTAAGTATTAAAAACAAGACATCAAAAAATAAAATAATACTGATGTTATTTCCATAGATGTTTTTGTTAAAAATTATATTGTAAAGCAGCAGTAAAACCTAAAGATTTACTATAATCTTTATGCGATGCTATAATTCCCATGCTTAGACTAAGTGTTTTTTGGATATTCATTTGCACTAAGAAATTTAGATATATATTATTTTTACTATAATCTTTTTGTTGTATATTAAATAAGCCTTTAAAAAATTCTATTTGTTGTAAACGATCTTTGCGTAAATTAAAATTACGAATATAACGGACAGATAACAAATATTTTGTATCTATATAGTTTGATAAATTCATCGCATAATATAGACTCAACTCGCAACCTAAGTTTATTCTATGAGAAACCGTGCGTTGTTTAATGTTTGCTTGAATTGTTGGTTTAGTAATGAGGATTTTATTATCGCAACTATATTGTGGGGTATCTATGTAGTGGAGCTCAAACCTACTAGCTATATCAAAGTATAGCTTATTGATATTATTTTTATAAATAAATTCGCCCATGCTAGCGATTAAATTGCTAGTAAAATTAGAGTTAAATTCTTCTTGTAATAATATATATTTTTCTTGTTGTTGACTTTGACCAAAAATAAATATTAAATTAGCAGATGTTACATCAAAGTTATAATTTGCATAAATAGCACTAGCGTTTGTCTTAAAATCATAAGTATGATTTCTATTACTAGGTGTTTTTTGAGTACCCAAATTTGTTACTTGCGTATGAGCATATCCTAGCATCCAGCCTAAATGTAATTTATTAAATACTCTATCTACTCCTAAATTCATCAGATTAACGGTATAATTATTTAGCATATAGCCATCAGCAATTACATCTTTAGTTTTTTGGTTACTAAAACTAGACCAACCATAAGTATAGTTTTTGTCATGCAAAATTTGAGTTCTCTTATGCTTTTTATTAACCTTAGTTTTATTTTGTATTGATAATCTATTACTTATACTAGTAAAAAAATGACTGAGATTTTCTGAATTTGCGATATCAATAACATCTGAATTATCTACCAACACCTGTTCTATAAGATCATAGATATCTCGAGGTAATAATGGCGTTAGTGGCTTATTAGGTAGATATTGTTTATAATCTTGGTATTCTGCAAGATTTTGTAATAAGCTAACCGGGTTTTTAGCAAATTTATTTACATTAATAAAAAAAGCATTTTGAATTTGTTGTAAATGCATATTGATTTCAGTCTCAGAAGAATGATCTTCTAATAAATAATCTAATAGTTTTTTAGAGTCAGGTCTAAACTTATTTAAAGATATATAGTGACCTAGTTGAGTTAATGCAGCATTTTTACATTGACCGCGAGTAAATGTTTGTAGTAGCTTTCCTAATTTGTGTAGAGCTATAGGAGACTCTTGTATACTACTAATTTTAGCTACATCTAACCAAGTGCCCCTAACCGCTAATTTTATGGTTTCTTTATCAGTAATGAGATGCGGGCTATCAATATCTATATAGAGTAATATAGAAGATGATTTTACTTTTTGTACGGCTAATAAATTAGTTGTAGAAGCTTCAAGATGTAATTTATTTGTGCTAAAGACTGTAAACTCAAAGGAATTGTTTAAATAGCTTTTAGGTGGTGGTGTTTCTGCGGTGATAATAATAGCAGGTATGTCTGGAGCTGTATTGCAAATAAAAGATTCTTTAACTATTAATAATGCCTCATCTGTTGCGGTTAGTTTTCTTATGGGAACAGTTAAATATAATTGCGATTGGTTATCGCCAAAGTATGATTGTACTGCTGATCCACCTTTGAGCTTCACCGCACCACGGTTAATAATATTTAGTTGGTTATCTGCTAACATTTGTTTAATAGTAGCAGTAGCCTGCTTACCAATAATAAAACTAGCTTTTTCATTATTATGAGCTACTAGCTGTTCAACCACTAAACTTGATTTATCAGCTAATTTTAATTGTTTATTTATAGAGACACAGCTATTAATTACTGCATCGCCTGTAATTGCGCTATTAACTACAATTTTACCGCCATTTATTTCTTGTGCATGTTCAATGATATCACAAATTAACGTTCCATCTTTATTGCATAAAGAACCATAACAAGTAAATTTATTTGTTGTTATAGTACCTGTATTAGTTGAGCTGTTTTTAATAAAAATATTATCATGAACGGTAATGTGGCCACTATTTTTCAATGCTTTCAATGTTATGGTGTTAGCAATTATATTGCCATATCTTGATACTTTTAATAAATGGTTGCGGCCTTGTATTTGTTCTACATTTAGATTACCACTTTGGTTAATATTTCCAGTAAAATATAAAGTTCCTTGTATATAGGTTGTTCCTACTCCGGAATCTAATGTTTCGCTAACTTCAAGTTTAGAACCAATAGCATTTGTGGTAATTATTGCTTGTTTTATAGTTGCAAATGTTGCTGTGGCATTAGCTATATTAGTTAGTGTTGCCATACTAGAAAAATATGCTGCAGATAAATACCCACTATTGGTAGACTCTTGTGCATATAAAAACAGGTTATCGTTTATTCTAGTTATACCATGGTTGTTAATTGATCCTATGTTTACATTATTTAATATATGAACTTTATTTCTTGGTGCGATAGTAAGATTAAATTTTTTACCAGACAACGACTTTATAATAAAATTATCTTTAGTAGTTAAGGTAGATGAGTGAACTACTGAGTGAGTTACTTCATTTTTTACTATGTTATGTTTTACAGGTTTTATTGTATTAGAAGCAGTTTTTACCGTATTAGAAGCAGCATTAATCTTTGTTGCGGCAATGGTTGATGTTGCTACTGTATTAGTTATTGTGATTGGGGTTACTTGTAAGATTACTTTTTTAGGAGTTGCATTTAGCGGAGATACTACTCCACTGATAGTTGTATCTCCTGTTAAATAAGCATCTTGATGAATAACAAAATTTCCACTAATTAATTTAGAAATACCAACTTTAGCATTATGGTTTTCACCTTTAATGACATTATATTTATTTAATCCTTTGAGTTCAGCTAATTCAAGTGTTCCATTATTAGTTATGGTTCCGGCAACTATAAAAGAACCTTTGCAGCTAACAAAACCATTGTTAATTAAACTACCTTCTTGAATAAAGAACTCCGTATGTCCTATATTTAAATTACCTTGGTTATAGAAAACACCATTAGTTACTAATTTATATGTGGTTATTGTTCCAATATTTGTTGCTGAGTTGACAAATAATTCATTGATTAAGTTAATTTTACTAGTTTTATAAGTAATTAGTTTATTTAGTTTTATATTTTTAGCTTGTATGTTACCTTTAGCATTAAAATTATTTCCTATTATAGTTCCTGCGTTTAAGCTACCTTCTTGAGTTAGGGTGGCTATTGTTGTTAAATAGCCCATTATTGTGACTTCACCTATAATACTATGTTTAATTAATACGCTATTAGGATTACTTGATGTATTGTTAATAGCACTATCTTTAATATTAGTAATTACTATTTGCCCACTATCATGATTGGTAATAAGCGCTGAATTTACTAGGGTATTCACCATTAAATTACCGGAATTAATAGAATGCTTTGCTAGTGTTAATGTTCTACCTATGGTTAAATTATTACTATTATCAAGCTTCGTTAAATTAATATCTTGGATGATAGTAATGCTTCCTCTATTAGTTAAACTTGATTTGCTATCTATTTTGCTATCAATAACTAGGTTTGCTGTATTAGTTATATTATCTTTAAATAGTAATTGACCATCAGCATCACTAGTTATAGATACCTCGCCACCAATATTATCAGTTATGGTTATTTTGCCGCCATTATTAAGAATACGGGCGTTATAAATTGAGTGGCAATAAAGTTCTCCTGAAATATGATTTACTAGTTCGTTACCCTTATCAGCAGATGTTGTTAAAACACCTATATTTAACTTACCTTTATTTTTTGATTTTTTTTCTAGCCTTAATAAAGTTTTGCTAGTTAAGACACTGTTAATACCATCATTATGCAATGAGGATAAATTAGTATTATTGTTTATATATACATTACCTTTATTGTGCAATTCAGTTCCATTAAGATAATCAGCAATTAAGCTATCATTTTTACCAATATTTGTTGTTGCTATACTAATGTTGCCTTCTACTTGTACTGTACCTTCAATAGTATTTAATACTAAGAATTTACCGCTATTTTTAATATTAATATTTTTTAGATGCTTTACTTTTGCTTTTGCTGTGGCTTTGTTAACAAAGTGATAAGTTTTTGTAGCGATATAAGTATCAAAGGTTAATTTATCAGTAATGAAGCTACTATTGTTAACTATTTTTGCTAGATTAATATTATTAGTAATATTAATAGAACCAGAGTTAATTAGAGTTGCGGTTGCTCCAATTATATGAGTTGCTTGTAAATTACCTTGTTGTGAGATAGAGCCTTTTAATTGTAAGCTACCTGAAATAGTTACTTTATTTTTTATGCTTTGTATTACAGTTAGACTTGCTTGATTATTAATTACACAATTATTTAATTCTTGTACCGTTATACTTCCGTAGTTATTAATAGTTGCGGCGGTAGTTAAAGCATGAAGTTGCATTGTGCCACTATTAGTTGACTCTTCAGTTAAATTTAATACACCTGATATAGCAATCCTGCCATTTATTAGATTATTTAATTTACTAACCTTAGCATTGTGAACGACTACAACTAAGTCACTATTAATAAGTATGGAGTCAGAGTTAGCACTCTGAATAGCAACCAATGATAATAGCTTTTTATTGTCTATTGTAACTGTAGCAAATTCAAATATAAGACTAGTATTTGTTTTTGTAACCGTAGCGTTTTCTTGACCTATATTGCCTAGGTTAGTAATTTTGCAATTATCACCACAAAGTTTAATGCTACCTATGACAGTTGCTGTAGGATTATTAATAAAGTTAAATTTTCGAGTGCTTTTATCAGCTTTATTGTAGATAATACTTAATAGAGAGTATTCCTTAGATGTAATAATATTGTGGTTAGTAATGGTGCCATTAACTAAATTGGCAGCTCCTGATATACTTATTGCACTGCATTGAATATCTTTACTAAAGTTATCAAGGTTACTTTCTAAAACTCCAAAATTATTAATATCGCTAGATATTGGTTGTTTTATCTTTATACATCCCGCACCGGCTTTAACTCCTGGTAAACCATCAGCTAGCATAATTCCTTGCGGCTCAATAGTTATACCTTCTTGTATAATTAATTCGCTATTACTAATACTATTAGAGGGGGCTATTATTAATCCAGATTGTTTTGTTATTTTTTTATTACTAGCATGAGTGCTATCTATGGTTCCACCTATAACTATAGATTTTATAGATGTGTTTTTTATTACTTTTATTGAAACAGCTGCTGGGTCTACATCAGTAGTTTTTGTTGCGTATATCGTGCCTCTCGTTACGGTTCCTAAGGTAGGAATCATACCTAAAGATATAGCTTTAGAGTTAGCATCAATGGTATAAAACTTTGAATTGTCATAGATTTCGGTAATAATACCGTCAATACTTGTGTCTTTTATAGCCTGAGCTTTTATTATAATTAAGCTAATTAATATATTAACTAGTAATTTATAATATTTTTTACACAAGAATAAAAATAATTTAAACCATTTAATAGTCAATTGCATGATAATAATCAATTGGTTAATTCTGAGCTATCTTTTAAAAGATAGACCATAAATTAATAACATGCTAAATTATTTAAAGTTATTTATTATTACTAATTAATATTAATATTTTCTGTTGTTAAATTAGTTGAATTTTGGGCTTGAGATTTATTGAAAATAGACCACAACATAAGAAAAATACAAAAAATAATAATAAAGTTGATTTTATTAAAAGTTACCTACTGCTACCTTTTGTTGGTGTATCTTCCCGCACCTAAAGGAACGGGTTTTATGATATTAATTGATAAGCTTAGTTTGAAGAGTTATTTAGTTGTATATAACCTAATAAAACTTCTTTATGTTCTGCTAGTTTATCAAATTTTGCTCTTGCATCAGGGTTGTTAGGGTTTTTATCTGGATGCCACTTTCTTGCTTCTTTACGATATGCTGAGTTTATATCGCTTGCAGATAAATCTTTTATGTTTTTACCTGTTAAAGATAGCCCAGATAGAGCTTCATTCAATTGTTGTGTGTTATCGTTAACTTTGCTACCAAAGTAATTTGGTTTGTAGTTATCTTCTGCACTTGGTTCATCATCAAACCAATTATTATATGTGTAAGTATATTCTGGTTCAGGGATATTATTTTGCTTGGTATTTGCATTAAATTCTGGCTTTGGAGAATTATTTTGCTTGGTATTTGCATTAAATTCTGGCTTTGGAGAATTGTTTTGCTTGGTATTTGCATTAAATTCCATCTGGCTTAGACTTATAAACAAGCTAAAAAATAGAGTTGTTATAACTAAATCTTCTAGTATTTTTTGTAAATCATCTTGTGGCTGTGTTACTTTGCGTTTGTTTATACCTTGTGGTTTGACATAAAATGGAGAATCTATAAAGATTGTATTTATGAAGTCATCAACAGGTGTAGATATAACATTTTTTTTACTAAAAAAAGTATTTTTAGTATTTTTAGTATTAAAATTTGTGTAACTAAAGTTATTATTTAAATTAAAAGCATTTTGGTTGCTTCCAATAACAAATACAGACATTTTACCTTCCTTTTTTTAAATTAAGTGTTTTACAGTAGGTGTTTACTTAGATAGCAACTTGGCAATAAAGTTCATATTAATTTAATAAATTATATTTTTTATTAATATCTAGCTTTTTAGTAACACAAATAAATTATTTTAAAAAATCCTATTTTAAAAATATCTACTATAATTTAACTAATATTATTTGTATTTTATGAGGAAGATTTATTATGGTTACTGAAAAATTGCAATTGTTCAGTTTTAGTACTTGCCCTTATTTACAGAGTATAATTATCAATTTAAAAGAAAAGCAACAACCGTTTGATGTAACTTATATCGATTTAATTAACAAACCAGATTTTACTAATATGCAAATACCTATAGGTAGAGTACCAATTTTAAAAGTTGGCACAGAACTATTATTTGAATCTAGTGCTATTAACGAATATATAGAAGATATCTCTACTAAAAAGTTACGTCCTGAAGACCCAACACAATGTGCACACACCCGAGCTTGGATAGTATTTATACAAGACACGTTAATATCTTTGTATAAAATACTTGTTGCCCCAAATGAAGCTGAATATACAGAATATTTAGAAAATTTATCAACTCAGTTAATAACGTTAGATCGAGCTGCAAGCACGCCATACTTTATAGGCAAAAATATGAGTTTAGTTGATATTGAAATAGCACCGCTGTTATATCGTGTTCAACTTATTAAAGATATTAAAGGACCTAATTTATTGGTAAATGCTAAAAAATTGCAGCAGTTATCTAATAACTTACTTAATAAAAAAAATATCTTAGAATCTGTACCCGACAGTTTTAATAAAGATTTTATAGGAAAAATTAAAGATTTTGATAGCCATCTATCAAAGATTACTCATATTTAATGTATTGACATTAGTTCTCTGTTAATAGTTCAAAGCTATAAAAAATCGTTTGCTGAAAACTAGTATTTCTAACTGCCACCTGAATAGAATTAAAAATTATTGTGTCGCCGATAAACTAGCTATCTATTTTATTTTTTATAATA
>CAKMZJ010000059.1:0-4214 GCA_929200395.1 Candidatus Gorgonimonas eunicellae | reverse complement strand
TTTTATAATAGCTTTAGGGTAAAAAGATTAAATTAATAGTTTAAGAGGGCTTATGAAGATTCGTAAACCAGCAGTTGCAGGAACGTTTTATCCCGATAGCAAAATCCAATTAACTCAAGAAATTAATCAGTTATTAAATAAACAAGTTGTGCAAAATAACTTAATACCTAAAGCCATGATTTTACCTCATGCAGGAATAATGTATTCTGGAGAAGTAGCAGCTGCTGGTTATAATTTAATTAGTCAAATAAAACAACAAGTAAAGCAAGTAGTTTTATTGGGTCCTTCACATTATGTAGCTTTTTCTGGAATAGCAACTAGCGACTGTGATGCATTTATAACACCTTTAGGAGTTATACCTCTAGCGACAGATTTAGCACAGTCATTAGCAACTAAATTCCATCAAGTTGCAGTAATGAACGATGCTCATGAGAGAGAACACAGTTTAGAGGTTCATTGCCCATTTTTGCAATGTACATTAGATGAATTTACATTATTACCCTTAACTGTTGGTGACTGTAGCGTGCAGCAAGTAGCAGAAGTTATTGAGTTCTTGTGGCAGCAGCCAAACACCCTAATAATAATAAGCTCAGATTTAAGTCATTATCATAGCTACGAAGAAGCTATTAAATTAGATAACAAAACCGCAGAAAAAATCTTAAACTTTGATACTAGCGTTACTCCAGATCAAGCTTGCGGATGTTATCCTGTTAATGGCATGTTAGCAGCGGCTAAAAATAACAAACTTGCAATAAAAAAGTTATTAATGCAAAATTCCGGAGATACATCTGGAGATAAACTTCGTGTTGTCGGCTATGGTGCTTTTGCGCTTTATGGTTGATTTTGGGTAGTTTAACTATCCTATGTTATTCCATTTAATTTACCCATAGATAGCCCAATATTATCGTATCTGCTATTTTCTAATACGTTAGGATTTATTTGTAAATCTGAGGTGATATTAACATCCTTAGTTGCGGCTATTTTGTTTCCTAAGGAGTCTTGTATCATAAAACCTGGAGAAAATATAACAGATTGTTTTAGTACCAAATTGTTATCTCGATAAATTAAATTATTAGATCTGTTATGATTATCAAACTGACCTTTACCATAATAATTATTAGGTATTGCTAATTTTTCTGTTAAAGTCGTTTGCACTGATGATAATACGGTGGCTCCTAGTGCAACCCCTGCCTGAGTTAATTCTAATAAAATTAGTATAGCGACTTGAGTATAATTTTTAATATTATGCTGTACTAAATATTTATTTATTTGCTTAATATAAATTGCAAAAATTTTTTCACCTATATCTTCTTTAAGTTGTTCAGTTAATATTTCAGTGTTGTTAAGTTTTTCAGATAACTGTTTTAATTCTTCTGAATCATTACTATCCCAAAAAATTTTATCCTCTTGCATTAATTGTAAACAAACGCCAGGTTTTCTTAAGGCATCTTTAATAAATTGCGATTTAACATACTCCAGAGATTTTTCTTCATAATTGTATTCTATTAGTTTAATATGTTCTGATAAATTAACTTCTTTATTTAAATCTGCAATATTTGCTAATGTTTCTTGAATAATTATATTTAATGATGATGTTATCATTGAACATAATTTCTTAAAGCTTTGTTGATCTGTAGTTTGATTGCTTTGTTTTTTAACGTTTGTAACTATTTTTGAGAGAATTTCAATAAAATTATTTTCTAAATGAATATTTTCATTTTTAGCTATGATTTGACTCATTAAAATACTATGAAATTGTGTGGCATCTAAATTTGCAAGTCTGTATATAGTATCATCTTTTAAGATATTTTCTGTTTCTGATATATCAACTAATTCATTAATTACTGCAACATCTCTGTCATTATTAAATACTACTTTATAACTTATGTATAATAATGCTCCTATCTTATCTTTATTTATTTCGGGTAAGAATTCATAAGCTGTATTTGCATAAAATTGTAGTCTAGAAGTTAAATTTTCATTTGGTTCGTTAGCTTGTTGTACTTGATTTTCTATATTGTTTTTCGAGTTGTTATCATCTTTTTGCAGATCTTTTGTAACTAATTCTTTATTTTCTAGGTTTACTAAAACATAGTCATTCATGCCATCATTAGAAGCTAAATTCTCTTGAGATTTTCTTATATCAGCTTCTTCACTAATTTGGCTGTCATCTGCTTCAGCTTCTTCACTAATTTGGCTGTCATCTGACATAGCATCTGCCATTTCACTTTCTAAATCATCAGCGGATGTTTGAAGTCCTAGAATATCTTTTGTTTCACGCTGTTTTATCGGGGTGTCTTCAACTTTAGTGTTTTGATTATTTGCTGTTTTTTTTTCTGTTAGGTTTGTTTTTTGCTTTGGTTGGTTTTCAGATGAGTTAATTAATTTTTTTACTAAATTATTAATTCCATTAAGCATAAAAAGCTCCAAATAAAATATTAACCATATTGTTTCTAGCAATATCGGAGCTAAACTTTAGTTTGTTAGATTATTGTAAGATGGCTTGATAACTAAAGCCATGATTTCACCTAATATGGGAATAATGTATTTTGGAGAAGTAGCAGTTGCTGGTGATAATTTAATTATTTAAATAACACAACAAGCAAAGCAAGTAGTTTTATTGGATTCATCATATTTTGTAGCTTTTTGGAATAGCAACTAACGACTATGATGCATTTGTAACACCTTTAGGAGTTATGCGCACTACAATTTTTTGAACTTATATTTTCAAATTATATCTAATATAGTATTGAAATTAATTCATTTAACTTTGAGTAATATCAAAACTTTATAATAACGTTAAATTTTAAGGAAAATATCATGAAACCTCAGCCTTCAACAACTCTAACGGCCACTAGAGAAAGAACAGATCTACAAGATCGAGTGGCTGCAACTAGTATTTTTATAGGATCAATGATTTATACAGCAGTCAAAAAACCCCCGCTTACTTTCGCTCATATTATAGGGGGAGTATTAGGCATAAAGATTGCCCAGTATATTTGTAACAGATACATCACAAAAACTATAACTCCGCCTCAAATATCACCTACACCACCTAAAAAAGATATTAATAATGATTTTAAATAATAGAAAGTAATGTTTTACAACAAAGCATTTTTTTGTTTTCATAAAAACCTAAAATAACAATATAACTAGATATTCTATAAATAACTAAAGCAAAATGCAAAAATGGTAAAATCATTAGCACATACAGCTTGTGCTCAAAATAATCACTTGTTTACTGATGTTTACTTTACTCTATATTTTTACTAGAATAAATTTCAATAATGATTCAGTTAAGTCATTTTGCAGTAAGAGTAAAAATATACATAAATGCACTTAAGCTATATTATTAATAGGTACAACGGTTAACTTGAATAAATAATTATAGAATTATATAATTCTATAAAAATAAAGAGAGTATATAGTGCAAATTTCAAATAGCATGCAGAATATTAATATAATACCAAATAATAATATAGATTCTACTAGCTTAGATCAGCATAATATAGATATAGAACAACAACTTATAAACAACCAAAATTTAGAAGCAACTCGAATATCTCGATTTAGAACGCGAATTTTACAACCATATGAAGTGTACAAAAGAACTGCCCGTAATAATCCTAACTTATTTAACGCTATATTTGGAATTATTTATACTATACAGATAACTATTGCGATTATATCTCTTTTAGGAGCATTGAATACAATAAATATACCATTCGAAAGTGTAAACGGAATGTTTGTTTTTGGCTCTATTTTAATAGGCATAGAAGTTATTATATGTCTTCTAGATCGTTATTTTGAATCAAGTTTCCCATTTTCAATTTGTAATTCGTTAAAGTTAAATTCTCTTGTAAAAGATCTTAAGAAAATAAAATATAAAAAGTTAGAAGGATATCAAGGTAATATAACTGAGTTTTTAAATAAGACTAGTATTATATTATTAGAAAAACTTAACAGTGAATTTCTTAAAGATCCGATAGTGTATAAAAAACAACTGTATAGTTTTCAAGCGTTTAAAAATGCAATAATACAATCAAGAGGCATAGTGCCTCATGATAGATCATTATTGGAAATAAATGAGATAAAAAGAATAAAAACATCTGATAGCGATATATTAGAAAGTATAGTTTAAATTGTTTTTTTACTTTTTTAATTTTTACTAGAATAAATTTCAATAATGATTCAGTTAAGTCATTTTGCAGTAA
>CAKMZJ010000058.1 GCA_929200395.1 Candidatus Gorgonimonas eunicellae | reverse complement strand
TTAGCTGAAGTAATTGTGCCTAGATTAATAACCGAGCCATGAATAGTTAATTCTCTACCAGAAACTACCATTGTTGCTGTTGAGAAATTATAAAATGGTTGTGATCCTGTAATCGCTAAACCGTCATTAGCTTGAAGATAACCACTATTAGTTGCTTCTTCTCTAAAGGTGACGAAGCCACTAGAGATTATAGTTCCATAATTATCGACTACTCCATGAACAGTTAATTTACCGCCTCGAACTATAGCTGTAGCAGTAGCCTGATTAACAAAAGCATTGTCAACTACTAAACCATCATTAGCTTCAATATAATTTGAGTTATTAATTGTTTTGGCACAATATATAGATTTTGCAGATGTTATAGTTCCAAAATTTAAAATTAGTAAGCTATGCACAGTTAATGCTCTGCCATCGACAGCAAGTATTGCATTTTTGGAGTTAGAAAATGGAAGTATCCCTTCAATCGTTAAGCCATTATCTGCCTTAATATAGCCATTATTAGTTAGTTCTTGAATGCTAATCAAACTGCTAGAAGTTATAGTTCCATGGTTAGAAACCTTACCACTAACATTAAAATCTTGACCTTTAATAACAGTAGTTGCAGTTGCGTTATTAGTGAAGTCTTGATTTATAGTTAATCCTGAATTAGTTTCGATATAACCGTAATTTATAGTATCTTTATAAAAATAGCTTGGTTTTTCTGAGGTTATAGTGCCAAAATTAATAGTCTTATCGTAAGTGGCTAACTCGCTACCATTAACGGCTAGCTCCCCTTTGATATAATTAGTAAAAGATCCTTTAACTGTTAAACCATCGTCGGCTTTTATCTGGCCACTGTTACTAACTTCAGTAAGAATTAATTTTTCTGTGCTAACTAATATGCGTGCCCCTATATTATTATTAACGTATGCTTTGGCATACATTCCTTGTTTAGCTTCAATGCAACCACTGTTGTCGACTTTTCCAGTAATTGTCAATAAACCACCATTAACTAATATATGTGCTTGTTTAGCATTAGTAATTGAGGCATGTATACCTAGTTCTAATTGTGCATCAATAAAGCCACTATTGAAAACTAGCATATTAAAAGCAATTTGTTTTTCTGAAGTTATAGTGCCATAGTTAATAGTGTATCCATTAATATCAAGTGGTTTTGTTGTAATTATTAAACGTCCGTCTAATGAATTAGTTAGTTTTTCGTGTGCATGTAGGCCATAATTTGCTTGAATAACTCCACTATTAGTAACTTCCTTAAGAAAGCAAGCAGATTCAGCTGAAGAAATAGCACCACTATTAGCTAAAAAGGCATCAACCTGAAAGTTGCCTCCGGTAACATTTAGACTGGCTTTTTCTTTGTTAGTAAAGGTTCCAGATGATATATTTAAACCTTTATGAGCTTCAATAATTCCAGCATTGGTAGCTTCTTGAGTAAACTCTAATTTGCCTTTAGCTATTATTTTTCCAGAGTTGCTCATTTCAGTTAAGATTAATTTACCATTAGCTGTTATTTTAGTGCTGTTTATCAGGTTTTGAATTTCAGTTTTTCCTGATAGAGTAAGGTCTCTGCCGGTATGGTCTTTAGTTGCAATCAATTTACTTATGGTAGCCGTACCTATAGTTAATGGAAAATACTTCATGCTAGCAATGTTGGCTTTGCCTAGAATATTTATATGATCACAAAGAATTAACCTTGCATTTGTGCCATTAGTAAATGTTTGCGTGGTTTCCACTCCTAATTTAGCATCGATATAACCATGGTTAACCGATGGTTCTCGTAGTTCTAGCTGGTGATCTTTAGTAGTTATGCTACCATCATTTATTAAGTCTTTGGTAAAAATTAAATCACCGCCACTTACCGTTAAGCTACCTCCTTTAGCATTAATAAATTTATCCTTGGCATGCATGCCTGCTGTAGCAATAAGAACACCAGAGTTTGTTGCTACATTGGTTGATACATGAGCAGCAGAATTTATATAGCCACGATTAATAAAGTTATTACTAAAAGTTGCATGCAGGCCACTAACGGTTAGCGTTGCTCCTTGTTGGTTGGTAAAATCTGCGGCATCAAATCCATGCTTAGTAGCTATTAGGCCTCTATTTATAGATTTATGTAACAGTTTTAATTCTCCATCTTTACAATATACAACACCATCGTTTTCTAATGCATTGATATGTGCTTTAGTGGAGCCACTAATTGATAAAGTTGCGCCCTGATTATTTACCAATAAATCATATGTCGCAATACCAGCTTTAGCGGAAATAATACCTGAGTTTTCTACCCGTTTATTAAAGGTTAATAGCCCAGTTGTTGCTGTAATTGTTCCTGAGTTTGTAACCAATGCTGAAAAAGTAGCTGATCCAGTTTTAATGGCTACAATTCCTGTTAACTTATTAGTGAATACTCCTGTAGCATTTAACCCAGCTAAAGCGTTAATATGTCCAGAGTTGTCTGCTTGTGCATTAATATTTAGTGTTTGCTTCGCTGTTATAGTTCCAAAATTGGTTAAATGATTGTTAAAAGTTAATACGTCATTTGCAGTTAAATAGCCTTTTTTTGAATTAGTAACTACACCAGATACATTGAGTTTATCTTGTGCTTGCATATATCCTGAATTAGTTACTTCTTGTAAATTAACATGGCTATCTGTAAAAGTTACTGTGCCATTATAAGGGTTAACTAATTTATTAATAACTACTGTGCCGGCAGTAGTTATAACTCCTAAATTAGAATTGGCTAAAGAATTTTTTATATTAATTTGTGCTGGTTGTTTGCCTCCAGCTTGCGGGTAGACAGCAGAAAAAATATTATTCTTTGATTCTAAATTAACAATTGTTTTTTTAGTTGCCTGTACTTTTAGGTTATCAATATTAATAATGTGTTCGTTATATACTGTTAAATTAGCATTTTTTACCTCTAAGGTTGCTGCTTCTATAATGCTGTCATCTCTATCCCCAACCTTATAGTTACCATGTTTTACTATGTAATTAATATTTTCTAGTTTATATTTGAAGTCTGGTTTGTCTGCTTCAAAGTATAAATTGCCAGATAACATACCGAAATTATGCACAGAAAAAGAATTAATATTTGCGGTTTTATTGCCGGCAATAATGAATGCTTTACCATTAGGTTGGTTTGCGCTAATTAATCCTTTATTAGTAAAACTTCCGTCTAGAAGAAAAGCTGTTAATGCAGAAGGTTGTCCTATCTGCACGCATGTATCTCCAGTTATAGAGCCATGATTGTAAATACCACCTTTTACTGCAGTAGTAATTGCTAATGTAGCGGTATTTCTGCTAGTTAGCCATCCTGTATAATTTATAGTTAAGTTGTTTATATCTAATACTTTAGTGGTATTTGTTGTGGTAGCACAGATTAATAAAGCTGGTAAGGCTGGGTTGGCAAAGGTAACACTGCTTTCGTGGGAGCCATCAAGCGTTCCTGCTATTATAATTCCCGACGCAGTAGAAAACACAGTAGATGATGCTTCTATTTTAGCTGCTGCGCCTATCGTTTTACTAGCGTACATAGTAGTACTGCTTGCTAGTTTAATTAAACCGATAGTCGTAGTTACAGGGACATAAGGTGTTAGATGGCTAAGTGATATTGTGCTAGGAGTAGCACAATAACATTTATTAACTAGAGGACAACAAAATATTAATAAATATAGTGCTATTGTTGTTAATTGTTTTGTGCGCAACATACAGCTAAACCTATAGTAAATTACTTAACGATAAATGCTATAAGATTAAGTGTAGTAGTA
This sequence comes from Candidatus Gorgonimonas eunicellae, assembly GCA_929200395.1. GTDB lineage: Bacteria > Pseudomonadota > Gammaproteobacteria > Pseudomonadales > Endozoicomonadaceae > CAKMZJ01. The sequence continues at coordinate 11,873 of CAKMZJ010000058.1, read as the reverse complement.
TAAAGTAACTACTTCAAGATAGTTTTTAAGTAGGAAATGTATAATATCTTAAATAAATAAAAAAATATTTTTAAAAATAATTGCTTTTATTTAATAATTAAATCATATTAATTATTCCTAAGGTTTAAACTGCATTGATACTAAGACTATGAATAATAAAATTTTTTATGTTTTTATCTTTTTTGTAATAACTATCTTTAATGATAGTAGAGCTACAGAACATTATGTTGTAATTAAACTGCCGTTGTGTGATCTTATAGGAAAAGAGCAATATATAGATTTAGCAAAAGCAGAAATTACAGATAAAATAATCAACAAAATTTTTATTAGTAGTAATGTATGCTCTAGCAAAGATAACAATCAGAGGTTAGAGCAAGAGGTCAAATTTACAATTGAGGATACACATTGTGTTAAAATTATTTGTGAATATTCTGAAGATATTACTGATATGCAAATTGTATATGATAAACAATATGCTAATAATATTTTGATAGCATCAAGTGATAATTTAAAGCATTCTAAATATTCTAATATGGCACGAAGGGAGTCTTCAAGTAGTTTAGTTGGAGTGATATTAAATAAAGCTTATGATATAACCTTAAGAAGATTAGAAGAATTTATTCGTTCTGTAGTGTTAATGCCTGCACATAGAAATAAAGCAGCAATATTTGCGTTAGAAGTAGAGCCATATAAACAGGGGCTAAACGATAAAGGCGATCTGGCTCAGCTTAAATTTGCAATTTTTTTTCAGCATTATGATAACACAAGAAGACAATTTAGATTAAAACAGGATAATAAACCCTACACTCCTGAATTGCAGTACTAGCGTAACACCGTTTTTACTTTGCCCACTCTAGAAGATGGAGCTTCTATATCTGCAACTAACAATAAATAGGATCCCTGTTTTATAAGCCAAAAATTGCTTGCTAAAAAGACGTATCTTCAGCTAAAAGCTGTATAAGCTATCAAATTATAAAAAAAACAGGTATAATAAAAAAATTAATCAAATTACCCTCCTAATTTATAACTATTGAAACTATTTTATTAAGGAGTTCACATGAGTGTAAACATTGATGAGATAGATAACTGTGCTCATTTAGCCAGATTAGACTTAGATAGCAAATCTAGGCAAGCTATAAGAGAAAAAACAGCGAATACTCTAGAAATGTCGGAAGAGCTGTTCCAGGTAGACACTGCTGGAGTAGCTCCTATGTTTAATCCTGTAGCAGGTTCCCAATTTCTCAGACCAGACGAAGTCAAGGCTAAACAGCCTTCTAAAGAATTACAACAATGTGCTCCTGAAATTGAAAATGGATGTTACATAGTTCCTAGCGTAATATAAACTACTTTTACTGTGTATCTACGCGCATATTCTTATAATTTTAATGGTGTTTTTAAAAGCAATATTACCTATGTACGATAAAACAATCCTTGAGCAAGCGCAGGCTCTGCGTTCTGGTGAAATTTCCAGCTTAGAGCTTACCAAAATATATCTTAACAGAATTAAAAATCTTAATAATGAAATCAATGCTTTTATCAGTATCGATGAGCAAGGGGCATTAGAGCAAGCTAAACAGGCAGATCAGCGCTTAAAAACTGCAGATGCCACCTTACTAACGGGTATACCAATTGCTCACAAAGATTTATTCTGTACTAAAGGCATTAAAACTACTTGTGCTTCAAAAATGCTAAGTAATTTTATTCCGCCATATGAATCTCATGTTAGTGAGCAATATAAGCAGCATGGAGCTGTGATGTTAGGTAAAACTAACATGGATGAATTTGGTATGGGTTCAACCAACGAAAACAGCTTTTTTGGTGGAGTAAAAAATCCTTGGGATTATTCGGCAATTCCTGGTGGATCTTCAGGCGGTTCAGCAGCGGCAGTTGCTGCGGGCATGGCGGCAGCAGCTACGGGTTCCGATACTGGCGGTTCAATAAGACAACCAGCTTCGCATTGTGGCATAACCGGTATTAAGCCAACCTATGGTCGTGTATCTCGTTATGGTATGATTGCCTATGCATCTAGCCTAGATCAAGCAGGAGTAATGGCAAAAACAGCTGAAGATGCAGCGGTTATGTTATCTGCAATTGCTAACTACGATTGCCGTGATTCAACCTGTGCTAATATGCCAAATGTAGATTATCGTAAAACTATAAATAATTCTATAGCAGGCTTAAAAATTGGTATATATAAAGATCATTTTTCATCGGGGTTAAATTCCGATGTTGCTAATAGCATCAACACCGCAATCGATGAGCTAAAAAAATTAGGTGCTACTATTGTAGATATCGAACTTCCTCATTCTAAATATTGTATCCCAGTATATTATGTTATTGCGCCTGCCGAAGCTTCATCAAACTTAGCTAGATTCGACGGCGTTCATTTTGGTTATAGATGCGACAACCCTAAAGATTTACAAGATTTATACATTCGTAGTCGTAACGAAGGTTTTGGTGAAGAGGTTAAAAGAAGAATAATATCAGGAACTTTTGTGCTATCAAAATCTCATCAGGGTGAATTTTATAGTAAAGCGCAACAAATTAGACGATTAATTAAAAACGATTTTATCGATGCTTTTAAAAGTTGCGATGTTATTATCAGTCCTAACGTATCAAAAGCAGCCTGCGATTTAGGAGCGATGAAAGATCCGCTATCTATGTATTTATCAGACCTTTATACTCTTTCAGTTAATTTAGCTGGGCTACCAGGAATGTCGGTGCCAGTAGGTTTTTCAGGTTCCAGACCTGTAGGTATGCAGATGATCGGCAAGCCGTTTTCAGAAGCACATTTATTAAACATAGCACATAAGTTTCAACAACTGACTGATTGGCATCAGCAAAAACCAACTATATTATCTGAGGTAAGTAATTAATGGAATGGGAATCTGTAATTGGTCTAGAAATACATATTCAACTAGCAACAAAAACTAAATTATTTTCTAGTTCTGCAACTGCATACGGAGCCAAGCCTAACGAACAGGCTAATGAAGTAGATATTGCCATTCCTGGCACATTACCCGTATTAAATACTAAAGCTGTAGAGTTAGCAGTTAAACTAGGGCTCGGATTAAATTCTAGTATTTCTAAAGATAGCTTTTTTGAGCGTAAAAATTATTTTTATCCTGATTTACCAAAAGGTTATCAAACAACACAACTTGCTAATCCGATTATCGGCCCTGGAATTGTAACTATAGCCTTAGCAAATGGCGAAGAAAAACCTATAAGAATTCATCATGCGCATTTAGAAGAAGACGCAGGTAAAAGTACGCACTCCCAAGGAGTTAGTAGCATTGATTTAAACCGTGCAGGAATTCCTCTAATAGAATTAGTAACTGAGCCAGATTTAGCCGATGCCGAGGAAGCAGTAGCTTTTGCTACCAAAATACATTCTTTGGTTAAAACCTTAGGTGTATGCGATGGTAAAATGGAGCAAGGTTCGATGCGTTTTGATGTTAACGTATCTATACGACCAAAAGGTTCTAATACCCTAGGCACGCGTACCGAAACCAAAAATTTAAATTCGTTTAAATTTATGAAAATGGCTATTAATCAAGAGATTTCTCGGCAAATAGAAGTATTAGAAGCTGGCGGTAGTATCAAACAAGAAACTCGATTATTTAATGGAGTAACTGGAGAGTCAAGAGCATTACGTAGCAAAGAAGAAGAAGGCGACTACCGTTATTTCCCTTGCCCAGATTTACTGCCTATTTATTTAACTGATGAATATATAGCAGATATTCGTAAGCAGTTACCCGAATTACCAGAACACAAAAAAGCAAGATTTATAAAAGATTATAATCTAGCTAATCATGAGGCTGAACTCTTAACAATAGATGCTGAAACCGCATTATATTTTGAAGAAGTTGTTAGGTTATCTGGCAATGCTAAATTAGCGGCAAACTGGATATTAGGAACGCTAGCGCAAAATCTAAATGCTAATGAGTTGACTATTGGGCAGTCTAAAGTAACAGCGACAGCTGTTGCAGATATTATTTTACGTATAGAAGATAATACTATTTCTTCTAAAATAGCTAAAACAATATTTGCCTCTATTTGGGATAACCCAAATAAAACAGTAGATCAAATTATTGAACAATTAGATTTAAAACAGCTGACAGATAGCAGCGAAATAGCTAGCATAGTAACTAAAGTAATTACTGATAACCCTCAGCAAGTAGAGAATTATCGTAAAGCAGCGGCAGAAAAACAAGCCAAAATGTTAGGTTTTTTTGTTGGCCAATGTATGAAAATATCTAAAGGAAAAGCCAACCCTGCTACTTTAAATCAAATGATAAAACAGCAGTTAGAGAGCTAAATACCATTTCCATATACTACCTGTATAATACACCTTCTATTTTGAAGGTGTATTATTAAATTAAATTAAATTGAATTAATAACTAATAAAAATATCTAACTGATACCGTTTAAATAAACAATAAAAAAACAGGAGCAAATTATGTCAATGTGGAAATATTTTTTTTATCCTTTAATGCTGTTACTTTTATGCTACAACAATAATCTTTTAGCAGATGAATCAGATGAACCGTTATATGTAAACGTATTAGATACAAATAGCAACTTTGAAAAAAAATTATTAGCTGCTATGTATAATCTCAGAGGTAAAGATTCAGGTATTTCATTGCAACCAATTCAGCCAGTAGGTTTTGCAGATAAATCATATAAATTAACGCGCGAGCTTATCACAAAAGATAATACCAATATTAAAGAAGAATATATATTACGGTTATTTCATAATACAACTTTTAATGAGATATTTTATAGAATTAATATAGAAGAAATTCCAATATATAGCAGTTCTTTTTCTAACTATTTATATATAAAAATACAATATAAAGCTCAATCTTGCTTATTTAAAGAAGGAATGTTGCCATTTTTAAATAAAAATCATTTGCTTTTATTACGAGATAATCCAGAAGATAAATTAGAAGAAAGAGATAACAAAGCTTTATTAGCAATGAATGAATTAATTGATAAAGCAAAATGTGTTTCTAGGCAAGTACAGTTACACAATACTATAAAAAATCCAGCGATATTAACTACATTTACCACAAGCAATATTACTCTATTAGATATACCTGATAACAGCTTATTTAATTTTATTTTGTATGATCAAACACATAATATAACCAAGCTGTTAACTTATATGTATAATATTACTAGTGCAGTAGAGTTTTTACATAAGAATAACATAGCTGTTGGTGATATAGATTTAACTAATTTATTTATTTTAAATGGTAAACTTGTATTAGCAAAATTTGAAAGTTTTAATACAATTAACGGTACAGAAAATAAAAATAGCAAAATAATTATGGGCAATGCCTTTGGTCATGCTCCTGAAATTATAATACCTTCTACAGGATATAAACACAATTATTATAATGCAGAGGCAACAACATCTAGTGATGTTTATTCTTTAGGTACATTGTTTGCTGATATATTATATCTTTTTACTTCGCCTCAGTTTAGCGTTAATGATTTAATAAAAGATGATACTTTCGACAGTGTTGGAACAGCTGAAGGTAAAGTAATAAATTTACATTGTTTTAATAGATGCCCTTATCAGTTAACATCTAGACTACAAAATAAACTTCCTACTTTAGCTTCGGAGTTTTTTTATAACTGTAAAAATTTTATAGGATATTATTTTCGTCATTTACCAGAAGATAACCGTGATACAATAAAAAAATTAACTGATATGATTAATTTATGTAACCAACCTGATCCAGCAAATAGACCAACGGTCGCAGATGTCAAAAATATGCTAGATCAATTTTTGCATGCAAGCAAAGAATAAATTTACTGGTAACTCTTTAAGTAATGCCGATTGCAGTTTAGAATATAGTTTAATATTTAGGAGAAACTGCTTTATGGTTTTACAAAAATCGAAATTATTTATATTTATAACTGGTTGTTTGATGGGGGCGGCAGATATAGTCCCAGGAGTTTCAGGAGGAACTGTTGCTTTTATATCAGGAATTTATCAACGGTTAATTGATGCTTTAAAAGAAATTAATCCAAAAATATTGTTAACAATTAAAAATTCTGGTATTGCTAAGGCTTGGCAACAAATAGATGGCAATTTTTTGTTGGTGCTAGTTAGCGGAATTTTATTAAGTGTTTTTTCTTTAGCTCATGCTGTAAGTTATATGTTAACTAATTTTCCAATAGTTACTTGGTCTTTTTTCTTTAGTTTAATTTTTGCTTCTAGTATTCATATGATTAGAAAAATACAATCATATAACTTGGTAAATATATTAACGCTAATTTTAGGTGTAATTACTGCCTATTGTTTATCTGTAATGCTACCATTACATTTAGCTGCTACTCCAATGAATGTATTTTTATCTGGAGCAATTGCTATTTGTGCTATGATTTTACCTGGGATATCAGGCAGTTTTATTTTATTATTATTAGGAATATATCCTGAAATCATTGCTGCCGTTAAGGAATTAGACATTGCGTTATTAGCTATTATGGCATCTGGTTGTATAGTAGGAATATTAACTTTTTCGCAAATACTTAGCTGGTTATTAAAACGTTATCATGCTATAACATTATCTTTTTTAACAGGGTTAATGATAGGTGCGTTAACAAAGGTGTGGCCATGGAAGCAACATGCAACAGATTTAACTAGTAAAGTTATAAAAATACAACCTAATTTATCTCCTTGGAGTTATCAGCAAATTACCGGAAACAGCAATCAATTATATATTGTTGCAGCTATATTTTTTGTTACATTATTATTTATGGTAATATTTGAAGTGAAATCTAGCAAAAAACAATAACTAAGAGTCGTTATCTGCACCAATTAATGCTCGATAAATCTTCTTTGCGGTAATACGTTGAAAACTAGTATTACCCATATCTTCAGTTTGAACTATAACTTGCGCCGCTCTTTGTGGGTGAAACTGCTTTATAGCACTTAATAATGAAGTTTCTATTGGTAACACAATAACTTTTTGCATTATTTCATCTACAGGAATATCCTGTTTTTTATAGACTAAACATTCTAAAATTTTGTGATACAATACCATTCCTTCTGGAGTACCATTTTTTATAACCAAATACCTTTTTTGTGGGCTAGTAGTTACTAAATGTTCTATAGAGCCAATAGTTGAACCGTAAGGCAAAGTATATACAGGTTCAGACTCTAAGTCTTTTAAAGTTTTATTTTTAGCTTTAAGTGCTGACTGAGCAATTGAGGTTTCTCTTTTACCGATTATACCTTTAGCATTAAAATGCTTAATTATAGAAAGCAAGTCGTCGGTATCTGCTTGTTCTTCTATTTTTTTAGGAAAAAGCTTTGCCCAGAATAAAGTTAATTTTCTGAGTGGGTAGGTTAATCTTTCGATCCAATATATTATTGGAATGTGCTTTATAACTATTTTTTCTGCATCTTGCATACCAAATAACTTAGGTAGTATTTTTCCAAAAACGGTAATAACATAAGCAGTAATAATGGTAAATAATACTATATAGCCGCCATCTAAATATTTGGTAGCAACTGTGCCGGCAAAAGTGCTGCCTAAAATTCCACCGATATTATTAATTAATAATAGTGCAGATATGCATTCACGGCGTTTAAGAAACATTCTTTTTATTAATTCTTTGTTATCTGGATGCTTGCGTAATAAAGTTACTAGGCGTAAATCATCAATACTAACTAGAGAAGATTCCAATATGCATAAATAGGCATTAAAACAAGTAACAGTTAAAACTATAAGAAAAAGCACAAGCATAAGTTATTCCAAATTAACTAAATATTTTCACTATTAATATCAATACCTCTAAATTGACATTTTATATTTACCTTCAGGCACAAGGTATATGTTGTTATTAAGTTGTCCCCTTTAATAAAAAGCCAGTAGCTGGTTAAAATGTTTAAATTATATAGATATTTTAACTATAAAATAATTATTTTTAATCAAATAAAATTTCTTATTACATCATACTATATTTTAGATTAATAAATAAATTTTTTAATATAATAAAAAGCTTGATTAATTTGATTATAGTTTAAATTTATATCTGATAGCACATTATTATTGGTATCAAATAATCGATAAAATCCAGAGGGAAGTAGTTTAACCCTATAATTTTCGTCACAAACTCCAAAGTAGTTTAGATATTTATCACGCCCTGATGCTAATACCCATTTGTGCTCTAGATCATCTCTAAGTAAATTATAACCAATTGAATAGTCTTCTGTATCATTTTTAGCGCCTAAGTAGTCGGTTAATAAAGTTGGTGCTAAATCAAAATGACTAGTTAATTTGTCAGATTCTATCGGTTGATTAGTATTATTAAATTTTTTATCTATAATCACCAAAGGCACATGTAATTGTGCTGAAGATAAATTAGTGCCGTGTCCCCAAAACTTATGATTGTAATCATCTAATTCATGGCCATGATCCGAAGTTATAACTATTAGCGTATTTTCAAGATCACCAGTTTGTTCTAGTTGATCTAGCACTTGTCCGGCAAGGGAGTCTACATAGCTAGTGCTAATGCTATATAACTGGTTCATGATATCTTGGCCATATTCTGCTGCTATTTCGCTGTATTTTTTTTCGCCACTTAAGGGAGTATGTTCTTGATTATATTCTGGTGGAAAATCATATTCATGCACTGAATCGTAAAATATAAAGCTAAACATTGGTTGATTCTTGTTGCAGTTGCTATACCAGTTTAGCCAATCATTAGTTGCTTGTTGATCACGTAAGGCTGGAGTTGCTGCGGTTGAACCTAGTCTAAGGTTTGCTATTTTAGAAAATATATTTTTATTTAATTCAACTTCTTTTTCTATATTAGCAGAAGAAAATATTCCTAGTTGATAATTTAGCTGCTGTAGTCTATCTATTAAAATAGGAGACTGCTTAGTTGCGGTAACAAAGTCAAAATAATCAGCTGGTATACCATAAAACAACCCGAAAATAGAAGCTTTAGTAGTGTTTGCTGCTGCCATATGATTAGTAAATATTTTACCTTTTTGGGCATATTTCCATAAGCAAGGGGTATCTGTTGAGTTAAGTTTATCAGCACGCCATGCATCTATGGCAATAATCAAAATATTTTTATGGTCGTATACATTATTATAAGTCATTGGTTTTGTGTTGTAGTTGTTTTTATGCATTTGCGGGAATGCAAGTTTTGATACTGGCAACATTTGCTTGCTGGTTATTTTATTTAATTTTAATAATGGATTAAGCTCATTAGTTGCATTAAAAAGAGCAATATAGCTAGTAATTTTAACAAACTTGTGCTGAGTTTCATGTTTATTAGTTGTAAATAAAATACAACTAATTAGCATACATATACTAATTACTGAGGCAAAAATATAATTATATTTGTTATTTGCATTAGTATTTTGTTTTATAAAACGACTAACTAAATATAATTCAAATAAAAAAACAATTAAAAAAATTGCTATAAAAGCAATAGATTCTAAGCGTTGAAAGTCAGTAACTTTTAATGCTAAAAACGCTGGAGAAATAACAGACAAGTGTATTTTAAAGTGCGAGTAGATAATAATATCTATTAATAGTGCCACTAATAATATAGAGCTTGCAACAGCAATCACTGCCTGCATAATAATACGAGGTAGAGCTACAGTAGGAAATAAAGCAATACTACAAATTATAGCTAAAATAGCTACATAACCTATATGTGTTGTAAACAGAAAAATTAATTCTATGAGGTTATCTGGAGAGTCTATAGCGTTAGGTATATAACAGAAAGACAGTAGCAGTGCAATTAAGCTATTAGCTATTACAAACTTTTTATAACATTTTATATTATTCATATTTCGCCATAAAAGAAAAGTTAATATAACATTATTGTTGCATATATTTTTTATATTTTGTATTATGCTAAAGTGTTTCAATTAAAAATAATAATATTGATAACACTTAATACGCTTAATAGATGATAACTCTAATAACTCTAATAACATAATACATATAAAAGAGGTAGAAATTATGTATAAATATACAACAGCAACCTATAGGTTTTTTGTATTAACATTAATAATGCTTCCATGTGCGTCTATAGCTTTATCTACAGAATTTGAAAGCTTGTTTAATATTCAGCCATACAACTCTAGCATTTTAATTAGTAAAAAGAGCGATGTAACAATACCTAAAGATAGCCAAGATGTACTACATAAGCTATATAATCATGTAAGTAAATACGGTGATATAGAGCTGTATACATTAAACGGTGGTAAAAAATTGGCTATGGTTCCTGCTAAGCGCATACAAATATTCTATAAGTCTCCAATATATATTCAAATATTAAATGAAGCCGGAAAGCCAGATTATACCTTTGATTTATCATACAATAAAAATGGTAAGTCTGCACCAGAAACTGAAGAACAGCATATTATCTACTTAAAAGATGTTTTTAGTTCTAAAGCATTAGAGCCATTGGTTGCTTATTTAGAATCTTCATCTAATAAACTGTATACAGAATCTTTTATTACTTTATTTTTAAAGCCCAAAACAGTCGGGGAATTATTAACAAGTTTTGTGTATAATAATAAAATTGAGGTTAAGTGTTTGATTTCTACTTTTCCTAATATTTTATTTAAATCTACAATGTGTACTAAATTAGTAGTATATGATATATTTAGTTATGGTTCTAGTGGTGTGAAATATCTTTATGATAAAATCACCAAAAAACCAGAAGTTGTTGCGACTAAATAAAATGCTGTATACACCTTCCATTTAAGGATGTGTATCTTTAAATGGAAAATATGTATATACTTGAGAAAATATCATGAAATTAACTAGCATTATTTTAGTGTTATATTCTATATTATTTACTAATTTAGTTTATAGTAATGATGAATTTAGTGAATTATTTGAGTTAAAAATAACAGATAGCAGTTTATTTTTAACCAATAAGCAAGATATAAAATTACCGGATACCAACTTAACTCCTCTGCAACGATTACATAGATATATAAATATCTTTGGCGGTTTGCAAATATATATAAGTTCATATACAAATAAGTTTTATATTATACCAGTTTATAGGCTGAATTTAATCTATGGCTCAGCAGTTTCAATAAAAATACTACAAGATAACAATAGTAAATATTCATCTTTAGTTTTAGATTATAACAGAGCAACAGCTAAAACTAGTGCCACAGAAGTAACAGCGGAAGAAGAAATAGCCAAAGTTAATATAGAAGCAGATAACAAAATTAGCATTCAAGATGTTCTAACTAACAATGACAGTATTAGTCATATTATTAGTCAGTTAGAGTATGGAATATTTAGTGCAACTAATCAAAAATTTTTAACAGAATTATACGGCTCTGAATACTCTAAAGATTTATTAATTAACTTTCAGCATAATAAGCAAACAATAAAAGCTTTAATATCGCCATATAATTCGCAACTAGCAAGATGCTATTTATTAACTAAATTATTAGCATCCGATTTAACATGCTGTATAACCTCTGCCTGTAAAATGTTATTGAATAAAGCTAGCAAGGCAAAAAGCCAAACTAACGACACAAAATAGTTAATAATTTTGTTAAAAACTATAATATTAACCGACAATTGTAAAATATATGGATAATAACTAACTTTTTTATGCATATTGCTTGACATGTTAATATATAAGTAATATATACTGATAATAATAGCTTTATCTTCTATCTTAAACAACTATAACTATATTAAATAACAGATAAACTATCGTCTTATAATAATAATAATATCTAGATACTTTATATAAACGATTACGGTGAAATTATTATGAGGTTAACTAATCGGCTGGCGACACAAACAAGCCTAGGTTATAACAGTTTTATTAGTTTATTTAAATATAAATTGTTGCTA
>CAKMZJ010000057.1:7231-15754 GCA_929200395.1 Candidatus Gorgonimonas eunicellae | reverse complement strand
TTAGTAGACAATTTAATTTATTATAACTATTCCTAACGCTTGGCTAGATGTGGCACCGGTACTTTGCGAGCTAGCGGTACTATTTATTTCAAACAATGATCCAGTATAACCAACATGCTGCTCTATGCTATAACCACTAGGTGGCAAGGTATTATTAATAAATTCTAACGTAACTTGCTGGCATTCATCTATTGCGGTGCTACATCCTCCCGGAAATCTTTGCGGTGTTAGCGTTTGCGTGCTGGTAAGTGCATTTTCAAGTATACTAGTATTGCCCATTAAAAAATTCATTTGCTCTTCTATCTCGGCTTCAGCAAGTTGAAACGCTCCCTTTCTGTACTCTGTATTGCCAATAATTTTTTTATCGATAATAGTTAAATCTGCAACCGATAAACCAATTAAAGACAAAATTATTAAGGTAACAAAAACTGCTATTATTACAACCCCTTGAGAAAATTTATAGCTGTTAATATTATTTATATTAGTTAGCATTTGGTAAACCCACAGTTGTAGAAAACAAGTGTCTTATTACGCTATCGGTATAGCTAATTGACCCAATTCTAGACATGCTATAAGATCTTAATTCGTTATCAAAAATGAAACTATTAGCAGTAGTTCTAGCTAGCAAGCTTACACGTACTGAGTTTACTGTATGCCAATTGGTAATTTCACTCGCCGATAAATACTGATCTGTATGCATAGATGCTTGAGAACTACCATAAATTATCTCTAAGCGATCAATCCCTTCAGCTATACTAACTGGATTCCCACGATAACTATTAGTAGTAGTATTATAACCACGGCAATATAAATTATTTAAATTGGTAGCAGGATCATTAGCAACATAAAAGATATCAATAGCTAGTTCATTGGTAGGGATAGTATTCCCGGCGCAATCTAGCCCAGATGCAGCAATATACTGTAGTGCTATTTGATCGCCAATGTTCGTAACGCCATCAAAGCTACATTCTGTATGCGAACCACAATTCCCTAGATAAAATGGTAGTAATGTAGTAGTATCTGCTGTGTTGTTATACCCTGCCATACGGATACTTTTAGTTAACAGTTGCATGGCTCTGTTAGCATTATTAATTACTAATGAATGATCTTCATTAATAGTTTTTAATCTCTGATTACTAAAAATTAAATCTAGAGAAAATATGATCAACATACTACCAATTACTAATGCAAACATTATTTCTATTAAAGAAAATCCTTGAGATGCTGTATAATTAGTTCTCATTGCTCTACAATATTGCATACATTATTAATACCGAAGTTAAGATTTAAGGATACTTAGTGAAAGCATTAACTTGTTGTCTATTATTAATATCTGTATTGCCAAAGCTATCCCAAGCTAAACTAACATCAATATCTGCATTACTAGCACAGCTTGGATTACAGCTTATAGTAACGGCTAAATTAATTAGATTACGATTTTCACATAGATTCCAGAACATTTCTAAATTGGATATTTGCTCGGCAGAGCAAGATACAGTATTACAGCGGTTATAACTAGCGCCACAAAAATTGGTTATATCATTAGTTACACTACTAGCTGCATTTTGGTAATGCAGATTATCTAAGCCTTCTATATTGTTTTTAATGCCTTCTGCTATTGATGAAACTATCCAAATTGCTTGCGATCTTTGCATGTTATTCTCAGCAACCCTTAAACTTCTTGTTTGCAATTCGGTTAACGAGATAATACCAAAACTCAAAATAGCAACACAAATAAGCACTTCGATCATAGTAAAGCCGTTAACTAAAGTTTTTCTATCCATGATTATTTATTTCTTGGTTAATTTTATAAGCAATTACCGAAATCTGTAGTTTTTGTAATGCGACCAGATTGATCTACAGCAATTATATTTATCCAAGCATTGGTTGTTCCAGGGCGACACACTCTAATAGTTCTTGGTGCTAACACTTGACCATTTGCTTGGAAATCTATTCTGTTATTATTATCGCTAATAAGAGTTAATTCTGTATTGATGCGTTGCTTTACCGCGAGTACATCTTCATTGGTATCTATCATATAGTCGTTATTAAGATTAGTAAAAACTAACCAACCAGTGTTCCAATTATTAGTATTACATGCTGTGCCATTATCGGATCCGCAAACACTTACATTTACCCCACGTTTAAAGGCTTCACTTCGAGCTAAAGCAAAATGCGTATAAATTTGGTTACCAACAGCATCAATTTGAAATTTATCAACAATAACGTTAATAGAAAAAAATATAGCTCCAGTAATAGCTATAATGCCAATAACAATTTGTAACTCAATTAGTGTTATACCTTTGCACGTTTTTTTACTATTCAAAATAATTAATCCTAAGATTCATTCTTCTTAATACATTATTTAAAAATATCTACTATAATTATTGTTTATATCAAACTTTAAATATTCATCGGCGTTATTAAGATAATTTTATTAATTTGTGTCTCATAAGGAAGCGTTATTATGGCTACTGAAAAATTGCAGTTATTCAGTTTTAGTACTTGCCCTTATTTACAAAGCATAGTTATTAATTTAAAAGAAAAGCAACAACCGTTTGATGTGAGTTATATCGATTTATACGACAAACCAGATTTTATCAACGACCAAGTACCAATGGGTCGTGTACCTGTACTAAAATTTGGTAAAGAATTATTATTTGAATCTAGTGCTATTAATGAATACCTTGAAGATATCTCTACTAACAAGTTACGCCCCGAAGATCCAATACAACGTGCACATACTCGAGCTTGGGTAGTGTTTATCCATGATTCATTAATGTCTTTATATAAAATGCTAGTTGCTAAACCAGAAGATGAATATGCTGATTACTTAGATATTTTATCAACTCAACTAATAATACTAGATCAATCTGCTGCCACCCCATATTTTATGGGACAAGACATGAGTTTAGTTGATGTCGAAATAGCACCATTATTGTATCGAATTCAACTTATTAAAAATATCAAAGGTCCTAATTTATTAGAAAATACTAATAATTTACAAAAAGTATCTAATAACCTGCTTAATAAAAAAAGTGTAAAAGAATCAGTGCCAGATATTTTTGATAAAGCTTTTGTAGAAAAAATCAAGGGTTTTAATGGTCATTTAGCCCAAATAATCCATCCTTAAGTATAATTCGTTGTAATCTTTATTTATTAGGCAGTGTTATGTATACTTTAGTAAAAACTATGCAGCGAGTAATAAAAAAGTAACCATTTTGTGATCCCTTTATGCTTGTGGCATCAGAATAGTAGTAATACTGAAACTACTAATCTTAACAATCTAAAGGATGCACAATAATTTAAATGCTTTAGATATATCAACTAACAAGTAATTCCTTATAATCCCGTCTATAAATTAATATCTACTAAGTAGTTATATTTTCTTTACTTTAAAATCTTTCTAATTATATATCTTGCTATTCTAAAAATAACTTGCATACTATTTTTTTGTACTCATACCTGTAATAATAGTTTTGTGTATAATTTAAACTTACTATATTGAATATAAATGACTATAATCTTTTAATAACAGCTCGTATCTTTATCTACGTGGCGTATATATATTTTTTTATTGTTAAACAGAGAGTGCAATGTACAAAAATACTTTAAGGAATTACCGTAATGAAAAACAGACAATAAACATAAGGATTATAGTATGTATCGTCTTTGCATTATTTTTTTTGGCTATATTGATTGCTAGATTTATATACTTACAAGTAACAAGTTATAATAAAATGGTATCTAAATCAGATGATAATAGAGTCTACACTAAAATAATTTCGCCTCAGCGTGGCAATATATACGATGTTAATGGTTTACTACTAGCTGAAAATAGACCTTCTTTTAACCTGACAGTTATTCCTGAAAACATAGCAGATATAGACAAGCTAATAAAAAACATTAACAATTTAATTGGCTTAACCACAGAAGAAATTCAAAGGTTTCGTAAGCAGTTAAATCAAAAAAAAACATTTGATAGCATACCCTTAAAATTTAGACTAACAGACAAAGAAATTGCCTTAGTTATGGCAAATAAGTTTAGATTAAAAGAGGTTAATGTATCTCCAGAGATGGTACGCTTTTATCCATACAAAGAAATTATGGCTCATGCAATTGGCTATGTCGGCAGAATAAACCATGCTGATTTAGACCGATTAAATAATAGAACATATCGTAACCTCCGAGTAACAGGAAAAATCGGACTTGAAAAATACTATGAAGATATATTATTAGGTGAATCAGGACACAATCAAGTAGAAGTTAACGCTGAAGGTCGGATAATAAACATTTTATCAAAAACAGACCCAAAAGCAGGTAAAAACCTTACTCTTTTTATCGATTTAGAATTACAAAAAGTAGCTTATGATGCCTTAAATGGCAAGAGAGGATCTGTAGTAGCAATGGACTTAACCACAGGTGGTATTATCTCCTTAGTTAGCAGCCCTTCATTTGATCCTAATCTATTCGTTAATGGTATCGATTTTAAAACCTATAAAAGTTTAAATTCCGATAAAGAAAAACCCCTATTTAACCGTGCCACTTTAGGAGAGTATCCACCAGCTTCAACTATTAAACCAATAATGGCACTGGCACTACTAGCTAATAATGTTGTAGATAATAAAAAGCAAATATTTGACACAGGGTCATTTAATTTATCAGATAGCACGCATAAATTTCGTAACTGGAAACGTAGCGGACATGGCTGGGTAGATATTCACAAATCTCTAGTAGTCTCTAATGATACTTTTTTTTATACTTTTGCTAATAGCCTAGGAATTGATAGAATTCATGATTTTTCTAAACAGTTTAATCTAGGAAGAATAACCGAATTAGATTTTGGAGAACAACGCCCTGGGTTATTGCCTTCAAAACAATGGAAAGAAAAACTATATAATAAATCTTGGTACCCTGGTGAAACTATTATTTCAATGATAGGACAGGGCTACATGCTGGTAACACCAATGCAGCTATTAATAGCTACAGCAATGATTGCTACTAATGGTATTTATATTCAACCAAGAATGGTAAAAAATGAAGATATAACTCCATCTGCAATTAAAGAAAAAAGAGTTTTTCTTGATGAAAATCCGCAAGAAAATAAAAAAAAATGGGATATAGTAATTTCAGCAATGAAGCAATCAGTACATAGTGTCAAAGGCACAGCACATAGGCAAGCAGGACTTAACCTTGAATACTCTATGGCAGGAAAAACTGGAACTGCACAAGTTATTGGGATAGGACAAGAGCAAAAGTATCACGAAGAAAGCATACTCGAGTACAATAAAGATCATAGTCTCTTCATTGCTTTTGCACCAGTAGAGGATCCTAAAATTGTAGCTGTAGCTGTGGTAGAAAATAGTACAGGAGCTGTTTCTGTGGTACGCAAGGTTATAGATCAATATCTATTACAAAAAAATAATGGTAACAAACATGGCAAATATTGATTTTAGCAACAGATTAAATACAAATCATAAAACTAGCTTATCTGCTTTAGAAACTAAAATCCATATTGATATTACACTATTGATATTACTAATTATATTAGCTGGAGTAGGTATCTTTACCCTTTATAGTGCATCTGGGCAAAAAATAGAAACTGTATGGCGACAAGTTTTTTATTTAGGAATTGGTTTTTTAGCAATGATTACTGTTTCTCAGATACCGCCAAGAACTTGGATTAAATTTTCTGCATTTATGTATCTTTGTGGCATAATTTTATTATTAGCTGTTTTAGTTGTAGGAACCTCATCTAAAGGTGCACAAAGATGGCTAGAAATATTTCGTTTTAGGTTTCAACCTTCTGAAATGATGAAATTTATTATGCCAGTTGCTATAGCTTCGTATTTTTCTTACAGAAGCATTCCCATTAACATAAAAGATTCTATTGCTGCTTTTTTAATAACATTAATTCCCGTTGTGTTAATTAGCATGCAGCCCGATTTAGGCACTTCAATACTAGTATTTATACCTTGTTTCTTTGTAATTTTTATGGGCGGATTAAGCAAAACTATAATAATATCAACACTATTAATATTAGCGCCTTCAACAGTTATTTTTTGGAAGTTTTTTATGTATGAATATCAACAAAAAAGAGTGCTAACTTTTATTAATCCCGAGAACGATCCTTGGGGCGCCGGCTGGAATATTATTCAATCTAAAATTGCTATTGGTTCTGGCGGGATTTCAGGCAAAGGCTGGTTACATGGTACGCAATCACACTTAAACTTTTTACCTGAAAAACATACTGATTTTATTATCTCTGTTTTTGCTGAAGAATTTGGGCTAATAGGGGTTATAGCATTATTAACTCTTTATGTGTGCATAATAGCTAGGTGTTTATATATCTCTTTAACAGTGCCCACACTTTTTGGCAGACTATTAGCTGGAAGTCTTGCTTTAACTTTTTTTGTGTATATTTTTATTAATATGGGAATGGTTAGTGGAATTCTACCTGTAGTTGGTGTCCCACTGCCTTTAATTAGCAAAGGTGGAACATCTCTATTAACACTATTAATTAATTTTGGGCTAATTATGTCGGTTTATACCCACAGACCAATGCATGGCACTACTAGTTAATTACGCAACATTAGTTGATAATAACTGCTACAATAAATATAGTACCTATTTTTAATAATAGTCAAATTAACTATTTTGTAGCATCTAGATAGCTTCTGTAGTGTTGATACAAGCGTTGCTATTAAAATTAATAAATCGTGGATAAAAGTGAAAATTTTTAGAAATGTAACTTAGGCATTAAGCAAAGAGTATATAAATATACAAATTTGGTAGCGGGGGCTGGATTTGAACCAGCGATCTTCGGGTTATGAGCCCGACGAGTTACCAAGCTACTCCACCCCGCATCAAAGACAAGACAAATACTATTATTTATGGCTAATCTTGTCAAGTCTTTTATGAAAAACCTCATTATAAATTTACTTTTATCCTTGCAATTAATATTTACGGATGCTGAAATCGTTATAGCACAACAATGATTATCTGGGGGTATTATGAAACGAGCCAATGCTAATACTAACGATGTACAATCTATGTTAAAAAAACATCGATCTGATATCATTAATAAATTAGATGCTATGCATTTATCTAAAAAAGATCATACCCTAGCGATGAATTATTTAAAAAAAGGCGAACAGCTTGCAAATAATATTTATAAAGACCCTATTAAACTAAATAATTTTACCAACTCTATAAATAAAGCTAATACAACAGAAGATATTATGCAGGTTTTAACTAATATATTTAAAACCGAGTTTATACAAGAAGAAGGTAAAAAGGCAATAGAAAATTTAAATAAGTTTTGTGAAGTATTTAAAAGCAAAGAAGCACAAGAAAAATTAAAAGACTGCGATCAAGAAACTAAAAAAAACTTACAAAAAATGATAGAAGTTTTATCTTCAAACTAATAATTACTAATTATATCAACCCATTCGATTATAGTAACTCAAACCTAACATGGCAACCGTCTTAAAAATTAAAAGTCGGTGAAATAATATTTGAGCTAACTTTTTTTAAATCTAAGTATTTTTTAACAACAAGATAACCTATTATAACATTCACAACACCTTATATTGCCAAGACCAACGTTATACATAAGTATATCGAATAGTAAAGCACAAGCAGGAGTGCCAGTACCAAACATAAGAATACAAAATATTTTTACTTGTTCATCTGTTTTTAAATGTAACATTTTCCAGTTGCCTGTTGCTATAAATCCATATATTGTGCCTATACACAAACCACCAAGCGCACCCACAGCAAGACGCTGCATCGCAGGTATAACACTTTCTCTTGTAGGGTGGGTTATTTCATAGGCTCTATTACTAATATATGATTTTATTGCACTAACTGACTTGGTTATTTTATTACAAAACCAGTTGTCAGAACAACATGTCGTTTCAGGCATAGTTACTCTTACCGAGTTAGCAGTGGTTGTTACGTGCATAAAGTTCCTATTATATTATTGTATTACAATGTGCATATGTGTTATAAAGGTAATTGTTATAGATTTACTAATACATTTACATAACTTTAATACATATTTGATTAGTATTGATTTAACATCTTATAACTGTATACTAAAAATTATTTTATTAAATCAACAGTTGATTAAGACAGAACTAAATATTAAAAGTTCCATTAATCGTAATTACAATATCTCTACATAACAGGATAAATAATATGCAAGTATATAATTACAAAACTTTTTCTAAAATAATGCTATTAACTAGTTTTTTTGCTATGAATAACCTAACAGTTGTTGCCATGCAAGAGCCAGAAGCCTCTACAGAAAATACCGCAGTAAATGAGGTTGTTAATAACCTCAAACAAGAAAATGACTCTATTACAGAAAACAGCAAAATAACAGAAGATAACAAACCAGTAAATTTAGAACCAATAGCTACTGTCCAAAATAAAGAAATTACTGACAATACAACCGATACAACCGATACAACCGATACAACCAACACAACCAACACAACCAACACAACCAACACAACC
>CAKMZJ010000057.1:0-7131 GCA_929200395.1 Candidatus Gorgonimonas eunicellae | reverse complement strand
CGATACAACCGATACAACCAACACAACCAACACAACCAACACAACCAACACAACCGATATAACCGATACAACCGACACAAAAGTTACCACTAATCTTGATGACACTGATGATAGCAAAGACAGCGATACTAAACCAATTAATGACGAAGTAGCTAGCACCACAGAGAATAAAGACACCGAAGACAGCGAACAAACTAGTAACAATAACCAGCAAGACAACAAAATAGTTATAGAAAATCCTTATATATCTATTAATCCTGGAAATAACGCTGCAGCTTATATAACAATACAGAATCAAAACGATGAGCAAATACTACTATCTGAAGTTAGGGCAGCAAATAACGATGCAGTAGCAAAAATAGAAATCCACGATAATAATAAAATAAATAAAATAATAAGAATGGCGCGTCAAAAAGATGGATTTAAAATAAAAGCTAATTCAGAATTAAAATTAGAACAAGGTCACAAACACATAATGTTATTTGGAATAAATAAAGAATTGTTTTCTGAAGGCAAAAATATTGATTTAATTTTAAAGTTTATTAAAAAAGATAAATCTATCATCGAAATTATACAAAATTTTGATATAAAAACAAAAAACTTTAAATGTAAAAAATGTTGTGCTGAATAACAGTAAATTCTATATATACTACTTACTAGCATTATCGCTAAACTAAATTTATCTTTAATTAATATAAATATGTTTCTAGTTATATCTCCAGCTAAAAAATTAACATCTGAAAGGCAACATAAAGTTGATAATTGCACATCTATTATGTTTCCTGAACATTGTGCTAAATTAGTTAATATTTTAAAAAAATATTCACCTAAAGATTTAATTAAATTAATGAAACTCAGCCAAAATTTAGCTGAGTTAAACGCACAACGTTTTCAACAAATTAAACTACCCTTTACTAAATCTACTGCATACCCTGCAATTTTATGTTTTAATGGTGATGTCTATGAAGGCCTTGATGCCTCAAGCCTAACTAGGCAGCAGTTGCAAAGCTCTCAGAATAAACTAGGAATATTATCTGGATTATATGGTTTATTAAAACCTCTTGATTTAATTATGCCCTATCGACTAGAAATGGGCTCTAAACTACAAATTGGCAAGTTAAAAAACTTATATGAATTTTGGAGTGACACTATAACTAAAAGCATTAATCAGCAATTAGATCAGACAAAACATAAAGTGTTAATAAATTTAGCATCTAATGAATACTTTAAAGCTATTAACCTTAAAAAATTAAACCATAAAATAGTAACGCCAATTTTTAAAGATTGGAAACAAGATGATTATAAAATTATTAGCTTTTATGCAAAAAAAGCTAGAGGAATGATGTGCCGCTTCGCACTTGAAAACCAGATAACAGACCCGAAAGATTTAAAAAATTTTAATAGCTCAAGCTATAAATATTCTCCTAAGCTATCAACAGAACAACAATTAGTTTTTTTAAGAAAACAAACTAGTTAAGTATTAATAACATTTGTAAAGCTACTACTATTTTCTGAAGTTTTTTACCATAGTAAAGCAATTAGTGCCATTGTTGCTATTATAATCAATAAAATCCATCAATGATTTTACAATATCTAACCCCCGACCATTGGTAAATAACTTCGAAGAGCTACTGCTATTCGATAATTTTGGCTTAGAAACTAGTAGTTTATCTGATAACGGCTCTCCCCAATCATAAACTTTTATTGTTAAGCAGTCTTCAGATATATTAACATTTATGCAAATTAGGTTGCCTTTTTTCTTGTGATAAGCGTGCTCTATAGAATTATTTATTATTTCTACTAAGCATAATTCAGTACGGTTTATCTCTACAGGAGACATTGTTGTTATTTGACATAAACCTCTAACAGCAAGAGCAAGAGGAGCTGTATTAGCAAATTGGCTATCGATTTCTAATTTTAAATTTAAATCCTTGGAAGCCATGATTTTATACCTCCGTGAACAGCTTTATTTAGATATCTTATACCCATATTAAGTAAGAAGGTATAAGAATAGATAGTTAATATAAAAAAATCTTTTAAAATCAATTATCCTTAAGCTTTGTAAGTGCTGTTTCAACAGAAGCTTCAATCAAAAACAATTTATGCATAGAAGTTAATTCTAGTAGATCGCAAACTGATTCATTAGCACCGATAAGAACTACAGGGTATTGATCGCCAGTTTGTTTTAAACAAAAAATTAACGCCCCTAAACCACTGCTATCCATAAATCTAATATTAGATAAATCAATAATTATAGGCGTAGTAACCGTTTGCATATTACTGCTACAAAAATCTTTAAATGCTGGTGCTAAAGATGCATCCATGCGTAATTCATTAATATTTATTATGGAGTAATCCGCCTGATTTGAAATTTCAAATTGCATATTAAAGCCCTTAAATAGCTACAATGAAACTATTTTATTTTGATACGAATGATAAATAGATAGTTAAAATTAAAAATCTTTAACATTATTTGTTTCGGAAAAATATAAATAATTTAGAATATTTTAACTAGACTATAATAAAATTTTATTAAAATGATGATTGTTTGACGGGCTGATATCTTACTACTAACTATATTCTATATAAGCTGCTCTTATGGCAAGCTTCTAACTCAATATGGTATCCTAGCGTAGCGCATACGATCGCATACAATATTTTAATCACCGCCATAGACTCATTCAAAACCATATTAGCTGAAGCTAAGTTTTTTTCTTCTTTATTGATTAAGCTAAAACTAATTAGATGAATAATCTCAATAGTTATAGCACCTATACTAGCACCAGCAATAAAACCAATAGCACCTTTGGGTAAACTTTTTATTATTCGACTGTTTGCAAACTGCTTAGTTATTTTCTGAAAACAACCAACTTGATTATTTTTAGTATAAGATTTCACATTAGACTCATCAAGAAGCAGATGAGTATCAGTAACTTTATTATTATAGCTAATAGGTAACATTATATTTTCCCCTGATTTTTATTAAAAATATATTTTTATCGTAACAACAGCCAACTTAATTTACAATAGTTAACAAAATAACTCCAATAGTACTGCAAAAGTTTATAGTAATTTCCTAAAAATTTTAGTACAATGATGTAATTTTATTTGATTATCAATTGGTAATATTTTTTATTATTTAATAACAATAGCTACTAAATTTAAGGAGATATAATGCGCAGTCATTATTGCGGAAAATTAAACTTATCTTTTAATAAGCAGACTGTAAGTTTGTGTGGTTGGGTGCATCGTAGACGTGATCATGGCGGAGTTATTTTTCTTGATTTAAGAGATATAACCGGTATATCGCAAATAGTGATAAACCCTGAAAATAAAGATGCATTTGCCATTGCAGATAGCTGCCGCAGTGAATTTGTATTACAGGTTACCGGAGTAGTAACACCACGCCCTGAAGGCACTATAAATGAAAACATGGCTACTGGCGAAGTAGAAATAATAGCTAGTGAGCTAACCCTTCTTAATACAGCAGTTACACCACCATTCCAATTAGAAGGCTACATAGATGTCGGCGAAGATGTCAGATTAAAACACAGAGTAATAGATTTACGCCGTGATAACATGCAGCATAATCTTATATTGCGGAGCAAAGTAACTAAAAGTATTCGTAACTATCTAGATAACAATAATTTTTTAGATATAGAAACACCAATGCTAACTAGAGCCACACCTGAAGGCGCAAGAGATTACCTAGTTCCTAGTAGAATTCATCAAGGTCATTTCTATGCTTTACCACAATCACCGCAATTATTTAAACAGATGCTAATGATAGCAGGATTTGATCGCTATTATCAAATAACTAAATGTTTCCGTGATGAAGACCTACGTGCTGATCGTCAGCCTGAGTTCACTCAAATAGATATAGAAACATCTTTTATGACTGCTAAAGATGTTATGGATAAATCTGAACAAATGGTCAGAACGCTATTTGCCGATGTTGCTGATATCAAGCTACCAGCAACATTTTTACAATTAAGTTATGCAGAAGCCATGGAAAAATACGGCTCAGATAAACCAGATTTACGTATTCCTCTTGAATTAGTAACCATCGATGAACTACTAACAGATATCGACTTTAACGTATTTAAAAAACCAGCAGCTAATGCCAATTGTAAAGTTGCAGCATTAAAGGTTGCAAACGGAGCTAGTTTAACACGTAAACAAATAGATGATTATACTAAATATGTCTCCAGATACGGCGCTAAAGGCTTAGCTTGGATTAAAATAAATAAGCTAGAATCCGGTATAGAAGGCGTGCAATCTCCTATAGTTAAGTTTCTTGGCGAAACCGTAACTATGCAAATAATTGAAAAACTGCAAGCTCAAGATGGCGATATTATTTTCTTTGGTGCTGATAAAACTAAAATTGTTAATGATTCCCTTGGTGCCTTACGATGCAAGCTTGGTAAAGATCTAAATTTATATACTTCTGACTGGCAGCCAGTATGGATTGTAGATTTTCCAATGTTTGAAGAAACCGATAACGGTGAACTAACTGCATTGCATCATCCATTTACAGCTCCAGATTGTAGCGCTGAGGAATTAGCAGCAAAGCCATTAGCAGCAAATTCAAAGGCTTACGATTTAGTAATTAATGGCTATGAAGTTGGTGGCGGGTCAGTACGTATTCATAAACAAGATATGCAACAAATAGTTTTTAACTTGCTGAATATTAACGAAGAACAGCAACAAGAAAAATTTGGCTTTTTATTAAATGCTCTAAAATATGGAGCTCCTCCACATGCTGGAATAGCTTTTGGTCTAGATAGACTAGTAATGCTACTGTGTGGTACTGATAACATCCGTAATGTTATTGCTTTTCCAAAAACACAGTCAGCTTCATGCTTATTAACAGCAGCCCCCGGAAAAGTAGATCAACCACAACTTACAGAATTACATCTAAATATTAAACCTAAACTTAATTAAATAATAATTTTTACTATACACCTTCTCTTAGGTGTATAAAATTCAACTTGGTGAATTTTATGGCCGGACATAGTAAATGGGCAAACATCAAACATCGCAAAGCTGCTCAAGATAACAAACGTGGTAAAGTTTTTACCAAAATTATTCGTGAAATTGTCGTAGCTGCAAAACAAGGTGGTGGCACCCCAGAAGACAACCCTAAACTAAGACAAGTTATCGACAAAGCATTAAATGCTAATATGACTCGCGATACCATAAATCGAGCAATATCTCGTGGTGTTGGTGGTGGCGATGATACCAATATGGAAGAAGTAAGCTATGAAGGTTATGGTCCTGGAGGAGTAGCGGTTTTAGTAGAATGTCTTACCGATAACCGTAACCGTACAGTATCGGAAGTACGTCATGCTTTTAGTAAGCACGGAGGTAATTTAGGTACCGAAGGCTCAGTAGCATATTTGTTTAGTCGCAAAGGGCAATTACTATTTGCAGACGATATAGACGAAGATAAATTATTTAATCTAGCTATAGACTCTGGTGCTGAAGATATTATTAGTAACGATGACAACTCTGTAGAAGTTATAACAGAATGGACTGAACTTATGCATGTTAAAGATTCGCTAGTTAAGCAAGGATTTACACCAGCAAATGCAGAAGTAACCATGATACCTTCTACTACTAGTGCTTTAGATCAAGAACAAGCAGAAAAAATAGCTAAACTGATTGACCGTCTAGAAGACTTAGATGACGTACAAAATGTATACACCAACGCTGACTTCTAATTATACAAAAACTCTAGGTTTTCAGTCTAAAAAAATTTTAATCCATAAATTAGACTTTTAATTTTTATATGATAATATACGACTAAATCTTATAAAATAGCTGGCTAAAATTATGTGTTTTATTGTTTAACCTGCTGTTTTAAAAGTCAATTCTCGTATAATTAATATTAATTTAATGGATTAAATTACCCGCTTATGAAAATAAAAAATTTTTTAATATGCACTATCATGGCATTGAGTATATTATGTTGTTTTAGCAGTTTTGCAACTGATAACAACAATGATACATGTGTAACTAATTTTTTAAGCTTAAAACCTGCAGATAATTATAGTTTTTTGATTGCAAAGAATGATGCTGTCCCATTATGCAGTCGTTGTGGGGGTAAAGATCATATAATAGGTGATTGCCCCCTTAACAATGACGATGACGATGATGACGATGACGAGGATTACTCGCAAAGTACCGATTATTCTAGTGATGACTCTGATTATTAAGACTAAGATATCCACCTTCAAATAGAAGATGGATAAACAACTAAAAACTATTAAAGCAATTACTTATTTTCAAAAAGCATTACAGGAGCAATAAATGTTTCAGGGCAGGGGTTGCCTATTTGCGTATCGGTATTGAAGAAGTTATGTCCTGATTTATCAAGAAAAAAATGTACTTCATAAAGATAATCAACCCCATTATGTTGTTTGCACCACAATGATGTAGACTCAGGCAGAGTATCCATAACTTCGTTGCGGGTTATTACTTTGCCATTTTTTTCTTTTATTAGATCCTCAAGATTTTTATAATCAACTTTATTTTTAAAATTTTTTGCTAGAAAAAAATAATCTTGTTGATTCAAACCAGAACAAATTCCATGTTTTATCCATTCATGTGCTAGTAATTTTTGCGGATTATCGGGAAGCATAGCTTTTAATACAGGATCATTTTGAATAGCGTTAATTGTTTCATTTGTAATATCACAAACTTCAAAAGAAGAACAGCCTGGTGAAGCAAGGCAAAATGATGGATGATAATTTTTTATGCTAGATGTTTCAGGTGTTTTAAAATATGGCCACACACCATGAAGTTTGAACTCGTTAGATCCGGTATTTATATTATTAATTTGGCAAAAACTAGGTTGCCAAGTAATAGCGTAAACATAAAAATCAAAAATTCCGCTAGGACTATTTTCAACATCACGCTCCCAGCTATCCATTAAAAAAGCACAAAAAGGTAACAAAAAAACTGTTACTAATACCATTTTAAAAAAATAGCTAAATTTTTTTTGACTACTTTTATTTATCATATTAACTTCTCTAGTTGTTATTATTTTAGAATTATTAATTGCATTTAAAGATTGTGACATGCTCCCCTCCCTAAAGGAAGGGGCTTCCTAATTCATAGCGAATTGCT
>CAKMZJ010000056.1:283-15842 GCA_929200395.1 Candidatus Gorgonimonas eunicellae | reverse complement strand
GCTTAGAAGCCTTGCCCTCTGGGGGCTATTAAAAAGGTCTACTTCATCGTTAAAACACTTTGAAATGCACTTGCATTCCTGCAGTATTTTGCCTTGAATTAAACCATTTTACTTAGCCCTGAAACCTAGCATTTTCATCTGCCATGTGTATATTAAACAACGAGCTGTACAATTACTCTAAAATTTCAGTAACAACACCAGCACCAACTGTACGTCCGCCTTCACGAATTGCAAAGCGTAGACCAGCTTCCATTGCTACTGGGTTGATTAGTTCAGCTTCAAAACTAATGTTATCACCAGGCATTACCATTTCAACGCCTTCTGGTAATTCTACTGCACCAGTAACATCTGTAGTTCTGAAATAAAACTGTGGACGATATCCTTTGAAGAAAGGTGTATGACGACCGCCTTCTTCTTTAGAAAGAATATAAACTTCAGCTTTAAATTTAGTATGTGGAGTTACGCTTCCTGGTTTAATTAAGCATTGACCACGTTCCACGTCTTCTCTTTTAGTACCACGTAATAGTGCACCAATGTTCTCTCCAGCACGACCTTCGTCTAGTAGCTTTCTGAACATCTCAACGCCAGTTACAGTAGTTTTAGTAGTGTCTTTAATACCTACGATTTCAACTTCTTCACCTACTTTAACAATACCTCTTTCAACACGGCCAGTCACAACTGTACCACGTCCAGCGATAGAGAATACATCTTCAATTGGCATTAAGAATGGTTGATCTATAGCACGCTCTGGCTCTGGAATATAAGCATCTAAAGTTTCTACTAGTTTTTTAACTGCTGAAACACCTAGGTTGTTGTCGTCTTTACCTTCAAGAGCCATTAAAGCAGAACCTATGATAATAGGAGTATCTTCTCCTGGGAATTCATAGGTTTCTAGAAGATCACGTACTTCCATTTCAACTAATTCTAGAAGTTCTTCGTCATCAACCATATCTGCTTTGTTTAAGAACACAACAATATATGGAACGCCAACCTGACGAGATAATAGGATATGCTCTCTAGTTTGAGGCATAGGACCGTCAGCAGCAGAACATACTAAAATAGCTCCATCCATTTGGGCAGCACCGGTAATCATGTTTTTAACATAATCAGCGTGTCCTGGGCAGTCTACGTGTGCGTAGTGTCTGCTAGGTGAATCGTATTCAACGTGAGCTGTTGATATAGTAATACCACGCTCTTTTTCTTCAGGAGCATTATCAATTTGATCAAATGCTTTTGCTTCACCGCTACCCCATGCATCAGAACATACTTTAGTAAGTGCTGCTGTTAGAGTTGTTTTACCATGATCAACGTGACCAATGGTACCAACGTTAACATGGGGCTTAGATCGTTCAAATTTTTCCTTAGCCATGCTTACAAACCTTAAAAGTTAGTGATTAAAATTAAACTTTTAAATATTAAAAGTTTAACAGTTACAAGGAAATATATTTCCTTAATTTATAAAAATATTAAAGAGGTTATCCAAATATTATAAGATTTTTGGATAAAATCTAAACTTCAAAATCATATGCATTTAGTGATTTATAAACCAGTATAATTATTTCTATTATTGCAATTATAATATGCGAAATTAGATATAAATTATCTAGATGAAATATGAATTCTACACTGTATAAACCAACTAATGCAACTAAAAAATATTACCAGCTTTTAATTAAAATCATGCTGGTAGCATTATTAATATGCCTTCTACTTGAAGATACATTCTGTAGTAAGCGATCTTTAAGATATTAAATTAAAACCAGAAAATAAAAATTTGTATCCTATTATGGAAGCTACTAAGAAACCTTTATTTTGCTTTAAATTGTCTTAAAATGCAACTAGGCATTATAAGGCAATATGTGCTTTGAATTTAAACTTTTTATTTGCCTATAAAAATATGTAGCCTTAAGTAAAAGGGTATAGATGTTATCCCCGGTTTTTAACTACTGCTTCTGCGATACTTGAAGGAGCTTCGGCATATGAATGAAATTCCATTGAGTATGTAGCACGTCCTTGAGTTGCTGACCTAAGGTCGGTAGCGTATCCAAACATTTCTCCTAATGGAACTAAGGCATTTATTACCTTGCCAGAAGGTGTATCTTCCATGCCTTGGACAATACCACGTCTGCGGTTTAGGTCACCCATTACATCACCCATGTAATCTTCTGGAGTAACAACTTCTACCTGCATTATTGGTTCCATAAGTACAGGATCAGCTTGAGGAGCATATTTTTTCAATGCTTGCGACCCTGCAATTTTGAATGCCATTTCGCTAGAATCAACATCATGGTATGAACCATCGTATAGTCTAGCTTTAAGTCCTAACAATGGGTATCCTGCGATAACCCCATTGTTCATTTGTTCTTCTATACCTTTTTGAACAGCAGGAATGTATTCTTTAGGAATAGAACCACCAACTACTTCGTTGATAAACTCTAAGCCTTCTTCTTCAGAAGGAGAAAACTCAACAACAACATGACCATATTGTCCGCGTCCACCTGATTGTTTTGCGTATTTATGATCTGCAACTACTGGTTTTTTAAGTTTTTCACGATATGCAACCTGAGGCTTACCGATATTTGCTTCTACTTTGAATTCACGTTTCATACGATCTACAAGAACGTCTAGGTGTAACTCACCCATTCCTGAGATTATCGTTTGTCCAGTTTCTTCATCTGTATGAACTCTAAAAGATGGATCTTCTTGAGCTAGTTTGCCTAGTGCTATACCCATTTTTTCTTGGTCAGCTTTAGTTTTAGGCTCTACTGCTACAGAAATTACAGGCTCTGGAAATTCCATGCGTTCTAAAGTAATAACAGAGTTTAAGTCGCACAGGGTATCACCTGTAGTAACATCTTTCATACCAATAAGAGCTACGATATCACCTGCTAAACACTCTTTAACTTCTTCACGGTTATTAGAATGCATTTGCACCATACGACCAACTCTTTCTTTTTTGCCTTTAACTGAGTTGTAAATGGTATCGCCTGATTTTAATACACCAGAATAGTTACGAATGAAGGTTAAAGTTCCAACAAATGGATCAGTAGCAATTTTAAATGCTAAAGCAGAAAATGGAGCTTTATCGTCAGCTTCACGAGCTTCTACTGTTTCAGCTGCGTCATCAATAATACCTTCTATAGCTTTAACTTCTAGAGGTGATGGCATGTATTCAATAACGGCATCAAGAACAGCTTGTACGCCCTTGTTTTTAAAGGCTGATCCGCCAAATACTGGAATTATTTCATTAGCTAGGGTTCTAGTTCTAATTCCTTGTTTTATTTCTTCTTCAGAAAGATCGCCTTCTTCAAGGTATTTTTCCATGAGTTCATCATTAGCTTCAGCTGCTGCTTCGACCATGAATTCACGCATGCTTTGGCATTCTTCAAGCATATCTGCTGGAATGTCTGCATATGAAAAAGTCATACCTTTGTCTTCTTCGTTCCAAATGACAGACTTCATTTTTATTAGGTCAACTACACCTTTGAATTCGTCTTCAGAGCCTATTGTCATTTGCATAGGAACGGCATTAGCGTTTAATCTGTCTTTTAGCTGATCAACTACAGACATGTAGTCAGCACCAGTACGATCCATCTTGTTGACGAAAACCATTCTTGGTACGTTGTACTTATTTGCTTGTCGCCATACTGTTTCGGTTTGTGGTTGAACACCTGAGGAACCACATAGAACTACAACAGCTCCATCTAAAACACGCAAAGAACGCTCAACTTCAATAGTGAAGTCTACGTGTCCTGGGGTATCGATTATATTTATTCTGTGCTCTTCAAACTGAGCATCCATACCATGCCAAAAGCAGGTTGTAGCGGCAGAAGTAATAGTAATACCACGTTCTTGTTCTTGTTCCATCCAGTCCATAGTGGCTGCGCCATCATGAACTTCGCCGATTTTATGACTTAATCCAGTGTAAAAAAGTACTCTCTCTGTAGTAGTTGTTTTTCCTGCATCAACGTGCGCACATATTCCTATATTGCGATAACGTTTAATTGGGGTTTTGCGAGCCACGACTTTATCCTCTTAGAAACGATAGTGAGAAAATGCTTTATTTGCTTCAGCCATTCTATGCACGTCTTCACGTTTTTTAACAGCAGCGCCCTTGCCTTCAGATGCTTCTAGTAATTCAGCAGCAAGTTTTAACATCATGGATTTTTCGTTTCTGCTACGAGCACTGTCCACTAGCCATCTCATAGATAATGTCATACGGCGTTCTGGTCTTACTTCTACTGGAACTTGGTATGTTGCTCCACCTACTCTTCTAGACTTAACTTCCACTGTAGGTGATATAGTTTCTAGTGCTTTAGTAAATGTTTCTATTGGGTCTTTTTTGCTCTTTTGTTTTACTATATCAAGAGCACCGTATACGATTGATTCCGCAACAGATTTTTTTCCGCTAACCATTAAGTGGTTAATAAATTTTGCTAGAGTAGTGTTTTTAAATTTTGGATCTGGTAGCACTTCTCTTTTGGCTACAACTCTTCTTCTTGGCATTGATAAGCCCCTATGTTTAAATTATAGTGGTCTTCAGGGAATAACTCAGAAATAATATACATTTATTAAAAAAATATTATCTGACCTTACTCTTACCAACCTAATAAATAATAATATTATTATTTAACTAATAATTTACTGATTTAAATTAAGTTATGTGGTTAATACAAGTATTACTAATAGCTAAATTAGCTCTTAGCTCTCTTGGTACCGTACTTAGAACGACCTTGTTTTCTATCGTTAACACCTTGTGTATCTAGGCTACCGCGAACTACGTGATAACGTACACCAGGTAAATCTTTTACCCTTCCGCCACGAATTAAAACAACGCTATGTTCTTGTAAGTTATGTCCTTCACCGCCGATGTAGCATGTAACTTCAAGGCTGTTAGTTAAGCGAACACGACATACCTTTCTCATTGCTGAGTTAGGCTTTTTAGGTGATGTAGTATAAACCCTAACGCAAACACCTCTACGTTGCGGACATGCTTGTAAAGCCGGCACATCACTTTTAGTAAGCTTGCGTTTTCGCGGCTTACGCACTAACTGATTGATTGTTGCCATTAGGCACAGTCCTCTTTAAAAAATAACATCAAAACTCAAAGATTGAGTTTAATTACTAAGATTAACCTATTTTGTGATTAATCTTTATTAACTATGATTAATTTCAATCATAGAAAAACCTATAATTTTGTGCTAGTAAATCTAAGAACAAAATAATCAAATATATTAATACTTGTTTTTAGATGAATATAAACCTAAAAGATAGGAGAATACAGGCTAAATATCTGTGTACATACAGGAAAGTGATGTTTTCATCTGTATACTATATAGTATTGAAAGTTTCAATATGCAGGAATACTATCAAAGCACAAAAAAATATTTCTACAATTTTACTGATTAAATAGCAAAAGGTCAATACTATAGTTACATATAAAGCATTTATTTTTATTTGCTATAAGTAGTTAAGCTTCTTCTAGCATAGCTATACCACTATATTAATTAATTTTTTAGGGATAAATATTATGCGTTTTATCGCTTTATCACCAATGTGCTTATTAACATTAGGGTTTGATATAGCCTGCTGTTTAATGTCTTCCTCTGATAAATCTACTGATACCTCGATGCTAGCTCTTAATTTGCCATTCACCTGAATAGCATATTTGCTTATATCTTGCGCTAAGGCTTCATTGCTAAAAGTTGGCCAAGGAGCATTAATGATATCTGTATTGTTATTTGGTAATTTCTGCCATAAGTAATGACTAATATGCGGTGCTATAGGTGCGAGCAGTTTTATTATAGTAACAACAGCTTCTCTAGCTAGAGCTAAGCTATTAGCTTCTTGGCAAGTAAATTTTAACAGCTCGTTATTAAGCTCCATAATGGCAGCTATGCCGGTATTAAAAGATAGCCGTTGATCAAAATCTGTAGAGACTTTTTCGATGGTTTTATGAATAAGTCTTCTAAACTCTCGTTGCGATTTAGATAAATTGCTTTTATCTAGAGCAGGTATTTCATTGATGCTAATATTTTTTACCGCGTAACTATAAAAGCGACGTAAAAACCTGTGCGAGCCTTCTAGAGCATTTTCAGACCATTCCATGCTTTGTTCTGCTGGTGCGGCAAACATAGTATATAAGCGTAAGGTATCAGCTCCGTATTTTTCTAGTATTGCCTTTGGGTCTACACCGTTGTTTTTAGATTTAGACATCTTGCTTATGCCAGCATGGGTAACATCTTCGCCTGTTGCTTTTATTTTACCAGTTGTTTTATCTACTAAGCTTGGCGAAATCCAGTCTTTAACGCCATTTTGATCAAGCTTGTAATAGCTATCAGCAACTACCATACCTTGACATAGCAATTTTTTAAATGGTTCATCTGATGCAACTAAGCCAGTATCGCGTAATAATTTATGGAAAAATCGAGCATATAATAAATGCATAACAGCGTGCTCTATACCACCAATGTATTGATCTACAGGTAGCCAATAGTTTGCTTCTTTAGGATCAAGCATTTGATCTTTAGCTGTCGAGCAATACTTAGCATAGTACCAACTTGATTCTATAAAAGTATCGAAAGTATCTGTTTCTCTAGTGGCTTTAGCATTGTTAAAACTAGTATGTTTCCAGTTTTCATCTATGGTTAAAGATGATGTGCTGTCATCGTGTTTTATAGCTTGTGATAAATTGATAGGCAGCTCTGTTTCTTTTACACTAACTATGCTCTCATCTTCAAGATATAACATAGGAATAGGAACACCCCAGTGCCTTTGACGGCTAACGCCCCAATCTCGTAGGCGATAGTTTGTTTGTTTTTCGCCTAAGTTTGCTGCTACCAATTTAGCTGTTATTGCTTGCTTAGCGGCAGCTGATGTTAGGTTATCAAACTCGCCTGAGTTACAAAGAATACCAAGGTCAGTAAACGCACTATCGCTAATATCAGCGCTGTTATCTGTATTAGTTACAACCTGCTTAAAACTAATGTTATATTTAGTAGCGAATTCAAAATCACGCTGATCGTGTGCAGGTACGGTCATTACTGCGCCGCTGCCGTAACCCATTAATACAAAGTTGGCAATCCATAGTGGAACGCTTGCTTTAGTTATAGGATGGATAACGCTGATATTTGTAGCAATTCCTTTTTTAGTAAGTTTAGCAAGCTCCGCTTCGGACGATCCGGTAGTCATGCAGTCAGATATAAACTGTTTTATTTGTGGGTGTTCGTTTGCTAAAACATTACTAATTGGATGCTCTGGTGAAATAGCAAGACAAGCCACACCCATTAGCGTATCTACTCTAGTGGTAAATACTTTGATACTATTTGGTATGTTTGTGTATTCATGTTTAGAGTCAACAATAAATTCTACTTCTGTGCCTTCAGATTTGCCGATCCAGTTGCGCTGCATAGTTTTTACTTTTTCTGGCCAGTGGTCTAGGGTATCTAAGTCGGCTAGTAGTTCTTCAGCGTATGCAGTTATTTTTATAAACCATTGTGATAACTCTTTTAATTCTACTTTAGTATCACAGCGCCAGCACTTGCCATCTTCTACTTGTTCGTTGGCTAATACGGTTTTATCGTTAGGGCACCAGTTAACGTGCGAGAGCTTTTTATATGCCAAACCTTTTTCATAAAGTTTAGTGAAAAACCATTGTTCCCATTTGTAGTATTCAGGATCGCAGGTGGTTATTTCTCGATTCCAATCATAGCCAAAGCCTACTTTTTTTAGCAAGACTTTCATGGTATCGATGTTTTTATAGGTCCAGTCAGCTGGGTTGCATTTGTTTTTTATTGCGGCATTTTCTGCGGGTAAGCCGAAGGCATCCCAACCCATAGGGTGTAATACATTTTTGCCTTGCATTTTTTGAAAGCGTGCGATTACATCGCTAATTGTATAGTTACGTATATGGCCGATATGCAAGTTACCACTCGGATATGGAAACATAGATAAACAATAAAATTTTTCTTTATTTTGATCTATATTAGCTTTAAAGCTATCGTTTTGTTGCCAATATTCTTGGGCGATCTTTTCTATTTCATCTGGCTGATAATTTTCTTTCATAATAAGTGTATAACTGTAGTTTTACATAGTTAAAATTTTGGTTGTATATTTAAGTAATCTTTTAGTCTATCATAAACTAATTATTTAAGTAATGCCACAGAGAAATAAAAATTAGGCAGTAAAGAGCTGTAAGTTTGTAGAAATGCTTGTTTGGTTTGTAAGCTAGTTTTGTTTAAACATTTTAGTTGAGTTGTCAAGTCTCGCGTTACAGCATGCGAGATACAGTTATGTTTGTATTGTTATAATGCTTTTTTATTTCTAAGTGTTGCAGGTTTTTGTAGCATGGCCACATAAAATAGTACCATTACACACATAGTTGCAGAAGAGACCATTAGAACCATAAAGCCATCCCAGTGCCATTTTTCCATGATTTGTGTTAATGGGTATCCAGATAGTGAAGCGCCTAGATAAGCAAACAGCCCTAAGAAACCGGTAGCTGTACCAGCTGCATCTTTATGAGATGACTCTGCTGCTGCCATTCCCAATAACATTTGCGGACCAAAAATAAAAAATCCTGCGGCAAAGAATAAAGCACTCTGAATAAAATAATCACCATTGTCTATTTGCCATAATAGCGTGAAAGATAATAATATACCTACAGAAAAAATTAAATTCATGGTATCTCTGCGACCATTGAATAATCTATCAGAGCCCCAGCCAGCGACTAAAGATCCAATGAAGCCGCCCATTTCAAATAAAGAAACCGCAGAGTTAGCTGTTAATAGGTCGTATCCATATTTTTCTTTAAGATAAAGATTGCCCCAGTCATTGATAGCAGTTCGCACTATATATACTAAAACGGAAGATAAACAGAGCATCCATATAACTTTATTTTTAAGTATATACTTAGTAAATATATTGATTATAGATATCTGTTCTGAGTTATTTTCGTGTTCTAATTCTAGTTCGTCATTACGCCATTTGCCTACAGTTGGCAAGCCAATAGAAGTAGGTTTATCACGCAAATGCCAACATAAAAAGCATCCGGTTACTACAGCTATAATTCCAGGAGTAATAAAACCATAGCGCCAGCCGTATCTTAACGATACCGCACCTACTATAAGCGGAATAAGTGCTCCACCTAGGTTGTGAGCAGTATTCCATATAGACCACCAAAAGCCACGTTCGCTTCTTGAGTACCAAGTGGTTAGTAGTTTAGAACATGGTGGCCAGCCCCAGCCCTGAAAGAAAGAGTTTAGTCCCCAGAATAAAGCTAGTAGCATAAAAGAAGAAGACAAGCCAAATAATATATTACAAATACCTGTAGCTATTAAGCCAATTCCCATAAAGTATCTTGGGTTTGAGTTGTCGCTTATAATTCCTGATAGAAACTTTGAGGTTCCATATATTAAATAAAATAGCGTAAGCAATATGCCTATTTCTGGTTTACCTATACCTGGTAAATCTTCTATCATTTGTGGTGCTGCAAAGCTAATGCTTTTTCTAGTAAAATAAAAAACAGCATACCCTAGATACATAGTTGCAAGAATATGAATTCTCCAGTACTTGTATACTGAGTCTATTTTGCTTTTATCGATAGGACATCCTGTAGGAGAAGATTTAAATATATTAAGCATAGCCAACATTAATTATAGATTGTAAGAAAAATATCATGTAATGCAAAACGCATGATATGTGCATTTTTAACCAAGATATTGCTAGTTAGTCTAACTTATACTTCTTGTTGCAAATAAAAATAGCATCAAGTAAAAGTATGTAAATATTAGGTATACGCATACTACTTGAAGGTATATAAAAGCTGAATAAAACCGTAGAAAGTATTTATTTTGCTGTTTTTCTAATATTTTAATAATTAAATTAAAAGAGTTTTAATCAATAAGATGCTTATGTGTTTTATAGCACATAAATATATCGACTACGATTAAACTGAGTCATTGTAGCACAGTAAAGGCGCAATTTGCTAATAATGAGCTAATATTTTATTTAGAGTTTATAATTTATAATGTGATCGTAGGTGTATAATTACTCAATTATTTTAACATTGTTCGATAAATTAAATTTAGTTAGCAAATAAATGTATTTAACAACTATAAGAATTATCTTTTTAGTAAACTTTCAATAAAAGGCGACTAAAGGTGTTTACAATTAGATCAATAACAACTTCTACATTACTTATAACCATGGCCTTAGCCATGTATTTTAGTAATAATTTCACTCTAATGGCGGCAGGTATAGCTTTCTTTTTTCAGGGAATGCATTATATGAATTCTGGCCTGAAAGCTTTCTCCGGTGGGGTGCTAGAATCAACATTAAAATTAATTACTAATAGTATATGGAAAAGTATAAGCTTAGGAATAATCACAACAACAATAACTCAGTCGAGTTCAGTATTGTCATTAATTATTATTTCTTTTTTAAGTGCTGAGATAATAGGATTATATAGCGCCATAGGAATTATTATAGGATCAAATTTAGGGGCTACTTTTGTTGCTTGGATTATTGCGATATTTGGAATAAAAATAAAATTATTTTTCTATGCATTGCCACTTATAATTTTTGGGATAATTTTATCGCATAATCGTCAAAATAAAACTGAAGGCTTAGGATCTGTATTGCTTGGCTTAGGTTTTTTATTTATAGGCATTGACTACTTAAAAGATGGTTTAGCAGATTTTAATGCATATTTACAAATTACAACATTTGTTTTCGATGGCTACAATAGTGTTTTATTGTACTTTGCTCTTGGGGTTTTAATTACAGTAGTAATGCAGTCAACAAATGCTTTAATGATTTTATTGTTAACGACTGTAGACGCAAATTCTCAGATGTACTATCATGCTGTTGCTATAGCAATAGGTTCTAACATTGGCACTACGGCTACATCTATATTAGGAGCGTTAGGATCTGGGATTAACGCTAAAAGACTTGCATTTGTACATTTTTTATTTAATTTAATAACCGCTTTAATTACTCTAGCTATATTTTTTCAAATTATAAAATTTAACGATTTTATTGCATTAAAGTTAGGTATAGCTGAACCTTCCATAAAATTAGTATTATTTCATACATTATTTAATTGTTTCGGGCTGGTACTGTTTTTACCTTTTATTAATACCGTTGCTCAGTTATCTAAAAAAATATTTCCTAGTAAAGCGGATTCTTCTGAAGCAACAGATTCGCTTTACATTCCAGAAACTCGAGTTCGAGCTAAATATTTGAATCAATCTATATCTTATCCAGATGCAGCATTACGAGCTATAACTAAAGAAACACAAAGGTTATACAAGAACTCAAGAAATATAATATGTTATGCGATGATTATAGACCCGAAAGCAGTACAGAACCATAGTGGTAACTACAAAGAAATAATAAATAGCGATTATAGCTTAGGTAATGAAGTTTCAATAGCACATATGTACGATATCATGGTAAAAGGTATCTATTCAGATATAATCGAATTTTCTAATAAACTTGATTTAAGGCTATACAAGCCTCAAGCTTGGGAATTGTTTGCACTACAGGCATCTTGTCGTTATTTTGTTGCGGCTATCAAGCATATGAAGCATATACATAAGAATATTTCTAGGCATATTTATGGAGATAATAAGCACGCAAAAAAACAATATAATTATTTACGATTAAGAATGCTAAAAACTTTAGTGTTTATCGAAGATTTAGGTTTACATAGAAATTACACTAATGTTAATGATAAAATCTTAAAATTACAACAAAAAGTAAAAGAGCAAGATCAAAATATTAATAGTTATTTGCAAGATTTGATGCAAGATATAAAAATAGAAAGTTTAACGGTAACATCTGTACTAAATGATAGTACACATATACGTGATGCTTGTTTAAACTTATTAGATGGCGTTAAGGTTATGCTAGATAGAAAAACAAATTATTTCCTTCAAAATTATGACGAGATGGCTAGCCGTAATAAATAAAATTATGATTTCCTGTTTAAAATAGCAACTTTAGTGCATATTAATTAATATTAAAAGATAATATTAATTTTCTATGAGGTTTATTATGAGTCCTGAAAAATTTTCTGGCAAGTTATTATCTGCTTTGTCAGATGCTCAATCTATTGCGATTGGTAAAGATCATACACAGCTTGCTCCTATCCATTTGCTTAAGGCGTTAATTAAGCAGTCAGGAGGTATAGCTAAACCTTTACTTATGCAAGTAGGTTTTGATTTAACAAAGCTAGAGCAACAAATAAATGAGCAACTGCAATCTTTAGCAACCTTAGTATCGCCAACAGGCGACATGAAACCATCTTCAGAGTTACAACGATTATTTAATCTAGCAGATAAAGAATCACAAAAACGACAATTAAAATTTATTAATAGCGAACTTATGTTATTAGTAATGTTCGATAGTAGCGATATAGTCGGCAAGCTGTTATCTAGTCATGGTATCAGTAAAAAAGCATTTACTAATGCTATCAATAATATGCAACAAGGTGCAACTGATGGAGTTTCTGAGTCTGATAGCAAAGAGGTATTAAATAAATATACCCAAAATTTAACTGAATACGCAGAAACCGGAAAGCTAGATCCAGTTATTGGTAGAGACGACGAAATACGTCGAGTAATTCAAGTATTACAAAGAAGAACTAAAAATAATCCTGTACTTATTGGTGAGCCTGGAGTTGGTAAAACTGCGATTGCTGAAGGTATTGCTCAAAGAATAGTCAATAATGAAGTTCCTGATAGCTTAAAAAATAAAACTCTTTTATCTTTAGATATGGGTGCTTTAATTGCTGGAGCAAAATTCCGTGGTGAGTTTGAAGAAAGGCTTAAAAAATTATTAACTGCCTTAGAGCAACAAGAAGGTCAGATAATATTATTTATCGACGAATTACATACAGTGGTTGGTGCTGGAAAATCAGAAGGTGCTATGGATGCTGGCAATATGCTAAAACCAGCTTTAGCTAGAGGCAAGTTACATTGTATTGGAGCAACAACTCTAGATGAATATCGTAAATATATAGAAAAAGATGCTGCTTTAGAACGTAGATTTCAAAAAGTATTAGTAGATGAGCCAGATGAAAGTAGCACTATTGCTATTTTACGTGGATTAAAAGAAAAATACGAAGCTCACCATGGGGTAGCTATTTCAGATCCTGCAATTATTGCAGCTACGCGATTATCTATACGTTATATTAGTGACCGTCAACTTCCCGATAAAGCAATCGATTTAATAGACGAAGCAGCAAGTCGAGTGCGCATGGCTATTGATTCTAAACCAGAGTTTTTAGATAGACTAGAACGTCAAATCATTACTGGTAAAATCGAACAACAAGCTCTTAAAAAAGAACAAGACAGCGCATCACAAGAACGCCTAAAGCAATTAAGCGAAGATATAACCAAGCTAGAAACAGAATTTTCACATCAAGAAGAAGAATGGAAAACTGAAAAACAATCGTTAGCTTATGCTAAAGAGTTGCGAGCGCAAAAAGATCTATTAGATTCAAAATTAGCCATCGCTGAAAGAGATGGTGAACTAGAATTAGCAAGTGAAATAAAATATGGTAAATTACCACAAATAGAAGAAAAATTAAAAGAAGCTTTAGCAAACATTGAAAATTCTCAAAATAGTATTTTAAGTTATCGAGTTACCGATGACGAAATCGCCGAAGTTGTATCACGCTGGACTGGAATTCCTGTTAGTAAAATGTTAGATGGAGAAAAATCAAAGCTATTAAATATGGAGCAAGAGCTGGCTAAACGAGTAGTTGGTCAAGATGCAGCTATTTCAATAGTAGCTAATTCAATAAGACGTTCAAGAGCTGGAATAGCCGACCCAAATCGACCAAATGGTTCGTTTATGTTTCTTGGTGCAACAGGTGTAGGTAAAACTGAATTATGTAAAACTCTAGCTGAATTTTTATTTAATTCAGAAGCTGCTTTGGTTAGAATTGATATGTCTGAGTTTATGGAGAAACATTCAGTTTCAAGGTTAATAGGTGCACCTCCTGGTTATGTTGGTTATGAAGAAGGAGGATATTTAACTGAAGCTATTAGAAGAAAGCCATATTCAGTAATATTGTTAGATGAAATTGAAAAAGCACATCCTGATGTTTTTAATATCTTATTGCAAATATTAGATGACGGCAGACTTACAAATAGCCATGGTAAAACAGTAGATTTTAAAAATACCGTTATTGTTATGACGTCTAATTTAGGCTCAGATAAAATTCAACAAGCATATAGTCAATCTCCCGATAATACTGCTAACCAAG
This sequence comes from Candidatus Gorgonimonas eunicellae, assembly GCA_929200395.1. Classification (GTDB taxonomy): domain Bacteria; phylum Pseudomonadota; class Gammaproteobacteria; order Pseudomonadales; family Endozoicomonadaceae; genus CAKMZJ01. The sequence goes on along the minus strand of CAKMZJ010000056.1, from coordinate 1,567 downwards.
AGCAACTCAAGCAAGAGCTTACCAATATGGTTGCCAAACATTTTAAACCAGAGTTTGTAAACAGGGTTGATGATTTGATAATTTTTAATCCGTTATCGCAACAGCAAATTGCAGCCATAGCAAATATACAAGTAAATAAACTAATTTCAAGAGTTGCTAAATTAGAAATAAGTTTAGAGGTAAATAAAAATGTAATAGATAAAATTGTCGCTGAAGGTTACGACCCTATATATGGAGCACGACCAATAAAACGTGCTATGCAAAATATTTTAGAAAATCCGCTATCTGCTTATTTATTAAATACAGAGCTTAAGTCTGGTGATAAAATAGTGGTTAGTATAGAAAATGGTAAGCTTGAGATTAAATAGCTAATGCAGGATGCAGTTGGAAATGCAATTGTGCATTCCTGCAATATTCCACCTCGACTTGCTATGCTAATTATCTAGCACTCTTATGTCCCAATCTTCTTCATCCGTATTATCTGGACCGTTATCAATTGCATTATCATCATCTTCACTTGTATTAGTATAAGATTTTTCTTCGGATGTATTTTCATTAAATGAAATATACTTAGAAGGGGGGGTATCAGATGAAAAACTATTTGAAATGTTCATTGTGAAAATTGACACGAATACGGTTATTAATACTTTTTTAACATGCATTGATTAATCCCTTAAGTAAAAATTTAAATAACCTAAATAGGTTAAGAAGTTTTAAAAAAATTGCTTTAATAGTCAAATATTAACATATAACACAAAGTACATAACCTCTTAATTTTTAGCCTATAAGTTTTTTATTATGCTTATATGGAGGTCAATGCATAAATTCTACAATAGTTTCTGATGTGTTGTATACTTAAATAGACAATAAAAATTAACCACATTTTAATATAGTGTATTTTTATAATAAAGGAGTATATATATGAGTAATGTTGATCCAACTGGTAAATCTTTAACAAGTAAAGCTATGGAAGATAGCTCAAAAGCACATGATATAAAACACGCTGATGATAAAAAGCAGGCTAGTAGTTTTAATAGAAAAGTTACAAAAGAAACACAAAATATACTATTAAGAATTAAATCATTCTTTAGAACTCTTAGTGAAGGTGATACAAAACCCACCAATGATAACAAGCAGGCTAGTAGCTTGAATAGAAAAGTTGTAGCACAAAAAAAAACACAAAGTATACGATTAAGAACTAAATCATTATTTAGAACTCGTAGTGAAGATGATACAAAACCCACCAATGATAACAAGCAGGCTAGTAGCTTGAATAGAAAAGTT
>CAKMZJ010000056.1:0-183 GCA_929200395.1 Candidatus Gorgonimonas eunicellae | reverse complement strand
GTAGCACAAAAAAAAACACAGGGTATACTGTCAAGAATTAAATCATTATTTGGCATTCGTAGTGAAGATGATTCTCGGTTAACAAAGGAAGCAGTTAGTGTTGTAGATAACACAGATTTAATTAACTGTTTAACCGGAGAAGTATCTGGTAGCGATGCCGTTGCTTTAGAAGAAGTGCGTTCA
>CAKMZJ010000055.1 GCA_929200395.1 Candidatus Gorgonimonas eunicellae | reverse complement strand
CATGCAAATTTGCAGCTATTGGAGGAATATTAGGGTATTGCTGTAGTATATACACGTAGCAGATGGAAATGCTAGGTTTCATCTTTCACGTGTATAAACACCAATAAAAACAATATATTTAAAAAAGATGGTTAGTACTATGAATAATAATGTTAGAAATGATTATTTACCAAAAACTTATCAAACATCTACCCGTCAGTGGGCTTTAGAAGCTATGGGAGGCATAATAGGGTGCTGGTATGGATATAATATAGCCACTTTCCCATGCTCTACTGTAGCTTGTTGTTGTGTAGGTAGGTGTGTAGGGGATATTGTATATTATATGGCCACACCAGATAGAACTATCACATCACAACCTATAGGTAGCAGTAATAGAGTTAATCACCATACGCAAGAGACGATGGCATGTAAACAAAAAACATCGTAGAGACAAGCACAACAACTACTAAAATTTAAACCAAAAAGAAAAGTGCATAAAAAGAGTTACACTACTTGCCATAGTTTATAACTAATAGATTTAGAAGTTTTACTCTTAATTAAGCACCAGTTAACAGGGGTAGAAATATTTTCTATATCTATTTCAGCTTCTGTATAAATTAAAGATCCTGTACATATGAACTTATTGTCATTTAGCAATGCACATGTTTTATCTAACATATTTTTATGAAATGGCGGATCAATAAAAACTAGGTCATATTTAGTATTTTGTTTGTTTTCTTGTAAATATAATAAACAATCCTGATTAATAACATCTATATTATTAATGCCTATCTTGTTTATATTATTGTTGATTCTGCCAATAGCAATAGCAGAGTTATCGATAATAGTAGCTGTTGCAGCACCTCGAGATAAAGCTTCTATAGCAAAAATACCGCTTCCTGCAAAACAATCAAGTACTTTAGCATTATGGATATAATTTGTTATCCAGTTAAAAACAGTTTCACGAATTCTTTCTGGCGTTGGTCTTAAATTAGCATTATGTATGAAGTCTAATTTTCTATTACGCCACTTTCCAGATATTATTCTTAATTTAGTTAACTTATTATCTGCACTGTAACTGCATAAGCTGTGGCCTGTTTTCTTCTTCATTTAATTCATTTGTCTGTTTAATTGCGTAAAAATTTGCTTAAGTTTTTTATACTATAAGCATTTTAAAGTTAATCATAGTATTACAAATAATAGACTATAGGTAAAGAATAAATTTGTACTAAGATCTAAATTAAGATAATATGAATAGTAAAAATAATAAATACAAGGTATAATATATCATGCTTGAATTAATTAAATCATTTATAACTAAAGTATTATTATTTTATATTATTTTTCTTGTAGATGTTGGTAAATGTATGATAGAACCCGATGATGTTCATCCACAAACAATAAATCAAGAAACAATTATAACTCAGTTTCCTACGAATAAAGCAAACATAACCAAGCAGAAATTAGAAAACGCTTTAGAATACAAGACAACACTACCACAAAGTAGCTATCAAAAAAATCAGGTAGTAAGAATAAAAAGACAAGATAATTCTTTCTATAATAAAGCTATATTTAAAAAACAGTTTTATAGAATAAAGAATGTATTTTCTAGTTTAGGTCGAAAAAATAATCGTAAAAAAAAACGCTATAATATAAAAGCAAAAGAGAATACAGCAACAGATTCTAAAACAGATCAAACAAACATAAATTTAAGCGATACAAGTGATTTATGCAATGATACCAACACTAGCATTGCTAATTTAGAAAATAATACTATAAAACGTAATAGTTTATATCAAGTACATAAATATATCCAAGGCATGTTATCAGAGGCTAATTTTCCAATATTCCAAGGGAAAAACAATGATGACCCGTTAAATGAACTTGCATCAGACGATTTTTTTTGTGTAGTGCTTGAAAATGAAGATAGAAAATCATTAGTATTAAGTTATTATCAGCCTGAAGTATACGATACTCAAAATGAATTATATTCTAATCATTATCTAGCTAAAGTAAATGACTTCTTAAGTTGTCTTTTTATTGATTCTAATATTAAATATATAGGTTATTATACAGCTTATTACTTAATGCAACAAGAAGGTGGTATGCAAGATACTTTATCTGTTCATCAAAAATCTGCAGATGAAGATGAAGATGAAGATGGAGAAGATTATGTCCATATAAGTTTAATTATTAAACAGGCTATAATTACTAAAATGATTAATCAAATAGGTAAAGCTACTCATAAAAAGATGGAAATACCATTACATGATCATTATATTACAGGAATATATTTAGCGGTTAGCGTGTTCACTAAGTTACAGCTTATTTTTTTATATGATGAAGACATAATGCACAATGTAAATTTTATTAAAGATTATAATAAAGCATCTAAATTTATGTTAAGTATTTATAATCAAAATATTAAAAATTCTAATTACTGTTTGCTTGATTTTTATAAAATACAAAAAAATACTTTTTCACAGTTCCAAGACCGTATTTTATCTTTTACTAATGAATATATTTATGGGGTAATATTAATTAAGATTAAAATGCTAAAAGAATACTCTATTGATCTTAGCAAATTAAAATTTATACTATACAGTTTTGAAAGTTTAGCACCTAAAAATCAAGAAATGCATAATGAGATTTATCAGTATAATGGTTACTATATAGCTATTATTACTTTTTTTATAGCCAATTGCCAATATACTAAATATTATAAAATAGAAGAAACACAAGATGATGCTGGTAGCGATTTATTTACATTATTTACAGATTATAAATTGCATAAATTAATAAATAACGGACAGCGTAGCATGAAATTAGAAAACGTTAATTTTGCAATTATGGTATCTCTTATGTTTTCTTACAGTACCCCTCTTGTATCTACGGATAGCAATAAAAACAAACAATTTTCAGTTAGCAACTATATGTTACAACCAAGCAATATTTCAGCAGACAATTACTTAAATGATCAAGAGCTGTATGATGCTCCAAAATCTAATTTAGCGTTATATGATGTTCCTCCATCTGTTGTAAATCAATCAATATATGATGTTCCAAAGTCTAATTTAGCCTTATATGATGTTTCACTATCTGCTGTAAATCAGCCAATGTATGATATTCCGCCATCTGCTTTAATAAAAAATAATGTTACTAGTACGGAAGAAGCAACAGCTACACAAAGAAATCATTATTCAGGGGATAAAATAATGCCAAGTAGTTCTATTTCAGAAATACAAAATATAGAGTCTTTTCTTAAAAATACAGATGATATATTTAAAATAACAATGCCATTATTTTTAATGTTTAATGTTAACAAAAAAGATAAATAGTTTTAGAATTGTTTAAACTATACGAAGTATTGTAATAATAAAAACTAAGATGAATTTTTGGCAAAAGCAGATAGCATAAAACAATAAGAAGTTATCGAAAGCCTGTGTTTGTAAATAATAACAGAGAAATAAATGAATAAGTTAGCTATATGTATTTTAGTTTTGAGTGTAGTAGCATTAGCAAATGCTGTTTGTCCTAATTGGAGCGCAGAGGAAGCACAGCAAAATATTATGCATTTGCAACAAGAAATAGCACGCCACGATAAAGCTTATTTTGTAAATAACCAACCCCTAATTACTGATACTAATTACGATATTCTTACAGCAAAGTTAAAACTTTGGCAAAACTGTTTTGATATTAAAAGTAATCAAACTACATTAGCAGATACTCTTATATCTACTGACAACTCTAAAAACACTATGCATTATAAATTTATGGGGAGTTTATCTAAAAAGAATCTGAATAATATAGATTTTTTTTTAAATAAAATAAAAAATAATACTATTGTAGCACAGCCTAAAATTGATGGTATCGCTGTAGAGATTATATATAAAAATGGCATTTTAGCTAGAGCTTTAACTAGAGGCGATGGTGATTTTGGCATGGATATTAGCAATATCATCAATCAAGCACCTAATATACCAAAAAAATTGCATGGCTGGTTGCTAGGTAGAGATAGTAAAACCATAGTGTTGCACGGTGAGTTATTTATACGTATAGATATGGCATCGGAAGAAGTATTAGCAAAATATTCAACTCCTAGGCAGTTTATTGTTGCCTTAATCATGCAAAAAACTATTAATATGCAATTTGCTAAATTAATCGATTTTTTCCCTTGGAGCTGGATTGATTCAACTGAAGCTACAGATATAGACGCAATAGCTAAGCTATATCAATATGGGTATAATTTACCTAAAAAATTTACTGATATAATAAATGATGCGAAAGACATCAATTATTTATACAGTTATTACCAACAAAAAAATAACTTTCCGTTTGCGATGGATGGCATAGTAATAAAAGTTAATAATTATAAGGTACGCCAATTGTTAGGAGGTTCTAATTTAACTCCACATTGGGCTACTGCAATAAAATTTTTATCTCCCGAGGTTGTCACTGAAGTTATTGATATACAATATTCTATAGGACGCACAGGAAAAATAACACCTATTTTGAAATTAACACCAGTAACAGTTGAAAACAGAGTTATATCTACGATTTCTGTAGGAAGTATTGATAATTTGCATAAGTTAAATATAGCAATAAATGACACTATCAGTTTGCAAGTTAAAGGTAAGGCTCTTGCGGTTATTAATAATGTTTTATTAAGACCAATCACAAGAATTAAAAAAGACTTTAATAGTAGTTACAATTATAATAAATGTAGCTGTTTGACTTATAGCGAGCAATGCTCGCAACAATTTAAAGCAAGATTATTATGGTTAGTAAGCAAAAAAGGCATCAATATACCGCAAATAACTCCTAAAATAGTAGATAAATTAATCTCAACTGGTATTGTAACTCAGTTAGTTGATATAGTAGCGATAGATGAATTATCTACGGCAGACACAAAATTTCCACTACCTATTAACACAAAAGACTATTTAAAGAGTAATCCGCCTAGCTTTAAACAAGTATTAATTGGTTTAAGTATTCCATATATATATGAAGAAAAATGGTCTGTTTTAATTAAAGCTATAGATAACCCTCAAGCTTTATTAGATGTTACCACAGAGCAATTAAGCAAGATTTTAGCTATTTCAAATAAAAAATCTAGTGAAATCGTAAATTATATTAAGAAGCCAGAAATCTCCGCTATATTGCTCTGGTATCAAGATTTATTAAGCTCTAAAACCTCTAATATTCATATATAATTTGTATTTTTAATTAGTTGTAGCTGAAAAATTAGCATATTACCTTGTATAATCAATTATATTCTTTATAATATGCCACTTGACATGTATAAATTATTTGTATGTAGTATGAAAATCATAAAATTATAAATATTGTTTGCAATTTCAAGTTGATATTTTATAAAAATTTTAGGATAATACACACGCATTTTATTTTGTATATGTTATATACTTATTTGTAACATGCTACAGGGTTTATGATATCAATTTTGTGTATCCTAAGATAGTAATTTTATTCTGCATAGAAGAGCGTTATCAGTCAATAACATGAAAATTAACAAACAATCTTGTTTTGTCTTTCCAGGACAGGGATCGCAATACTCTAACATGCTATCCCAGTTTTATACAGACAATATATTTAGTAAAACTTTTAAGTTTGCTGAAGAAGTACTAGGCTTTAACCTACTAGAAATGATTAAAGATCCTGACCCCACAAAACTAAATTTAACAGAAAACACTCAGCCTGCATTATTAGTAGCGAGTGTGGCATTGTTTAGAATGTGGCAACAGCATCAGAATATTCAACCTTCTGTAGTTGCCGGGCACAGCCTAGGAGAATATTCAGCTTTGGTATGTGCTAACTCTATAAATTTTGCAGATGCAATTGAAATTGTACAATATAGAGGTAAAATAATGCAACAAGCAGTACCAAAAGGGGTTGGTGCTATGGCTGCAATATTAGGACTAAAAAATGAAGAAGTTATAAGCTTATGTAAACAAGCAACTGAAGAATTAAAGGAACAAAATAAAGTTGTAGAGGCCGCAAATTTTAACTCTCCAGGGCAAGTTGTTGTAGCTGGACACAAAGAAGCTGTTAGTAAATTAATAGAAATAGCTAAAAATAAAGGCGTTAGACGAGCTATATTATTACCAGTTAGCGTGCCTTCGCACTCAAGTTTAATGCAAGAAGCATCTTATAAATTAAAACAAGCCCTTGAAAAAATAGAAATTAATACTCCAGAAATCACAGTTGTACAAAATGTTACTGGCTTGCACTCTGATGATAAAGACATAATAAAAGAAAATTTGATTAAACAGCTATATAGCCCAGTAAAATGGTCTGAGTCTATAATCAATATAAATAATACTGGAATATCTAACTACATAGAATGTGGTCCTGGTAATGTTCTTTGTGGTTTAAATAAGCGTATATTAAATGAAAGTGTTTCTTTAACCCTAGATGATAAATCTAATACTTGGAATATTCAACCATAGCAAGGCTTTTGTATATAATGATTGATTTTAGCAATAAAGTAGCATTGGTAACTGGTGCGACTCGTGGAATAGGCAGATCTATAGCAACGCATTTAGGCAAGTATGGCGCCACGGTAGTGGGAACCGCTACCTCTGCTTCTGGAGTTGAAACAATAAATACCTATTTTAAAGAAAATAATATCAAAGGGACAGCTAAAATTCTTGATGTTTGTAATAAAGATAATTGTTTAGAGGTTATCAAACAGATAATATCAGAGTTTGGATCTTTAGATATTTTAGTTAATAATGCCGGTATTACTAAAGATAATTTAATGCTCAGAATGAAAGATGAAGACTGGGAAAAAGTAATAACAACGAATTTAACTTCAGCATTTTATATGAGTAAGTCGGTTATTAAATATATGGCTAAAAACAAATGGGGACGTATTATCAATATAGGATCTGTTGTTGGCTCCATGGGAAATGCTGGACAAGTTAACTATTCTGCTGCAAAGGCTGGTATTGAAGGCTTTACTAAATCTTTAGCTCGTGAAATGGGAGGCAGAGGAATTACTGTAAATAATATAGCTCCTGGGTTCATAGATACTGATATGACTAAAAACCTGCCTGAAAATCATAAAGAACAATTATTAAAACAAATTCCTGTAGGACGTTTAGGTCGTCCTGAAGAAATAGCAGCAGCAGTATGCTATCTCGCAAGTGAATCAGCAGGTTTTATAAATGGAATAACATTAAGCGTAAACGGAGGTATGTATATGGGGTAGTTACATATATACCTTTAAAAATCTTTGATAATTTTATATATCTTAGTAAGCATGATAACTTTTAAGCGTGCTTATATGATCAGTTTAGTAGCACTAAATATTTTAATATAGTGTCTGCTTTAACAAGTTAAAATTTATACTGTATATAATTTAGTTTTAATACAGATACTTTTTAAAATATGATAGACTAAGTAATAGACTTTCTGTATAACTAAAAAAATTATTCATCCATTGCTTTTATCTAAAATTATAGATAGCAGTTATAGCTGATAATGTACAAGCAGTAATAGTTTTTAATAGTAATATATATGGCAGATAAAAATGCTAGATTTAAGAGCTAAACAAAAGGTTTAATTCGAGGCGAAATACCGTCCGAATGCAAGTATTGCATTTCAAAGGTGCTTTACGATGAATTAAACATTTTTAATAGCCTTGCAGGGCAATCTTCTAAGCTTTTTATTCTACGTTAGTATTTCTTGATTTAGTCGAGACTAAACCCGCAAAATACTACCATTAGTTAAAAACTTATAATTACTTGCTTAAACTAGTTTTTTCAACTACAAATATATATTAAGTAAAATTTTTTAGAGCTTCATCTTATTTATATAATTAAGATTTTAAGCGTTTTTATTCATTAATAGAGGAATATTGTAAAATGAGTGATACTCGTGAACAACTTGAACAACGTGTTAGAAAAATTGTATGTGAACAACTAGGTGTTAACCCTGAACAGGTTAAGACAGATGCATCTTTCGTAGTAGACTTAGGTGCTGACTCACTAGATTCTGTAGAATTAGTTATGGCGTTTGAAGAAGGATTTAACATAGAAATTCCAGATGAAGATTCTGGAAAAATTAATACTTTTTCAGATGCGGTAAATTATATAGAAAAACAACTAGCAGAAAATGACAGCTAGAGTTTTAACTACATTGTTGTAAGTTTTCTACTTTAAGGTTTAAATATAGCTTAGAAAATATACCTTAAAGTAGAATTTATTTAATTTTATATATATTTATATTGTATTTTTTATTTAGAGTATTCATAATAAAATATGCTAGAGATAATGCAACCGAAAGACCTACCAGAGCACAAGTTCCTTTTAGCTACATAAAAATAAAAAAATAAGATATATACATATGGCAATTAGAAATTCTACTTCATCGTTAAAACTTCTTAAATCTCCATGGAACTCGGGTGACATTTTTTGTTTCGAATTAGACCATTTTACTTAGTCTTAAAATCAGCTACCATGTATATAGATAAACTGCTATAAGTCTTATTTTTTAAATATTTTTATAGTTATGTTATGCTATCTCTTTAAACTTATAATTTAGAAAAATTTCTATATCTTTACGCAAAATATTTATCATTTCTAATTTAATTTGATAACGCATTGCACACTTAGCTTCTAGTAATATTTTTTGGAATAAAGCTTCAAAATAAACTACTATATCATTATGCGTTTTGTTAGCTAGTATATTATGATAAAAATTTGTAAGTGAATCATAGTTACTAAAACAAAATCGTTTTAATGTAAATAAGCCAATGCAATTAACGGTTTGTTTTAAAGTTGGATTATACAAAATATGCTTGTAAAAATCATTAAATATTTTTACTTTTCTAGGAATATGATATTCTAAATTAAATAATGTATGAATAATATAATTTATTTCTTTTGTAGTAGATACTGTATATACATATTCTATAAATTCTTTTATATCGCAGTTACGCAAAAAAAGTATCAAATAATACCCTATAGCAAGTTTCATATGCTGATAAGAAAAGATAGGTACAGCATTACTGTCAGAAGCAGCTATGCATCTTTTGCTGAGTTTTTCTAAACCTTTAAATTTAGATGTTAAATAATTAGTATCAGGATATACCATACAGCATGATTGATCAGTTAGAGTAAGATAGCCATCTTTTCCATATTTTTCATTTATTAAGTAAGCAATATAGCCGAAATCCATAAGTGCATGTGTTGTAATTTCTGGTTTATTTTCTGGATTAGCAGATATATAAAGTGAAAAAAATACAAAATCATTATTGCATATAGTATCTATATCATACTTATAACTATTAAATTTCACATCTGAATTTTCTCTAGCTAAATGTTTATGAGATTTAATAACTAACTCAGTACAATTATTATGTGTATTAACATTTTCTAAATTATTTATAGTTTGATGCTGAAATAAAAAAGGGGTGGTTATAATTTTACAAATAACTTTTTTTTCTTGAGGAGTGATTTCTCCCAACTGTTTTTTTATACTACAAAGGTGATGTAATGATATTTGATAATTAAATTTATCTAAAATTGAAAGATTATTGTTATTACCAACCACAAACTTATTAAAATCCTTGCCATTTTCTAACATATTTGTATAAATTTTAGCAGTTCTTATTTTCTTAAAAAATTGCTGAATTTTAATTGCGGCATCATTTTTAATATCAATATCTTGGTATTGATTAATTTTTTTTTGGTTTATCATTTGTTTTTCTTCCTATTTTTATTATATTAAATAGAGTTATATAAATTAAAGTTAAAACCATGTTTTTATCACTGAATTTTATATAGATTTGTTTGCATCGTATTTTTATCTAGAGCGTGCATAATAAAATATACTAGGGAGGATACAACAGATAAACCCACACCAGTATAAGTTCCTATTATTGAGCTAGCTTTGTATTTACTACATATTTCTGCAGCAGAACAAGGACAAAAGAGATAGCTTCCAGACTTCACATAAGGGTTACCACTACAGCAGTCTTTCCAAAAACAACAGCAAGTACCTATGCATCCAAAACAAGCACCAGTGGGAGTAATTGCACATATATGCGAAGATATATCGTTACATTTTTGTGTACACCAAGGTAATTTAGCAAGAACGATTAACTTAGTAGGATCTTCAGGATGAAAATATGCTTGCTCAACCTCGTAGCCTATATTGTGGTCACTAGCAGTAAAATAGTTTTCTAGCTGTTTTGTCATTAAAGTCATTTCTAATTGCTTAGTAAAAACAATAAAATCTGTACTATTAGGAATAAAACAAGCAGCGGTTATATCTTTTAAAGTAATCTTTATTTCTTTTGTTGAGTGTAACTTGTTTATAACCATATTATTATTACTTATAAAAATCATATCTTCAGAATTATAATTTATATCTACAGGGAAATTATTTTTATTGGTAAGCTTATTAATTTCATTCCAACTATCTTCTTTAGAAAAAATTAACAATTGATTATCATTTGTTAATAAAAAGATAAAAGCACCATTGCTACTGAATTTTGCATTGCTGTGAATATCGTTATATGCTAGTGTGATTATTTCTTTCCACCGATTATCACCTTTTGTTACCCCTATAGTAGTAACCATTAGGATTAATTGGCTATTTTGTCTACCGATAACATATAAATCTTCATTGTTATAATAAATGGAATGTATTTTTTGTAATGGACATTCAATTCTAAAGTCATCTTTAAATTTCATTTTCTTAGTTGAAGTTGTGTTATTTAAATCTTGAGTATAGCTAACTAAATATAGTTCACTATTACTTTTATATGATTGATCATCATCGTATAAAATTACAAAATTACTAGTAATTTCATTAAAATATATTTCTTTAACAGGAATATCATTTTTTTTTATAAATAAATCTTTGTAATTATCATGCTCAATATGTTTTGAAACATTAGATATCTTAATTAATTTCAGATAATGAGATGGTAATATTGTATCAACTTTACAAGAACAACATTCGTTATAAGATAATAAAGGATAACAACAGGATACTTTTTGATTAAATGCCACATAATTGTTCGATAAATTAAAAAATGGAATGTTTTTATTCATGCATGGAGTAATTGTATTATTTTTTAATATTCCTAATATACTATAATTAGATACATTAGAAGATGCAGTTTTTTTGGGTTGGCTAGTTATTGGACCTGAGTTACTATTATTAGTTTTATTATTTACAGTTAATTGTTTAGTTATAACAGAAGAGCTTTGATTTATAGCGCCGTAATTGTCGTTTATACTTCGAGTTAATACAGTATTTAAGTTTGTGTTTTTATTATTGTTTTCTGTAATATAAGAAGTTGTTGCCTCTAATTTATTAGAGTTAGTTTCTGATGTTACTTGATTATTGTTTAATTTAATAGTAGCTAGCTCGATATTATTAGTTGGATTTGTAACTGTACAAACATAACTAGTAGCTTTTTTATTGATCTCAAATGTTGCAGTATGATCTAAATTGATATCTACCATAAACACTACTCTTATTTATCGTTATTATTAACAATATTGTATTTTTAAGTATTAAAAATTATAATATTTTTTCTTTAGTACTCTGAAACTTAGTATTTTCATCCTCCACATGTATTGTCTCGAATTAAACCTTTTTATTTAGTTTTGAAATGTAGTTGTTTATCTGCAAGATATATAAATATACTGATATAAATATTGCCCCACTAATAGCACAACCAAAATAAAAAATTGTTCTATCAGAACAATTTTTTATTTTTTTAATGTAGCGACAACATATGTGATATTTACTATCCTCAATTTTAGAAATCGATTTATTTAGAATAAATACCGCTATTTCTTTATTTTCAGATAAGCTACTAACCTCGTGCTTGTTAATTAAGTCTTCCGTTGCATTAGCATGAGCCATATGAAAATAAAAAGATAAGACATATAACATATTAAAAAATAAAATTCTTTTGATCATTTGTTTTTCTTCTTATTTTTATTATATTAAATAGAGTCGTACAAATTAAAGTTAAAACCATGTTTTTATCGATAACTTGTACAACTTCAAGCAAAAGGTGTGTATATTTAAGCTTCAATGCCATTGTGTCTAAGTAAAGGATCTATTATTGGATCTCTACCTCGAAATTTTTTAAATAGTTTAGCTGCTGTTTCTGAGCTACCTTTCTCTAAAATATTAACTAAAAATTGTTGTGCTGTTGTTACATCAAAAATATTAGTTTCTTCAAATTTAGAAAATGCGTCTGCTGATAGAACTTCAGCCCATTTATAGCTGTAATAACCTGCTGCATAACCGCCAGCAAAAATATGCGAGAAACTATGTTGAAATCGGTTAAATTCAGGAGGAATAACCACTGCTACTTTATGGCGGATTACATCTAAAAATTGCTGTATATTTAGGTCTTGATTCCAAGATTTATGTAATTCAAAATCAAATAATGAAAATTCAAGTTGCCTTAACATTTGCATTGCCGATTGAAAATTTTTTGCTTTTAATAATTGATCTAGCTTGTCAGCTGGTAATGGTTCGCCGGTGTCAACATGACTTGATATTACATTTAAAGCTTGTTGCTCCCAGCACCAATTCTCTAAAAACTGACTAGGTAATTCTACAGCATCCCACTCAACGCCATTAATTCCAGATGCCTCTAGAGTATCGATTTTAGTTAATAAATGATGTAAACAATGACCAAATTCATGAAATAAGGTTAATACTTCGTCGTGAGTTAGCAACGATACCTGATTATTAGTTGCAGGTGTAAAATTACAAGTAAGAAAAGCAACTGGTAGCTGAGTTTTGTTTGTTTGTAACCACCTGTTTTTACATACATCCATCCAGGCACCGCCTTGCTTGTGTTCTCTAGCGTATAAATCTATATAGACGTATCCTACTGTTTGCTGCTTATTATGTAATTTATAACATTGAACATCTTGATGCCAAACCTTAGTATCAGTTACTAACTCAAATTCAATATCAAATAACTTGTTAGCAATGGTAAAAAAACCAGTTAAAACTTTATTAGCAGGAAACCAAGGTCTAAGTTCTTCTTGAGAAACGCTATATTTTTCTTGTTTCATTTTTTCAGAAACATATGCTATGTCCCATGCTTGCATATCTTTTATACTACACTTAGCTTGAGCATAGTCTGTTAATGCAGAAAACTCTACTTTAGCTTGTGATGTGCATTTATCTACTAAATCATATAAAAACTTGGTTACTTCATCATAACTTTTTGCCATTTTAGTAGCTAAAGAATAATCGCAATAATTATCAAAATTTAAAATTTTAGCAATTTGCTGTCTAATGCTAAGTATTTCTGTCATTATGCTGCTGTTATCCTGTGCTTTGTCATGTGGCCCTTGATCTGATGCTCGGGTAACATAAGCAGTATATACTTCTTGACGTAATTCACGGTTATCAGCATAGGTTATTAATGCATAATAACTAGGAAAATCTAAGGTAAACAACCAGCCTGTTTTATTTTTTGCTTGTGCTTTTTCTTTAGCACTTGCTAATGATAATTCAGGTATTCCAGCTAGTTGTTGGTTATCGGTAATTAATTTTGACCAACCCATAGTAGAATCTAAGACGTTATCAGCAAACTTATTAGTAAGTTCTGAGTATTTAACAGTTAATTGTTTGAATTGTTGTTGTTGCTCTTTAGCTAGTGCGACACCAGATAGTTTAAAGTCGCGTATGTTATCCTGTACTACTTTTTGTTCAGTTGGAGTTAAATTAGAAAACTCATTTGCTGTATGAATATCCACATAAGCTTGGTATAACTCTTTATTTTGCCCTATTTCAGTGTGATATTCAGATATAATTGCCAAACATGAATTATAAGCATCCCTTAATTCTTTATAATTAGTTACTGAATTAAGATGATTAATAACAGACCAATATTGGTCTAATCTTTCTGACATTTCATTTAAATTAGTTTGTAAAGTCTCAAAAGTTATAGCGCTAGAACATAAAAATTCCTGTAATTGCTTTTTATTAGTTGTTAAAATATTTTGTACGTTTGCTTTTATTTCATCGGGTTTTACTGCGGAAAAGTCTGGTAGTTGATCAAAAAATTTTTGCATAAAATCTCGTTAAAAATATTCTCATAAAATGTTAGTTTTTTGATTAAAACAATATTCAATAGCATTATTATATAATTTTTGTAAATGGGATGGGGCAGAAACTTTAAAAGTAGTATCTTCTACACGACCATTTATTATATTATATATCCAGCAATGAATAGTTAATTGTTGGTTATTGCTCCATGCATTTTGTACGGTATCTAGCATGCATAAATTTAAAGCTTGTTCTACAGCATTTAATCTACATAATAACGGAAGCTGTTCTAATGTTGGTGTTTTATCTAATAAATTCTTATGTTTACTAAGTATCCGTTCTATTTTGGTAATCCAAGTATTTAGCCTTCCGGTTACGGTATTATGCATAGAGCATTTGACACCACCGCAACCATAATGTCCCATTACTATTATATCCTTTATTTCTAAGTGATCTACTGCAAATTGAATAACAGAAGTACAGTTTGAATCTGTTGCATCAATCACATTTGCGATATTCCTATGTACAAAAATTTCTCCTGGTGAGCTACCAAATATAGTATCAACAGGAACTCTGCTATCAGAGCAGCTAATACACAAATATTGAGGTTGTTGTTGTTTAGCTAAATCAGTAAAAAAATTTATTTTTTTTTGTTTTACTGCCTCAGACCATTGTATATTTCTTTTTAGTAGTTCATCAATTTGTGACATTATTAATTCCTACGCTTATCTTAATACCCCTAAAATAATAACAGAATATATTAATAAATTCAAATGTATTTGTAGCTAATATGCAGAACCATAAGTTTCTTAATAAAAGAAGAACTTTATTTAAAATTGATAATTGCTAATAACGTAAAAATTCTATATTAGAAAACCTTTAGAAATTATATCAAGCAAAAAATGTATATACACGTGGCAGTTGGAAATGCGGGTTTTCAGCAAGTGATTATAAGTTTTTAGCCAAGACAGTATTTCGCAGGTTATACACCTTTTACCCGAAGATACGTCTTTTCAGCAAGTAATTTTTAGCTTATTAAACAAGGCATCTACTTTGTAAATTTAGTGGTGCTAAATTAAAAAGTAGTAACACAGTTTAAAAGCTAAAAAAACTTGCCCTTCGGGGGCTATTAAAAAGATTTACTTCATCGTTAAAACATCTTGAAATGCAACCGGCATTTCTGCGTTATTTTGCCTTGAATTAAATCTTTTTACCTAGCCCTGAAACCTAGCATTTTCATCTGCCACGTGTATAGTTACTTAAACTAACAACTTATTCACTATACTAGCGGTAGAGGTGGCTTTGTTCTAGTTTATGTGCAAATGATTCTCTACAGATGGGGCAACAGGTTATACCGTTTTTAATCATCTCAATAGCACATTCTTTATGAACCTTATGACTACAATGTAATATTTGACATCCTAAAAAAGCATCCTCTAAACAAATACAGCACTCATCATGTGCGGAACCGGCACGACACTTATGGTTATTTCTTAACTTTACACCTATGCATATTCCACAAATATCACAATGATAGGATTTATCGTTATGCATTCTACAAATTCCACATTTTTCACAATGGTATGGATGATTATCCGTACCAGTTAAATGTTTACAAAAACCACAGTAATATTCCGCAAATTTAGTATCACAATTCAAACAATTACTACCTGTTGCTTGATCAAAAAGTTGTTTATGTCCGCACTCTAAGCATTTTAATGCAGTTGCATTTTTTGATTTTTTCATAAGCTTTCTATCTGTGATAACTTTTTCTATATTATAGCATCCATGGCATGGATAAAATTTATCATCGTCTTCTATTTTAACCAGACATTTACGTTTA
>CAKMZJ010000054.1 GCA_929200395.1 Candidatus Gorgonimonas eunicellae | reverse complement strand
TGATTTAGACATTATTAGAGATATAACTTATTACGAAACTTCCCCCCTAAATACAACTCTAAATACACCTCTAGATACACCTCTAGATACACCTCTAGATACACCTCTAGATACACCTCTAGATGCAACTCTAACTCTAAGTGAAGTAACTGCTCCTATGCCTCAACAACCACCACTTGGTGATACTCTAGCAAAAGAAGCTGCATTGTTTTTAGAGATGATAAAACCATATCAAGATCTTGATGATAAACAAAAACAAGTTGCAGTTCATACCATTATGACACTTAGAGTAGAAAAATATTCTGGATATGGCGATGATCTTGACTCTGAGGGCGTTATTGAATTTTTTTCATCTCCTTGGCATAGCTTAGAAGATGAATATCAAAATATTGATTGCGATGATTATATTACGTTATTTCGGTGGTATCTAAGTCTTGCTAAACTTGCAGGATACCTACCTAAAGAGGTACAACTTATTAACATGCTACTACCTGGTCATCTTGTGCTCGGTTATATAACACCTGTTGATGAACATTTTGAGTACTATGCCATTGATAACAGTATTTCAAATTTTGCATTTGTATACTGGAGTAGAGAAGAGTTTTATCGATTGAAAGGATTAACAACGATGAAAGAGTATGAAACAATGGCGTTTTCTCTCGAAGATGTTAAACAGGAAGTTCTAGCATCTCCTGTAAAAGAAGGCTCACTGTCATCTAGATTGTTTGATATTAAAGCTCATCAATATCGCCAAAGTAATAGCACTGTTGCTGATAGCATTTCAGTTGAGGAAGTATTTAAAAAGCATCAAGACTATATTAAAACTCATGGAGAAATATCATTACCTAAAGATTTTAATGAGCAAGAGTATTCTGCTCATGCAAGGGCAGCAGAAATACTGGATCTTATTAGTGATGATTATGAAGATAGCCACTACTATACAAAATTCACCGCCGAAGATTTAAACATTACTGCCCTGCAGGCAAAATATTTGATAGGGCAACATTCCAGTCATCTGGGTAAAGCCTTAACAGCAGAAGACTTAGCACTAAAGCCTGATGTTAAAAACCAACTTGTAGGTATGTATTCTCCTGTTTTAAAGCGTAGTTTTAATGAAAGAGATTTATTTATTCAAACAAATAAGCTAGCTAAACCCGTTGTGGATGATCAAACAATAGTCAAACCTTCTGTAAATCATCAGCCAATAGCCAACTCTGATGACAATGATGAACTTATAGAAAGTTTTTCTACAACTGAAACTTCCTTTCTTGATGGAACTTATATCCAGCAACTTTGGCAAAAAGATGTCGATGACTTAATGATTTTTTCTACTATAGGTTTAGCAACTGGATTATTGTCAACTAATGTACTAGCAAAAAATAAATTAAATAAAGTTACCAAAAGAAGAAACTTTCTTAATTTACCAAGAACATCCATAAAAAAATTAAAAAACAAGCTCAAAAGTAGCGAAATAAGACATAGACAAATAACTCCTAATGATTTTCATACATTAAAACTAATATTTTCACTAGATTATCAAGGAGATATGTTAGCTGACGGTAAAGAATCTAGAAAACCAATTTCTTCTGATACCGAAATAATTAAACAAATATTATTATCAGATAAAATGCCTATAGATATTCTTGGATTAAAACAACTAATAAATAACATTTTGACTATATATCAAACTTCTGGTATAGAAAATAGCGAATTATTACCAAAAAACACATTAGTTACTTTGCTTTCTCAGTTAGATGATTTTGATCTTCGTAATAAAGAAAATATTAACCACATCAATGATATTATAGACTACTTTGGAGTACATATTTCTTTTGAAAGCCCTAAGTTTTTAGGTACTACCTTTTTACGCCATTCTGCTGAAGCTATAAATCCTATAATAAAAATAAATACAGATAAACTATACACCTTCTTATCAAAAATAAATAAAGTAATGAGTAATAATGAATTAAAAAATATAATAGATAATAATATTGAAAGTTTTAAGATCTTAAATAAATTAAAACATTATGATAAAAATAAACTTCAGATGCATAAATCAGCTTTTAGATACAGGTTAGGCGCAGCTGCGGGAACGGTTATACCTGCTGCACCGATTAGTGATTTAGTTAAAGCTAAAATGGTACAAAATAGATTAGACTATATTAAAAATAATAAAAAAATAATGAAATCTAGAGTAGACAGTACTATTAAAATCATAGAAGAAAGTTCGTTAAGCGTAAGAGAAAAAACTTTTTTAACAGCAAAAACAACTTCACTCTTAGAAACAAAAAAAAGGCATTTAAAAATCAAAAAGTATAGACTTGAGGCAACTAAAGGTCTATATGCTGCTTCTACAGTAGCATCTGTAGGATTATGTATTGCACCAGCTATTGCCTATCCGATAAAATCAGCTACAAAAGCTTCTATTAGAGCTTCCATAGAAATAAGTTTTGGCATAAAAAGATATATATCAGACAAAAAATCACGGGAAGCTAATGAATATGCAACGTCTAAAGAAGTTTTTTTACTTTTTAAAGATTGGTATTTAGATGCTCAAAAAAATCATAATACTGAAAAAACACAAGTTTTATCTAGCTTAGTAGAAAGTTTATTTGAAATTCCAGAACATGTTTTTAAAGTTATGATTTATACACAAATGGTAGAAACAGATAGGTTTAAACCAAATTTATATCAACCTATAAGCAATTAAATTATCGCAAGTTAACCTAAGTCTAATATAACGTGAGTTCGATGCTTTAAAATTTATTAATATAAAGGATACTAAACAAAGAAAATCTAATTTTTCAATACAGAAATAATGCTTTTTGAATTGAAATAATATGTCAATCAATGTTTTTTATCTAAATTTACTGAATTTATTTTTCATAGAACTCAGGTTAATATACATAAATTAAGTAAATAATATGGGTTTTTCATACATAAACAACAGAAAATAAGCTATAAGACAAGTTGATAGTAAATCACTAGAAAACAAACAGCTACCACAACCATTAATCATGACTCTCATAGACACATTCTTGTCCTACCTGAATCCTTTTCCATCTACAACAGATGCTCTATCAGTAAAAAACATAGCAAATTTTTTACATAGCTAAATCAGAAACTAAAAAATAGATCAGTCACAGCGGCTTCAGGAAAAGAATCATGTCTAAAGCTTAAAACTGCAGCAAAAGATTCTATACCTTGCAACTCTAATCCTACTCAAGCAGAACACAATTCTATTTCATTTGCCCCCAAAACAAAAACAGATAGCAAAACAATAGCTTCGAAACTGCTAATGCATTGGACAGGGAAAGACGCAGAAAACTGCTTAATAAGCTGAAAAAATAACCTAGTTCTAAAAACTTAGTGATGCTAACTACACTGATTGTCTTTTATGATTTAAAATTTGTCGCCGTTGTTTTTTATCGGGCTTTTTAGGGGGAGGCAGAGTAAAATCTGTTGATAACTTTTTCGCTTGTAGATATTCGTTATAAGCTATGATGCTTGCGGAAGTTTCTTTATATAATAGCTGAGCTAGTTTATATGCTTGTCGTTTATCAGTTATTTGCAGTATAACCAATTCTTTTTCGTGACAACCTATTTTTACTAGTACAACATCATTAAGATTAACAATACGAGATGGTTTACATTTTATGCCATTAATTTTGACTTTACCATTATTAATAGCTTGTTTAGATATGGATCTAGTTTTAAATATCCTAGCAACCCATAACCAGGTATCTATTCTAATATTTAAATTATCCATTGAATTGTATACAGATTGCAGTAATAATTAACTACAGATTGGTAATTTTTATTGCGTCATATACCCCACCTTAAAAGATGAGGAATTACGACGGTAAAGCTAAAATTAATGTATTAATTTTTAGCCTTGACGTTGCTTATGTCTAGGCTCTTTACAGATAACCCTAACAACTCGCTTTCTATTAATAATTTTACAATTACGACATATTTTTTTTACAGAAGCTCTAACTTTCATAAAAATAACTCCTTTAAATAAAAAATACTGATAATCATCACTAAAAATGTTATCAGTATATGATAATAACAAAAGTAGACAAAATGTTTACTACATACCTTCAAATTGCAAATTGAAGGTATAAACAACTAAATTGTCTCTAAATTAAACTTCTGATCTTCTCATAGGTGATTTTTTTAACAGCGAATCATACTGGTGCGACATTAAATGAGACTGTATCTGAGACATTGTATCCATCACCACAACTACCACAATCAACAAGCTAGTACCCCCTAAGTAAAAAGGTACATTTGCAGAAACCACTAAAAATTGTGGTAACAAACAAACCGCTGACATGTAGCAAGCTCCAAATACAGTTAGTCTAGTAAGAACTTCATCTATATATTTAGATGATTGCTCTCCTGGTCTAATCCCTGGAATAAAAGCACCTGACTTTTTTAAATTATTAGCCACGTCACGCGGATTAAATACCAGACCTGTATAAAAGAAACAGAAAAAAGTAATACCTAGTATAAACAATATTACGTTAAGAGGCTGCCCAGGGCTTAAAGCCATAGCTACACTCTGTAACCATTCTAGTTTATCACTTTGTCCAAACCACTGAGCGATAGATGCTGGAAACAATAAAATACTAGATGCAAATATAGCTGGTATTACTCCTGCCATATTTAGCTTCAATGGTAAATGGCTAGCTTGCCCAGCAAAAACTTTACGCCCTTGTTGTCTTTTAGCATAATTCACTGGTATTCTACGCTGGCCTCTTTCAACAAAAATAACTAGCGCAATAACACCAATAGCTAAAGCTGCAACCAATAATAACATCAGAATATTGGTATCTCCCTGCCTAGCAGCTTCAAAAGATCGAGAAATAGCGCCAGGAAACCCTGCTACTATCCCCGAGAATATCAAAATTGAAATTCCGTTTCCAATGCCTCTTTCCGTAATCTGCTCACCAAGCCACATTAGGAAAACAGATCCAGTCATTAAAGTTATAATAGCTACACTATAGAAAGACATGCTTGCCTCTAACGCAACTCCCTGATTAGCAATACCAAAGGTCATTCCTGAGCCTTGGATAAATGCTAACAGAATAGTCAAATATCTTGTATATTGACTAATTTTACGCTTGCCATGCATGCCTTCGTTTTTAAGATGTTCTAACTGAGGAACAACAGAAGTTAGAAGTTGTATAATAATAGATGCAGAAATATATGGCATTATTCCTAATGCTAAAACTGACATCCTTTCTAGTGCGCCACCAGAAAACATATTAAACAATCCAAGTATTGTGCCTTCATTTTGTTGAAACATTCTATGTAAAGCATCTGGATTAATTCCAGGAACTGGAATATGGGCTCCAATACGATAAATGAGAACTGCAAAAAAAACGAATTTAATTCGCGAAAATAACTCTCCAAGCCCACTATTATTAACAGGAAGTGATTTAGCCATTAAATCCTCTTAGTCTTCTATGCGGCCACCAGCAGCAAGTATCTTAGAACGAGCACCACTTGTTACAGGTACACCTTTAACAATAATAGGTTTCGCTATATCACCAGATAGTATAATCTTAACATACTGTATTTTATGATTTACTAACCCAGAATTTTTTATAGAATCTAAAGTAATTATTTCATCTTTTAAATTATTTAAATCCTGTAGACGAACTTCATCAGTTAGTCTACCTTTTCTAGATGTAAAACCGAATTTTGGTAATCTACGCTGTAAAGGTTGTTGACCACCTTCAAATCCTGGATGAATACTTCCACCCGTTCTGGATTTTTGACCTTTATGACCACGACCACATGTTTTACCTAGTCCTGATCCGATACCTCTCCCAACTCTCTTAGCAGCTTTTTTTGCTTTATCTGACCTTATGTCATTCAGATACATTCTATTTGACATTATACTTCGCCCTCGATATGTAGGAGATACCTAGCTTTATTAATCATCCCACGGTTAGCAGGCGTATCTTTAACCATAACAGTTTTATTTATTTTGGTTATTCCTAAGCCTCTAACACAAGCTTGATGCTTTTTATTTCTGCCATGTATGCTTTTAACGCAAGTAACAGCAATAGTTTTATCATTAGCCATTAAATTGCTCCAAAATTTCTTCTACAGGTTTACCGCGTTTTGCAGCAACTTGGCGTGGCGATCTCATATTACTTAACCCTTTAAATGTTGCATAAACTACATTCATTGGATTAGTAGAACCATAGCATTTAGCTAAAACGTTATGAACACCAGCAACCTCTAAAACAGCACGCATAGCACCTCCAGCAATAACACCTGTACCTTCAGATGCAGGCTGCATATATACTCTAGTTGCTCCGTGCTGAGACTTAATAGGATATTGGATAGTAGATTTATTTAATTCTACAAATACCATATTACGTCTTGCAGATTCCATAGCTTTTTGAATTGCAGCTGGAACTTCTCTCGCTTTACCTCGGCCAAAGCCAATTTTGCCTTTTCCATCACCAACAACAGTTAGTGCGGTAAATGAGAATATACGTCCACCTTTAACTACTTTAGCTACTCTGTTTACTTTAACTAGCTTTTCAATTAAGCCTTCTTCATTGTTACCTTTGTAATCTTCTTTTGCCATTATAGCTTCCTCTTAAAACTTAAGTCCAGTTTCACGAGCCGCATCGGCAAGACTCTGAATACGACCATGGTATTTATATCCAGAGCGATCAAAAGCAACTTCTGTGATACCTTTAGCTGTAGCACGTTCAGCAATTAATGCACCAATCTTAGATGCTGCTTCACGGTTCCCTGTTTTTTCACTACGAAACTGTTTCTCTACTGTAGAAGCTGAAGCTAAAACTTCGCTACCACCAACATTTAAAATTTGAGCATAGATATGTCGTGGCGTTCTATATACAGCTAAGCGTAATTTAGCCTGACGACTTATTGCCAATCTAGTTTTATGAGACCGGCGTAAACGAGACACTTTTTTATCATTCATAATTTAAACCCTACTTCTTCTTAGCCTCTTTACGACGGACCTGCTCATTCGCATAATGAATTCCTTTACCTTTATAAGGCTCTGGACTACGGAACTTTCTGATTTCAGCCGCTACTTGACCAACTAATTGCTTGTTGATTCCCTTAATAACAATTTCAGTCTGAGTAAGAGATTCAGCACTAATACTTTCAGGAAGATTATAGTTAACTGGATGAGAAAAACCTAAGCTTAAATTGATAACTTTATTTTTAACTTGAGCTCTATACCCAACACCTACGAGTACTAATTTTTTTTCAAATCCTTGGCTCACTCCAATTAACATATTATTAACTAAAGCTCGCATTGTACCTGCTATAGATTTTGAAAATTTATCTGTTTTGATAGATTTAAATTTTATAATATTATCTTCTATATCAAAAGCTACATTTTCATGAACTTCAAGCTCAAGAACACCTTTGCTTCCCTTTATAGAAAGTTTGTTCTTGTCACGTTTAACTTCTATTCCGCTATTAATCACAAGGGGAGTATTAACTAATCTAGACATAATACACCTCTTAAAATACTGTACATAAAATTTCGCCACCTATACCAGATGACCTTGCTTTGTGATCAGCCATAACACCTTTGCTTGTAGACACTATAGCTATACCCAAACCATCTTTAATTTTTGGCAGCTTGCTAGCAGAAGAGTATTGCCTTAAACTAGATTTACTTTTGCGCACTAATTCTTCAATTACTGGCTGATTTCTTACATATTTTAATTCTATGGTTAATTCTGGCTTTAAATCGCCTTCAACCTTGTATGAAACTATATACCCTTCACTTGCCAAAACTTCTGCGACAGCTACTTTAAGCTTTGAAGATGGCATTACTACCACTTCATGTCTAGACTTTTGTGCATTACGGATACGAGTTAGCATATCTGCTAACGGGTCCTGCATACTCATTTATTTTCTCCAAAAAAAGAACTTACCAGCTAGATTTCACCATGCCAGGAACATTTCCAGACATTGCGGCTTCTCTAAGCTTAATTCTACTTAAACCAAATTTTCTAAAAACACCATGAGGTCTACCAGTAACACGGCAACGATTACGTAGTCTAGAGCGACTTGAGTCTCTAGGTAATTTTTGCAAAGCTACTTGAGCTTCCCACTTTTCTTCATCTGTTTTATTAACATCATGAATTATTGCTTTTAGGCTTTCGCGCTTTTCAGAGTATTTTGCAACTAAACGCTGCCTTTTATACTCACGCTGTTTCATGGATACTTTTGCCATCTTGTATAATTTTCCTTACTTATCACGAAATGGAAATTTAAACGCTTTTAGTAGGGCCTTGCCATGATCATCTGTCTTAGCAGTTGTAGTGAAAGTTATATCCATTCCTCTGGTAGCATCAATTTCATCATAATTGATCTCAGGGAATATAATTTGTTCTTTCACACCCATACTATAATTTCCTTTGCCGTCAAATGATTTTAAGCTAAGTCCTCTAAAATCAACAACGCGTGGCAATGAGATACAAATAAGTCTTTCTAAGAAATCATACATTTTATCAGATCTTAAAGTAACCTTAATTCCTATTGGCCAACCATCACGAATTTTAAATCCAGCAACTGATTTTCTAGCTTTAGTAACAACAGGCTTTTGACCTGCTATTTTTTCTAGCTCTTGCAGTGCTTTTTGGATAACTTTTTTATCTCCAACAGCTTCGCCTAAACCCATATTGATAGTTATTTTACTAAGCTTAGGAACCTGATTTATGTTTGATAAACTTAAATCAGATAGTACTTGTTGAGCTAACTCGCTCTTAAATTTTTGCTTTAAATTAGACATCAGACTTATCCTCAACTTTCAATTGTCTTACCACTAGACTTAAAAATACGCTTTTTTTGTCCGTCTATGATTTGAAAGCCAACTCTGTCTGCTTTGCTAGTTTCGCTATTCCAAATTGCTAAGTTAGAAGCATCTATTGGCGCTTCTTTTTCAACAATTCCACCAGCAATTTGTAAGTTAGGATTTGGCTTTTGGTGTTTTTTCATCATATTTACACCTGATACTATTGCTCTGCCATCTACAAGAACTTTTAGTATCTTACCGCGACTTCCCTTATTTTTGCCCGCAATGACGATTACATCATCTCCGCTGCGTAGTTTTTTCATAAATACCTACCCACTAAAGAACTTCTGGAGCCAAAGATAAAATCTTGGTAAAGTTTTCATCACGTAATTCGTGCATCACAGGCCCGAAAATACGTGTTCCTATTGGCTGATTGTTTGCATTTAATAACACAACAGAGTTGGTATCAAATGAAATAAGCGCTCCATCTTTACGACGAACACCTTTTTTGGTTCTTACAATCACAGCCTTAAGAACATCACCTTTTTTTACTCTGCCACGTGGAATAGCTTCTTTAACAACGACTTTTATTACGTCGCCTACATTCGCATGTCCACGGCGCGATCTCCGTAAAACCTTAATACATTTTACTCGACGGGCACCGCTGTTATCAGCGACCTCGAGTTCACTTTCTGCTTGAATCATTTTATATCTCCAAACCTCTTCCTTAAAAATCAATCTAAGATAAATAATTGTAAAATATTAGATATCTAGTTACTAAGAGGCTTGCTCATCAATTGAAACCAAAACAAAAGTTTTGTTTTTTGAAATAGGCTTGGTCTCTTTGATAGTGACTATATCACCAATCTGGCATTCATTATTTTCATCATGAGCACTAATCTTTGTTGATTTTTTCATGATCTTGTTATAAAGATTGTGCTTTACTAAACGTTGCACCAATATAACGATGGTTTTTTCCATCTTGTCACTAATAACTTTACCAGTGAGAGTACGACCCTGTGTATTCTTACTCATCTGCACTACCCTGCTTGATCTCATTGTAAACAGTTTTAATGCGTGCAATGTCACGTTTTAGCTTGCGCTGCAGGTGAGTCTGCTTATTTTCGCTCATTGCTTTTTGCATACGTACTGTAACCAATTCTCTAACTAAATTAGCTAACTTATCTTCAAGCTCGCTAAGACTATTACTTCTTAAATCTTTAGCAATCATTACATTGTACTCCGCTTAACAAATGTTGTCCCTACCGGTAATTTTGCAGAAGCTAATGCAAAAGCTGATCTTGCTAGCTCTTCAGATACACCTTCCATTTCATAAAGTACACGTCCTGGTTGAATTTGAGCAACCCAATATTCAACGTTACCCTTACCTTTACCTTGTCGAACTTCTAAAGGTTTACCAGTAATAGGCTTGTCTGGGAAAATTCGAATCCAAATTTTACCACCACGTTTGATATGCCTAGTCATTGCACGTCTTGCAGATTCTATCTGACGAGCTGTAATACGTCCACGACCTACAGACTTAAGTGCATATTCTCCAAAACTTACTTTAGATCCTCGCAGTGCAAGACCACGGTTGCGACCTTTTTGTTGTTTACGATATTTTGTGCGCTTCGGTTGTAGCATCTTTATTGCACTCCTTAACCTTTAGCCTTTTGTCGCTTTTTTGCAGGCCGACCTTCTTTTTTAACTGGCTTATCCGTGGAATTGGTTTGTTCGCCAATATCTCCAATGATCTCGCCTTTAAAAATCCAGACTTTTACACCGATTATTCCATATATGGTTAAAGCTTCTGCACAAGCATAATCGATATCAGCACGCAAAGTATGTAGAGGAACTCTACCTTCTCTGTGCCACTCTGTACGAGCAATTTCTGCTCCGCCAAGTCTACCGCTAAACTGAATTTTTATACCCTTTGCGCCTAATCTTGTTGCATTTTGAATAGCTCGTTTCATTGCTCTTCTGAACATAACACGCTTTTCAAGTTGTGACGCTATACCTTGAGCAACTAGTGTGGCATCTAATTCGGCTTTACGAATTTCTTCAATATTAATTTGAACTGTAGAATTAACTATTTTGGCTATAGCTACACGTAATTTTTCAACGTCTTCACCTTTTTTACCAATTACTACTCCAGGCCTTGCTGTAAATATAGTAATTAATACAGTGTCAGCTGGGCGCTGTATAAGCACTCGGCTAACTGAGCCATTTTTAAGCTTCTCAGCAATTAATTCTCTTATTTTTAGATCTTCGTTAAGCTTATTAGCATAATCGCGCTTATTACTAGCAAACCATTGAGAATTATGTTCTTTAGTAATACCAAGCCGTATGCCAATAGGATGTACTTTTTGTCCCATATAATCGCTCCTTAACTCCTCTGTGCAACCTTAACCGTTATATGGCAAGACCGCTTTAAAATGCGATCGGAGCGCCCTTTAGCACGGGCTTTCATGCGCTTCAATGTCATGCCTTCGTTTACGAAAACTGTAGATACAAATAAATCATCTATATCTATGCCTTCATTATGTTCTGCATTCGCAATAGCTGAATCTAAAACTTTTTTTACTAGGGCAGCAGCTTTTTTGCTTGAAAACTCTAATAAATCAAGAGCTTGAGTCACATGCTTGCCGCGAATTAGATCCACTACTAGACGAGCTTTTTGAGCAGAGATGCGAGCACCCATGTGCTTAGCAACTACTTCTTTAATCATTTATGCACCCCTTTTAGCGTTTCTTCGCTTTTTTATCAGCAGCATGTCCTCTATAAGTACGCGTAAGCGCGAACTCCCCTAATTTATGACCAACCATGTCCTCTGTTATAAATACAGGGACATGAGCTCGGCCATTATGAATAGCTATCGTTAAGCCTATCATATCTGGAAATATCATTGAACGACGCGACCATGTTTTAATTGGTCTTTTGCTTTTAACAGCAGCTGCATCTTCAACTTTTTTCTTCAAATGGTGGTCGATAAACGGACCTTTTTTTAAAGACCTTGGCACTACCTCATCCTCTCTGTGGCTTACTTCGCATTTCTGCGTCGAAGTATCATTTTATCGGTACGTTTGTTAGAACGTGTTTTATGTCCTTTTGTAGGAACTCCCCATGGGGTTACAGGATGTCTTCCTCCAGAAGTTTTTCCTTCACCACCACCATGCGGGTGATCAACTGGGTTCATAGCAACACCTCTAACAGTTGGCCTAATACCAGCCCAACGCTTTGCTCCAGCCTTACCAAGAGAACGTAAATTGTGCTCTGTGTTAGAGACTTCACCCAATGTTGCTCGACAATCTGCTAAAAATTTACGCATTTCTCCAGATCGTAAGCGCAACGTAACATAATTACCATCTCGGGCAACTATTTGTGCAGATGCTCCAGCACTACGCACTATTTGCGCGCCTTTGCCTGGTTTTAACTCTACACAATGAACTATAGAACCCTGTGGTATATTACGAAGTGGCAGTGCATTACCTGCTTTAATTGGTGCATTAACACCAGAGTGTAAGGTTTCGCCTACTTTTAACCCTTTAGGGGCAACTATATAAGAACGATGACCATCCAAGTATTTAATTAGTGCGATATGCGCTGTTCTGTTTGGATCGTACTCAATACGCTCTACAACTGCTGGAATGCCATCTTTTTTTCTACAGAAATCTATAAGTCTGTAGCGTTTTTTATGGCCACCACCACGATGACGTGTTGTGATTCTACCAGCGTTATTACGCCCGCCAGTTTTATTTTTTTTCTCTACTAAAGGGGCATATGGAGCTCCTTTATGTAGATGATCGTGGACAACTTTAACGACAAAACGGCGTCCTGGAGATGTTGGTTTGCATTTTACAACTGACATTATTTGCTTTTCTCCTCATTCCGTTCCGCTAGATTTATCTCTTGTCCTTGACCTAGAGTCACGTAAGCTTTTTTGAAATCAGCACAACGCCCTTTACCAAACTTATTACGTTTAGTCTTGCCTTTAACTAGAATAGTTTTAACGTCTTTCACGTCTACATCAAAGACTTCTTGAACAGCCTTTTTGATATCTAGTTTTTTAGCACTGGTACGAACAATAAAGACGCGCTGGTTGTTATCAGCAATTCTATTTGCTTTTTCTGAAAAGTGGATACCTAACAATAATTCGCTTTTATGCTTCTGCTTCATGCTAACATCTCCTCTACCAACTTGATAGCCTCTGCAGTAATAACAACATTTTCATGTGTTACCAACGCAACAGGATCTAAAGATTGAACATCTCGAGCATCAACATTAGGTATATTACGCATTGACAAATATGTGTTTTTATCTATCTCTGTAGATACAAGCAACGCATTCTTTACATTTAATTGGCTTAGCTTGTTAACCATTTCTTTGGTTTTAGGTTGCTCTACCTTAAAGCTATCAACAACATGTAAGCGTCCAGCACGTAGCAACTCAGAAAAAATAGAACGCATAGCACCGCGATACATTTTTCTATTTATTTTTTGCTCGTAACTTCTTGGTCTAGCTGCGAAAGTAGCTCCACCGCTTCTCCATATAGGACTTCTGCTAGTTCCTGCTCGGGCTCTACCAGTTCCTTTTTGTCTCCATGGCTTTTTACCACCACCGCTGACATCACTACGACTTTTTTGCTGTTTAGTACCACTGCGAGCACCAGCTAAAAAAGCAATTACTACTTGGTGAATCAAAGACTCATTGTATGCGGAGTTAAATGCTTCCTCCGAAACTTTTATGGCTTCTGCACCATTAACTTTTATTTCCATAGATGCACTCCTTAAGCCCCAGAATTAATAGCTTTAAGTGCCGGCTTTACAATAATAAATCCATTGTTGGCTCCAGGAACAGCTCCTTTAACTAACAATAAACCTTTTTCTAAATCGACAGTTATAACTTCTAGAGATTGGGTAGTAGTTCTTTTTGCTCCCATGTGTCCAGCCATTTTCTTACCCTTGAAAACACGTCCAGGAGTTTGACATTGACCGATAGAACCAGGGGCTCTATGAGATAAAGAATTACCATGACTAGCGTCTTGAGTTCTAAAGTTGTAGCGTTTTACTACACCTTGAAAACCCTTACCTTTAGAAACACCAGTTACATCAACTAGTTGCCCAGACTCAAATTGAGTTACATCTAAGCAATCGCCTAATTTCAGCTCAGAAGATGCATCCACACGAAATTCCCATAAACCTTCACCAGCTTCGGTATTGGCTTTTGCGAAATGCCCTGCTTTAGGCTTATTTAAACGGCTACTTTTTTTAGCACCACAAGTTACTTGTATTGCATTATAACCATCTGTTTCTTCTGTTTTTAACTGAGTAACACGGTTGTTATCGATAGATATCACCGTTACGGGTATATGCTCACCTTCTTTAGTGAAGATGCGGGTCATACCACATTTTTTCCCGACTAAACCAATAGCCTTATTTTTAACAGCCATTTAAACCTCTCTTGTGTACGGGGCTAAACCCACTATGGCCACCCTTGGTAGAGTTGTTACACCTTTAGGTAAGAACCAACTAATCTACGCTTATTTGAACTTCAATTCCTGTAGCTAAATCGAGCTTCATCAAAGCATCTACTGTTTTTTCAGTAGGATCTAGAATATCAAGAAGTCTCTTGAAAGTCCGTATTTCAGTTTGATCACGGGCATCTTTATGCTTGTGAGGAGAAATAAGGAAAGTAAATTTTTCCTTTTTCGTAGGTAGAGGAATAGGACCACATACTTGCGCTCCTGTTTTCTTTGCAGTTTCTACTATTTCTCGTGCTGACTGGTCAATTAACTTATAATCGAATGATTTAAGTCTGATTCGTATATGTCTCGATTGACGAGCATTCTGTTTTTGGCTCATAAAACTATAACCATAATAATAAATAAAGAACAACCTAATCAAACAATGCTGACTAGACAAACAAATTGGCAATTGTATAAAATTTTTTAAAGATAATCAAGTGTTATCTTGAATAAGTTTATAAAAAAGTTCTATTTCATGAAAAAAAAATAAAAAATTTATTCAAATCCGCACTACACTTAAGAAGATATTAGCTAAAATCTCAGTAAAATACTGATAATTAGTATTGTTTAAAGGTGTATTATGGTCAACATGGTCAATAAAGCGGTAAGTAACCTCTTTAATTCTATATTTATATTATTATTTTGTGTTTTTTTTATTATTGAGAGCGAGGACGCTCACTCTAAATACATAGATCATGAAGGAGACACCGCAACTAACTACCCTGCGGGGTCTGGTTATCACCATGACGACACATACCATAATAACATGGGGAAAACCGTAACATACTATTCTTTGGGGGTTGAAGGTAAATTTGGAGGCAACGAATACGATCGTCATCACCTCCAACATGCCTGTGATGTAAGTCCAGGAGTACTATTTAAGATAGGAAATAACAAACTAATAGAGTATACAAAAGCCTATGTGTCATGGAGTGTAATCAATGATGGTAATTTTATTATTGATAACAATCTAGACTACCACTGGAGCCCTACATTTACTAACACAGTATTAGGAAGGTTTGAAGTTGCAGGTAATGCCGTTCTCAAAAATCTAAAAAATTCAGGTAAAGTACGCATTCTAGGATGTTTAACAGTAGATTCAGAGTTTATTAATAATGCAACTGGACATATAGAGGTAGGTGTTTGGAGTCATGATGAATATATAAAGCCTTACCATTATGTTGGTCATCATAATTACCCTCTTCCCAAGTATGCGAAATTTGGAGGACCAGCTACCAATAACGGCGACATTACAATACGTAGAGAGTTAAAGATAGAAAAGGATTTTGATAATTTAGGCTCAGTAGTAGCTGAATCTTTAGAAGGAAACGGCACATTTATTAATGCTAAAAACGCAACGGCAGAATTCAAACAACTTGGTTCAACAAATGCTAAAATACATAATAAAGGTGAGTTAATTTTACATGATACAAACATAATTGGCTCTTACACCGGAGATGCTAGTAGCGAATTAGTGCTTACTTTACCCTGTACTAACCCAACACCTACAGCACTTCTTCATGCAAACACAGTAACTCTTAACACAGGTGCGAACATTGTTTTAGC
>CAKMZJ010000053.1 GCA_929200395.1 Candidatus Gorgonimonas eunicellae | reverse complement strand
TATAAAACTATTCATCATCAATCTGATTTTTAAAAGTAAACTCTAAAAAATCAGTGAGTATATCATTAAATTTTGGATAATTTCTTATGTCTTCTATTATAATAGGAGTGTAATATGTACGTCCTTTTCTACCAACGTATAATTTATAAAAATTTTCACTAGATTCATATAGGTTTAATGTCTCATCAACATTATTAGCTATGTTAATTGGTAAATTAACTAAGACCTCAGATTTTAATGGATAAATATCACTGGTTGCAAAATCCTCAACAATAGTTTTTTTTTGGTATTGGCTTTGTACAGAAGGTACAAGACTGCTTGTGTTTTTTTTTGTTACTTTAAAAGGAATAATGTAAACTGATACAGGGTTAACACGATTATCAAAGCTATCATATCTGGTATTAATATCTACCGAGCTATAGCTAGGGTCATGTTTTTTAACAGCATTCATAAACCCATTTTTATTAAAGGACAGGCAAGTAGAATCTTTTAAGTTTAATATATCTTCAAAATGGTGAAAAATTATGCCTTTTTTTTGTAAATCGGAACTAATTTTTTGTATTTGTGGTTTACATTGATCGTAATTTATAGCAATATGAGCACTTTTTTGCCATGGCGCAAAACAACTAAATTTTTGACAGTATATTAAAGTATCTCCAGTTAACCAGTAATCTATATTATATTGGTTAAGAGTATCTATAATTTCTTTAAATAATTCGTATAATATTAACAACTGAATTGGTTCTAAAAATAACTTGTTTACAGGAATAAAATTACTATGTGGTTGTTTATAAAATTCAATAATAGAATCGGGTAACTCTCGACTAAAAGTATCATTGTTTAGCTTGTGCATTATCTTATATTTATCATTTTTTTTATCGTTATCATCTATAACATAAGTAATATTATAAGATATAGGGTAACTAATATTGTAGGCTATAAAGTTAAATAAAAACACAAAGATTATATGAGGACAGTATTTTAGTATCATAATTATAACTCTATATTTTATATACATCTTTTAATTAAATCTGTATAGTTCTTAGAAAATAAAAGTATCTTATTTATACTAATATAGATAAGAAGCACTATCAATAAAAATTTCTAGTAACTACTATAAAAATAAAGTGAGGTAATTTTATGCAGGTTTTAACTAATACCACTAATGAAAGCATTGATAGTAATATTGATTTTAACTCTCCTCCTCCAATAAGAAAATATTTTTATTGTAAAGATAAGCACATTAATCCTTCTTTTCATGATACTTTGATTTATGTAAGAAAAATAGAATTAATAAATAATTGTTTTCCTAAAGAAGAAACAACCCATATAAAACCGTATCTATTTAATTTGAATATATTAAATCATAACTTAGAAAACCCTGAATTGCTTATAGAAGTAATAGCTAATAAAGTAAAGAATAATATTAACTTTAGTGATATTCCTGTTAATTTTGGTATATCTCTATTAGGAATGGCAGTATATAATTTTATATCTATGTCTATGAAAGGTAACCATAAAAAAGGTGAATATATAGAACAAGATCATAATCAACTAATTAGCCTATTTTTTAATGGAGTTTTACTAACATCAATACATATGAGCATTAATCTGATTTA
The DNA here is from genome assembly GCA_929200395.1 of Candidatus Gorgonimonas eunicellae. Classification (GTDB taxonomy): domain Bacteria; phylum Pseudomonadota; class Gammaproteobacteria; order Pseudomonadales; family Endozoicomonadaceae; genus CAKMZJ01. The sequence goes on along the minus strand of CAKMZJ010000053.1, from coordinate 14,556 downwards.
TGAAAAAGTTAAAGCACTATATACCTATGGCTATGCAATTAAAAGCACAATAGCAAATGACAGTTACAACTTGCTATTAAATGTAATTGATAATAAAAATTTCATCAGTAAATATCCTTTTAAACATATTGATATAATAAAACTTATATATATAATAAAAGAAGAATTAAATTATAATTATAACGAAACAACTGAGTTATATAAAATCATTTGTTTATCTATTATGGAACTATGGATAGAAGATAATTTATTAATAGAAAATGATACAGATACAATAACTAAATTAGCACAAAAAAGTATAACTTTAATTATAAAAAATAATTGGCTTCGTGAAGCATTATTATTTAATAAAGAAATAGCTATATCGTTGAAACAGGCGGTAAACTATATTAAAAATGAAAATAACCAAATAAAAATAGAGTTATTGCAAAAAAGCACTATCGAACAACAAGATACTTTAACCGCTTTTAAACCAGGGTTTTATACTGTACTTGGTAGTAATTTACTTTTGTATATAAAAAAATCTTTTCTTGGAGATGTAACTTATAAAATATATCACCCTATACTGCAATTAGAAGTTAGTACTAAAAATAAAGGTGCAGTTAATGAATTATTCAATAGTATGGCTAATGAAAATATTTTTAAACAAATAATGAAAGACTAAACAAAATATTTATATAGCTTCAAGTAGAAGGTAGAAAAAGATAAAAAATTAACGAGAGAATCATGCAAGAACCTTTAGCAACACCTTACACTATAAAAGAGACGTTAGCAAAATTAGATGAATTAAACCAAATACAGCCAATATGTTGCAATAAAAGATGTTCTTATAACAAATGGTTAATTAACACAAAGTGCAATTCAGATTTATTCTTAAATAAATCTGAAGCTCAAAATAAATATGTATATTTTCATAATATTTTAAGAAGTATAACTAAAATAAATTTAAATAAAAGTAATATTAAATTAGAAAGAAAAATAGAACAATATATTGAGGCTATAGACTCTTTTATAACTAAAGAGTGTTCATATGATTTTTTTGATGTAGTTATGAAGCATTTTCATGAAGAAAATACCAATATGTATAATGAATTTTTAGAACCTAGTATACGTTTAGGGGCGTATTTAATTGACAAAAAGTTGCATCATATAGTATTTTTATCTAAATACCTCTCAGAAAAACAACCGTCTAATAACCGGCAACAAATGAATAAAAATATATTTTTATCTTTGCAAGGGAATTATCCTGAAACTACAGCTTTATTGTTTAAAATTACTAATGGTATAAAAAATAACAGCAATGATTATAGTTCATATTTAGATAACACTGAGTGTAATAGTTTAGCAATATTACAAAATTTTATTATTGCTAATATAGAAAAAAAAGAGTTATTAACCGAAATAGTATTATCTATATTTTTACAAAAAACATATTTACAAGATGCAGATAGTATTTTTAAATTAATAAGCTTTTTAGTAGAACAAGATATTAATTTAGTTGATAACTGCTATAATATTTTATCAAGAATAAAGTACATTAAGACTATTAAAAATGATACATATATTTTATCAAAACAAAATATTCAAGATAAAATAAGGCAACTTAGTTGTAACTGTAGCATTAATGAAATAACAATAGAGCTAAAAAAGTTATCAAGGGAATATCCGGTTTTTTTTATTCCAATAATAGAAAAAAATTACTATGAACTTAAATTAAATATTAATCTCTCTGATGCTGTAAATAGTGACAATATATGCTATATAAATTATATAATACAGCAAACTAAAGAGCTAATGAAATTAAAAACAAGATATACTTATTAACATATTAATCGCTTATATACACCTTTAACTCGAAGGTGTATGTATATTTTTAATTCCTTTTCATTAATAAAGGTGCCATGAACATATACAGTATTCCTAATAAGCAAATATTTTACCTGTCTGTTATAGCTACCATATTAGCAATTATAGTAATTGGAGTTGGTGCTTATACACGTCTTGTGCATGCTGGTTTAGGATGCCCAGATTGGCCAGGATGTTACGGGTTGCTAACATCACCATCAACTGCTGATGAAATCTCTCAGGCAATGGAAAATTTTCCTGGAATGCCTGTATCTTCAGAAAAAGGATGGGTTGAAATGATTCATCGTTATATAGCAGGTTTGTTGTTGATTGTAATTGCTTGTATTACTATCCTATCCTGGAGAAATAAACAGCACAATAATTATATCTTCGCAACGGGTATTTTACTTTTTGCTTTGCTGCAAGCTGCATTTGGAATGTGGACCGTGACTTTGAAATTATGGCCTCAAGTAGTAGTAGCTCATTTACTAGGAGGTATGATTTTATCGAGCCTGCTAGTTAATTTATTCTTACGAGAATATTATCATTATTCTACAATAGTAAATTTTAAGGTTAATCCATCTTTATTATATACTTTGAAATATCTTGCTAGCTTAGCTTTATTTGTTGTTTTTATGCAAATAGCAATTGGTGGTTGGACTAGTGCTAATTACTCTTCTCTTGCTTGTGTAGATTTTCCAACTTGTCAGGGAGTATTGTTACCTAATATGGATTTTGCATCTGGCTTTAATTTATTTTTACCTTTAGGTGATAATTATTTAGGTGGTAAATTAGATTCAGCAGCAAGAACTGCAATACATATGACGCATAGATTCGGCGCTATAATTATATTTATAATTATAGTGTGGCTTCTCTATCAAAGCAAAAAAGTTATTTATAATTTAGGAAAGTTTAGAAATACTTTTAATAATCTGCTATCTATTATTTGTATAATTATGCTTGTGCAAATAGCATTAGGAATTAGTAATGTTGTAAATCATTTGCCTTTAATAGTTGCAGTTACCCATACCGTTGTAGCGAGTTTACTGTTGTTATCTTTAGTAGCTTACAACTTTTATATACGACTTCTGCTTAAATACTAATATGTGTTTTATATGAAAAATATTTATTTAGCTGTAATGTTTGAAAATATATTAGCATATGTAGAGTTAACAAAACCTAGAGTTGTGTTACTTATGGCAATAACATCTACGATAGGTATTTTTTTAGCGAGTAATACTCATATTAGTATACCAATATTGATATACGCGAATATTGGTATAATTATGTGTTCTGCATCTGGAGCAATAATAAATCATGTACTAGATAAAAAAATTGATCAAATTATGAATAGAACTCATAACCGACCAATAGCAACGGAAAAAATAAAACCTATAAATGCTTTTATCTTTGCTGCAATATTTGCCATATTAGGTAATTTAATACTAGTTGTTAAGATAAACTATTTAACAGCTTGGTTAACTACAGTATCACTAGTAGGATATTCTATAGTTTATACCGTGCTACTCAAAAGAGCAACGCCACAAAATATAGTTATTGGTGGGTTAGCTGGAGCAACCCCACCGCTTTTAGGTTGGACGGCAGTTACAAATTCTATTGATACTTACGGTCTATTATTGACATTAATTATTTTTATTTGGACACCACCCCATTTTTGGGCTTTAGCGATAGATAAAAAAGATGAATATGCATTAGCAAATATTCCAGTAATGCCAGTAACTCATGGAGTTAAATATACTAAATGGCATATATTTTTATATACCGTGTTATTATTTGTTGCTAGCATATTGCCTTATTTGCTACAAATGTCAGGTATTGTTTATTTAATTGCAGCATTAATTTTAGGATTGTATTTTATTTATCTAACCTTAATTTTGTTGCTAACAACAAAGCCAAAAACAGCAATAAAAACATTTAAATTTTCTATTAGTTATTTATTACTATTATTTATATTTTTATTAATAGATCATCATTTAATAACTCAAGTTACGTATTAAAAATAAAGTACTGAAAGATAATAATAAAGGATCATTTTATGATAACAGAGCAATTACAAAATATTTCACTATCAACCACGATTATTGTTTTGGGATCGTTATCAGCTATAAAGCATAATGCTGTAGCCAATGCATTTAGTAAGTATGATGTTGCTATAGTTCGTGTAAATGCAAGTTCTAGTATAAACACTCAACCGGTTGGAGAAGAAACTTTTATAGGAGCAAATAATAGAATAACAGCTGCTAAAAACCAATACTTACAATATAAACAGCAAAATAATTTCTTCGTAATTGCAATTGAAAATGGTATTTTTAAATATATTACCGAGGGTAAAGAAGTATGGGAAGATAAAGCTATCATAATAGCTGAATTAGAAGATGGAAGTAAACTTCAGCAAATAAGTGAAGCAGTAATTTTTCCAACAAAATATGTAGATATTACCAATAATAAAGGTTTTGATGTTATTACTGTAGGTAAAGTCATGGCAGAAATGAATGTAGTTACTAAACATGATGATCCTCACCTATCTCTCGCAGATAAATCACGACAGCAATATCTAGAAGAAGCTTTAGAGGGATTAGTTGTTATATTAGCAGAAAGAAAAATAGTACATCTAAAACATGAAAATTTAAAATAGATAAAATATATGAATCAAGTTAGGTGCATAAATTTTAAATTAAAGAGGTAGAAAGTGTATAATATCAAAGTTTATTTAATAGGTGGTTATTATCATTGCTTTATTTGTGGGTGACTGATATAGTAATTTGTGTGATGTAATATTAGTAAATATCTTTAAAATCATAAATTATATAAAAGATGAAATTATTTCAATCTATTTTCAAGCATTATTCTGTATCTTGTATTACATTGGTGCTTATTATAATAATAAAATATTAAAGAATTAAATATAATGACTCATATAATAATAATTTTTTTAGTGTTGTATATCTCTCTAACTAGTTTCTACTCTTCTGCAAGTGATCCACAAGAAAATAAGGAAGATTTTCATTTAATAGAAATCAACAGTGAGAATGACAGTAATTCTCTAGGTAGTGACCCATTAACTAATGGCACTACTAATAAAAAATCTAGCAGGCTTAAGAGAAAAAACAAACTCTCTTATATTCGTAATAAAGATAACATAGAAAGAAATATAGCAGAATTTAATTCTATTATTTATTATGGTAAAGATTTACTGCGAACATCTCCTTTTAATCAAGATGCTGCTACTATATACCGTATTATATACTATTCAACTATAACTATATTTTCTCTTGGTATGGGAGTTGCAGCTGCGATTCCTATAGTAGGAGCAACGGAATTAATAGAATTTAAAGAAGAGTCTTTAATGAAGCTACAACAAGAGCTTCTTAAAAATATCAATTTATATGATTCAAATCATATTCAGCAAATCACAAATACAATAATAGCCCCTGCTTTCAATGATTCAAATAACTACAATATAAAAAAAGAATTTATATATTTATTTATCAGTGTCTCTACGCTATTTAGCGTTTTAACTTATAAAACATTACATTATGCTAGCAATGTTTTATCTTTAAAAAAATATCGTGATTTTATTAATTCGCGTTCGCTTTTATCTAGTTTATCAAAGTTAGGCATAATAATAACTATATCTGGCTTATATTTTTCTGGTATACAGGAAAATATAAATAAAACATTACAAATAATGAATAATACTGCCAAAGGTTATTTATTAGATCATGAAGATCCAACAATTAAAATTATTGGTAATATATTTTGTGGAGCAATTACTTTTTTAATTAGCAGTATAGCATGTTTACCTATTGTTAATCTGTTAGTTAATACTATAGCAGAAGGTATTAATACTTTAGCAAGAAAAGAATTAAGCTTTAATGATAGCGACCTTCCTAAATGTGTACATAAATTACTTGATACTGCTACGCAAACAAATCTAAGCAAAAAATTTATTTGGACTTTGTTATCTAATAATTTTAATCAACAAGATTCTCTACAATTGAAAAAAACGTTACAAATAATGGATCTTAATCCTAGTGAAACTATAAATTTAGCAGGTGTTCTAAATAATTTTACAATAACTAGCTTAAAGAATACTAAGTATTCTCTTGAAGATAAAAATTATAATAAACAATTTATATCTGGATTAATAAAATTAGCGATAATTTCAGGAGCAACAGTTGTTCTAGTTAAAATTGGTAATAATTTATATAATGATATGATAGTTGCAGAATTATTAATGTCTAGTGATGCTCTTATATACTCAGAAGGACTAAATAATATCGATGCTATTGTTAATCATTTGGGTGGTAGTGTTGATAAAAGCGTTTTAGATAATTACATGATTACAACGCTACGAAGAAAAATACTAGAAGCTATTAAAAAGAATAGTAATAGTTTAGGATTAGCTACACAATTAGCAGTTTATTCTGCTTCAGGTGTATTACACATGTTACTAGGTACATCTGAAGCTATATATGTAATAACAAAACATCGTGGTAAATACTATAGAGGGCCTATTGTTTTAGTATCTAGTATTCTCTCTATTATAGTGCCAATATTAATTTCCATTAGTATGTGTGAATATTTTGACAGCGAAGTCGACCATTTAGAACAAACTGAAAAAGTACAACAACTTGTTGGTATCGATACTTCTGTGCTTGGAATAAATAGTTTAACAACTAAACTTAATATAGTAAAAGCGGGTATTACTTTTGGGATATTGCAGACATACAAGCATTTTATACCATTTACAACAAGTGCTATTTTAAATATTAAAAAAGTATTTAATTATTGTAAAGGTCATGCTATATACCATTGCGAAGACAAATAAAGAATGGCTGGGGTGGCAGGATTCGAACCTGCGCATGACGGGATCAAAACCCGTTGCCTTACCGCTTGGCTACACCCCAAGTGTAACACTAACAAAATCAGACTTCACTTAAGAAAGCCGTGTTCATGAAGAAATAATATAATTATTGGTGGCTAGAGGCAGACTTGAACTGCCGACCCCAGCGTTATGAGTGCTGTGCTCTAACCAGCTGAGCTACCTAGCCTTTAGACAATATAATCCACAATTTAACTGCTTTTGTCAAGACTTTTTTAGAATTTATCTCTAAAAATATCGATTTTTAAAGATAAATATTAGAAATATTTTTTTAATTAGGGTATTTGATGATAAGATACTTATGCTATTTACTTATATTTAGGCTGCTTTTCTTAAAATAGTTGCATAAAACCCGTTCCTTTAGACATGCGAAATATCGATTTAGATAGCTAGAATCTAATCTTTTGAAGCATTTCTAATAAATTATATCTTAGTAGCGACTATGATAGGAAATATATACTTTTTCTATTGAAATTGAATATATACACGTGTATATATACTATAATCTAACGTTATTTTTAAAATATGCTTATAAAAAATAATTCTTGCTTGTGTGGATCTACAAAGCATTATAATAAATGTTGCGGTGTTTTCCATAATAATAACTTAGCCCCTACGGCAGAAGCATTAATGCGATCTAGATATACAGCTTTCTGTATGAATAAGACTAATTATTTGATTACAACTACGCTACCAGAACAACAAAAAATGCTAATTGCTAATAATATTTATAAAATATCTAATAATACTAAATGGTTAAAGCTTGAGATTATTGCAACAAAAAATGGAAAACAGCAAGATCCGACTGGAATTGTAGAATTTAAAGCTTGGTATACAGATATCGTATCTGGTTTAAAGCACTGTCATCATGAAACATCTTCTTTTGTAAAGCAAAACAATCATTGGTACTTTGTTTATCCTGACTGAGACTGATCCCTGTTATAATTGAAAAGCTAGTTTAAACAAGTAATTATTAAAAAGTGGTATTAGCTAATGAAATTTCAATACTTATTAAATACAATGTTTTTTGCGTTAATATTATTGTATGTAACTACTAATTGTATAGCAAACGATAATTTGCTACTAGTAATACAGGTTGATTATGATAACTGTGTTATGACTTTATATCAAGATTCTCCTAAAGCTGATCTTGATAAAAACAAGATAATAGCTAAAACTTATTGTGCAATAACAAATAATTTAGAGCAAGATAATGAATCGTTGAAATATAATATATTTTTTAAATATACTAGACCTTTAATAAAAGTAGGGTTACAAAATTTACTGACACAATCGAAAGATACAAAAAAATATTCTGCTAATTATTTTGCTATAGAAAATCTAGTAGCTAGTTTTTATAATAATGAAAATATCAAAGATCCTATTGCAATAAAAACAAATCATATACAAAATAAAGAAGTTTTTACTAATATATTAAAACAATTATTAGTAGAAAATAGAATTTTTGTTAACCGTAAAATTACCGTAGTAAAAAATACTGATTTACTAACCCAAGCAGGCTTAGAATATTTTTATAATACTGAAATAGATAAATCTAAAGTAGATAAATTATTAATATCAAATATGTATATTGAACCTCAAAATATTGAAGTTATAACTAATAAATTAACCAAAAAAAACATGAATTTTATTTCTGCAGTTAATACTTCTAAACCAAAACACAATACAAAAGAAAGAAATATATTTTATAAAATATCTGAAGAAGGTCTTTTTAGTAATAAACCTAATCATAGCGGTAAAAAGCCATACAACGAAAATTTAGTGTTACTTAATGATACAATATTACAATATAAACTATATAAATTATCTAGTACTAGTAATTTAGATAGCCTAATAACTAATGAAAATTTAACATATTATTCTAAAGCTAAAATAAAAAACGAGTATAATACTAATCAAGACAAGATAACTGATTTTATCACAATAAATGTAAATTCAATACATGAAATATTTAGTAAGAATAAAATAGATTATATCGTTTTAATGGGTAATGCTTTATTGAATAATATTGTTCGTAATATTTATTTTAAGCAATTAGAACAAATACAGCCTAATTTACCAAGTGATAGAGTTTATATAATAAATAATGAAGAGTTTTACTTTTATTTAATAGCTGCTGCTAAAACAATATTATTACAACAAAATAACAATATAGAATATAACTTTGAACCCTCAAGTTGGGAATATTCTGCAAATAATGATGCTTTATTAACAAACAAGGTAAAAATTGATAATAGTATGACAAAAAAAATGCGTAGTCTTGTTGATGAAAATGAAACTAATAACTTTGATTATAACTATGCAGATCATGATTACCAGTATTAAAACAATATTAAAAAATATACTAATAATTATTAACAATTATGATAATATCTAGTGTTTATGCAAGTCATAAATAAGTGTTGTTGTTTTTTGTCAAATAGTGCCGTAAAACCCGTTCCTTTAGGTGCGGGAGCATGCCACTATACAATGGTATTCTAGATTTAACTATCATTGCTAGATGTAAAAACTACGAAGTAACATACAGGTTGTAGTTCAAGATGCGAGGTTTAAATTTGCAAAAATGCTATTATACATAGTATTTTATGAAACACGAAACTAGTATCTTGAAATTTCTTTTGAGTAGAGTTATTGAATTGTTAAATTATTTGCATACAACAATAAAAACATTTTCCCATTAATTAAGGGAAGGGTATTTTACGTAACACTTATACATTTATACACGTGGAAGATGAAAATGCTAGGTTTCAGGGCTAAGTACAATGGTTTAATTCAAGGCAAAATACTGCTGGAATGCAATCGCATTTCAAAGTGTTTTAACGATGAAGTAGACCTTTTTAATAGCCCCCAGAGGGCAAGTATTTCCAACTGCCACGTGTATATACTTGATTTTAATCATCATTAATAATAAATATAAAATTATACAGGTTAAAATATGATAAACATAAACGCTAATAATGTATCAGAATTTCACATTAGTGCTAAATGTATCGAAACTAATCCTTGCCAGCATACATGTTGGTTTTTCTTTGCAGATGGGGAGCCCCCTATTTCAGTTGATCTATATAAAGAAGATATTAAAAGCTATCTTTCTCAAATAGATAAAAATAAGATACTCAATCTATGTGGAGATGAGCATTTTACACAAACTACTAGTTTATATCCCAATATAAACAATTCTATAAGCGATATAACTTCAAATTATAATAATGATGACATAACTTCAAATTATAATAATGATATTGCTTATATAAATAGACAAACATCTACAAACAATAATAACCCTTTAAATATTGAAATTAATGCAAATCAAGTTTCGTCTTTTACAATTTCTAATGAGTGTATGGAATCATTTCCTTGTAAGCACAAATGCACTATTGTATCGGATGATGCGATAGTAACAAAAACATTAAATCGAACAGAAATAAAGTGGTGTATCGATAAAATCCCTCAAAAAAATATTAATTATGAAGGGTTTAATCTAACGCATTTTAATGCTTGTTGATAAATAATTTTATCCTGAGTTGCATCCTGTAATTTTGATAATATTAGCTGTTTTGAATAAAAACTTATAATCACTTTCTTTAACTAATTTTTTCAATTGCAAGCAGTGTAATCAAAACTTAAAATTTAAAATGTATAAATATCTATCAATATGGTATAATTTTTATTTTTATATAACTTTAGTTAAATTAGGAATGTATTATCATGATAGATATTTGCTTTGGCTTTAATGCAATAATGCAGATTTTAAAACAAGAACCAAAGCGTATAACAGAAATATTGCTACAGAATGGTCGTAACGATAGTAGAATTAACGAAATTAAACAATTAGCAAAAGCTGAAAAAATTAAATTCAAAGGCGTTGATAAACAATTACTCAACAAATTAACCTCGGAATCTCATCAGGGAATAATAGCAAAAGTATCGCCAATTGAATCTTTAACCGCCAAAGATTTATTTAACATATTAGATAACTTAGATGCAAAACCTTTAATATTAATTCTCGATGGTGTTACTGATCCACATAATTTGGGCGCATGCTTACGTACAGCCGCTGCTGTGGGGGCTCATGCTGTTGTAGTGCCGAAAGATCGTTCTGCATGGTTAACATCGACAGTAATTAAAGTAGCTTCAGGAGCTGCTGAAATAGTTCCACTAATTCGTGTTTCTAATATATCGCAAATTATAGATAGACTAAAACAACAAGGATTATGGATAGTTGGTTCTGTATGTAATAATCAAGCACGTTCAATATATAAAACAGATATGACTTGTCCTTTAGCTCTAGTTGTTGGATCTGAAGATAAAGGAATAAGAAAGCTTACCCAAGATAAATGTGATGATCTTGCTTTTATACCAATAGCTGATTCAGTTAATAGCCTTAATGTATCCGTTGCAACTGGTGTGATGTTATTTGAAGCTGCAAGGCAACGAAGCGGTGTTACTAAGTAATACAAAAAGCACTAATTTAGTTTTTTTTGGTTTGCATGCTATTTGGATTATTTATAGTAATATGAACTTTATTTGTATTACTATTAGTATTAGTGGTATCGGGTCTAGCATTTATTGTTCGTAGTTTATGATCATAATATATGGTATCACTAGTAATATAATTGTTATCGTAATCTATAGTAGCATTACCTTTAATAACTAATTTTTTACTTATCATATCGCAGTCTATTTTATCACCTTGACAAACAATAGCGTCAGATAAACTATTGTATCCAATTAATTTCAGAAAAACTGGATTAGTTTCTGATGAAGCCACGATGCGGCTTATGTCAGTATCATTTTGATATATGCAAACTTTATCAGCATTTAAATATGATTTACCATATGTGATTTTAACCTTACCAAAATAATCAGCCGTTTTTTGTTTGAAGTCTATTACAGCTCCAGAATTAGATTCTATATTGATAGTGTTTTGTGTTTTGTTATCTACAAATAACGCATTAACTGATACACTAGTTAACAATAACACTGCTATTAGACATTGACTACTTATAAATAGTTTACTAACACTCATGTTATTTCCTCTAAAAACACTTAAATTAAAATAATATAAATCATCTATACTGTAACACATTAAAATTACTATTGCCATTTCTTATAAATTGGTTATTTTTTTATATTAAAATTATTTTCTTGGTTAATTAATCTATAAGTCTAATTTTTTGGCTTTTATAGGTGATAAACAGGTTAAAAAAATTATTATTGAATTTTATTAAAAATATTTTGTCTATAAATTATATAGCGCTACCCGTTAATACGTAGACACTTTTAGTAGTTACTTATATTATATGATAACTAGCAATAGTTATTAGCCATAGAATCTCTTAATATCTAAATCATAGCGAGCAGTGCTATATGCTGTTAATTAGCAATATTTAAATTTAAAACTAATAGGAGACAAAAATATGGATTTACAGAATATTTCAACTATCTCAACCATCAATAATCATACAGTTGCTACAGCTACAGATAGCCAACAACAGCCAACACAGCAATATATAGAAGCTAATAGCAATAATTTTTCAGAACCTAGTACTGCAAACAATAGTAGAGCTATTTATGCAACCACTACAAATGAGAATTCTCAAAATACAAATAATGCTAAACTACTCCCTATTTCCGGAAGTGAAGAGCCGTTCCCTAACTCTACTGGATGGACATGTGAATTATTCGTAGCTGACCTGCGTCATAGGAATATTAAATATAATCAAAGTGTATTTAATTATGATTTTTATCAGGCATGCTTTGCTCAATATTTTAAGTTAGCTGATGTCCGCATTGATTGGCTACAATATGCTTTTAACCCTGATGAAAAATATGGTACTAATAAAGGTTTTGTGGCAATATACAATTTTATTACCTCAGAAGAACTTCAAGACTATTACAACGGATATTTTACATGTAAAGCTAGTAACCTCGGTTATGGTTTTGTCGGATACGTAAAAAATTTATTACAAAAAAATCCAATTTCTAACGATAATTTACGTAAACTTGAAGTAGAATTTGAAAAGCTTGGTAGAGGTTTGGAAGTTGATTTCGATGAAAAATTTGATAAACTTTCTGAAGAAAGGAAAGAGTTTTATTGTAGTCATACTCCAACAAAAAAACATATATTAGCTAGTAATATATTTAAGCATTTTAAAAATAATCCGCATATACTTCAAAACAATCCAAGATTAAATGAGGTTGTAACCGCCTATGGAGTTAACGCTAACGGTGATGACTTTTATAGCTTTATTTGTGCAATTATAGAAGGACACTATAAAAAAAAGTATGGAAATTCTTGCATGTATAGAGAATCTTTTTTAGAGCGAGAATGTCTCAGCTTAAATTTTTATATTGATCAAATTCTTAGCTGTCTTTTGCCTTTATATAGAGATCCTATGTATTTTTATTCTGTGGCAAAAAAAGTTAATAATACTGATGCTTCTGATTAACTAATGTTATGGTTTATTAACAGCTAACTATAACTCTGTAGTGTTTTGCTCAATTTGATCAATAACTTGTTGCGTTATTTGCATTCCATAATCAAGTAAATACTTAATGGCAAATTCAGTTGCAATGTTAAATCCAACTATATATCCTAACACATACACGAACCATTTAGGGTAATTAGTTAATAATTCATTAGAAGTAGCATTTGTATTATTTACATTGTAAAAATGTATCCTACTTATATTAATGTTATTGCTTTCTTGCAAATATTTTTGTAAAGATACAGCTGCTATGCTATAACCTAAGCCTTCGCTATAGATATGCACTGTTTCAAAATTGGTAACAGCATAATTCAATACGGCTTCACCGCTATTGATTATAGTTTTTAAAGTTGTTTTTGGGGTGTAACTTTTTTGATTAGTACCTGTATTAATATAGTCATACATAATTAAAGGTAGTTGTTTTATTTGTTGAACTTGTTGTGGAATACTGTTTTTTAATGTAACGCCTTCTTTGCTATTAATCATGTATTCGGCAATAGTTTTATTATTAGGGTTGTAAAATAATATACATTGGCTAGTATTATCTATATTATAATTAACAGGGTAACAAATAAATGCTGATAATTTAATATTTTTGTAGTCAATATGTATCTTTTTAAATTTATTTTGTTGATACTTTGGATTAACACAAGCATTTTGTAGCATAATACTACAGCTTTCGCTATAGCTCATACTGGCATCTTTATCTAAAAAAGTATTGGTGGTAATGCTATCTTGTTTTAACTGCGAAGGTAATAAATATGTTCCCGATAATTCAGTAAGCCCCATTCTGGTATCTAATGCCCATTTGACGGTATATTCATATAATCTCTTACCACAAAACATATTAAAATAAATAATTGTTTCTAATGCATCAGCAATAAAATTTTTATCGCATATTATTTCTGTAATACTGTTTTTATATAGGTACGATTGATTATTTGCTTTATTAAAAAATAAATTGCCCTGGTCATTGTGGTATTTACTAAAATCACTTAAAAAACTAGGTATAATACCATTTATATGAGGCATAGTTTTAACCTTATTATTAAATTAGGTTTAACGTTTAATATAGTATATGTTGTTTTCTCATTTTTATTTTTTGAAATTAATGTATAAATATTATATCTGAGAGTATATACACGTGGCAGTTGGAAATGCAAGGTTTCAGCAAGTGATTATAAGTTTTTAACCAAGGCAGTATTTTGCAGGTTATACACCTTCTACCTGAAGATACGTCTTTTCAGCAAGTAATTTTTAGCTTATTAAACAAGGCACCTACTTTGTAAATTT
>CAKMZJ010000052.1 GCA_929200395.1 Candidatus Gorgonimonas eunicellae | reverse complement strand
TCTAAGCTTTTATCCTACGTTAGTATTTCTTGATTTAGTCGACACCATACACCTTTCGCCTGAAGATACATTTTTTCAGAGCTTAGTAAAAAGATTTAATTCAAGGCAAAATAACGCAGAAATGCTGGTTGCATTTCAAGATGTTTTAACGATGAAGTAAATCTTTTTAATTGCTCCCACGGGCAAGTTTTTTTGGCTTTTAAACTGTGTTACTACTTTTTAATTTAGCACCACTAAATTTACAAAGTAGATGCCTTGTTTAATAAGCCAAAAATTACTTGCTGAAAAGACGTATCTTCAGGTAAAAGGTGTATAACCTGCGAAACACTGCCTTGGCTAAAAACTTATAATCACTTGCTGAAAACTCGCATTTCCATCTGCCACGTGTATATCACCACTGTAGCTCTGAAATCCTGTATCTTCATTTGTTAGGTGTATAGTTGCACATTGCTTTAGTGATCGTAGTAATCAAATTTTACATGAATTATTAAAATTACTAAAACCTTTTAAAATAAATTATTTTTGCACTGATGATTACAAATATGCACATCAATATTTTAGACTATTAAGTACAATCAAGAGGTTGAATATTTATTTAAAAGACCAGATCTATCTGTTTTTATTTCTGCTACAAGAGCCGCTATTGCATCTGTCGCTAGCGGAAAGTTATTTATATAATCCTCTTGAATGTAATATCTGCATGCCGTCACATCACCTATTTTATATTTAAGCTGCGCCGTAATATCTCCTTTTTCACTGTTATATATAAAAGCAGCAATTTCAATTCCATATTGCATAAAAACACTTTCAATTAGGACTTCAATTATATACAGTCCAGCTTCTTTTTCGCCTATTATTTCATGGCTTTCTTCACCATGAAATGTTTCAGTAAAATAAGGGCATCCATTGAATAAATCATTAATATATTTATAATCTAATTCTATATCGCTGAGATGTTCTGCAATTATTTTTTCTGTGATTTTAGGGTCTTCAAGTTCTGAATACTCATTAAAATGACTAAACCCTTTTTTTGTTAGATAATTTTTAATTGATGATGCTAGTTCTTGCTTAAACGATAAATTAGCATCAGTGATTATTTTTTTTATTTCCGAGG
Organism: Candidatus Gorgonimonas eunicellae; assembly: GCA_929200395.1. GTDB lineage: Bacteria > Pseudomonadota > Gammaproteobacteria > Pseudomonadales > Endozoicomonadaceae > CAKMZJ01. Next base: position 15,275 of record CAKMZJ010000052.1, on the reverse strand, counting down.
ATACATTATCTTTATGTGCCAGACCAGACTCCTGTTGCGTCACTTCCTTCTGTTTTTGCCTTGTATTTTTATTATATGATTCTTCTTGTATAGCAAAAAGACAATCAGGTTCTACACACCTAAGAATGCCATCATTATTTTCATTGCTTTTAGCTTTACTAAGGTAAGCTATAATTTCGGCTTGATTATCTACTTGCTTAACACGGTAAATGCTGTCATATCCTGCCTTGTCATAGCAACTTGAATGACAGCCATCATTATTTTCAAGACGCACTAACTGTTGAGTTTTACTGTCGATTAAGCTATTTTTGCAAATAGAACAGATAAATGAATTTTTTGGATATAATGGTGTGATTTTTTCTAATTTATGACCTTTATAAAAAATATTACTATTTTTTGTAGGTAACGTATCTGCTTGCTGGTTTACTGTATTGTTTGCTAAATTAATATTAGAATTATTAGCTATATTCAACATAAAATTTTACCCTTGTTATTATTGCTTATTCAAGTTAGGCTCTTAAAAAAATGCATAAAGATATTTGTTATAAAATTAATATAATTTTTAATAAATAATTATTTTATGTTTTCAATGTATTTACAATTTTAATACTGTAACATTGTTTTTTTAGTTACTATAACTTGAGAGGTTATATAGATATTTATATTTTCAATTAGTTCAGTTTATTTTCAGTAATTATTCATTAACAAAATAGAATTCAATAATACACTTATTGATAAAAAAAATATTTTTCTTAATCTTTTATAGTTGTTATAGAAAAATTTTATTTATTCAATGAGCATCTATATACACCTAGCATTTCTAACTGCCACGTGTATACACCTTCAGGTTTGCAGGCGCATGAAGGTGAGTTTTAATGGTAGAGGTTTTTATAATTTTGTATTATTAACCCAAGAATCTATAGATTTATCAATATTTTTTTGTTTATCATAAATTTCAGAAAAACGATTACGTAATTGAACTCCTACATTTGTTTTATCGAAAGTAATATTTTTTAGTTTCCATTTATTATTTGATTGTATTAGCGAGTATTTTATAGTGTAATTTTCATTGTTTTTTGCAATTGTTAATTTTACCGAAATTAATCTTCTTTTTCCTTGTTTGTATTCGTCTATTTCTCGTTGAGGAACTGCATTAACATGAGTTATAACAAATTTATCAGCTTCAAACTCGAGAAAAACTTTACTATAAAATTCAACAAGGTTATCCTTTAATAGATTACTAAATTTTGCTATTTGGTTTTTAGTTGCTTTTTTTGCGTGTTTTCCCATTATAGATACGCTAATTTGATCAAAAGCTATTATATCAGATAGAATATCTTTTACTTGATCATACATTATTGTTTCATTTTTTCTATAACTAGTGATATTTTCTTTAAATAATTCAATAAGATGTTCAGTAATTGTTTTAGCTACAACACTAGGGGGTACGTTCAAATTGTTTGTAATGACAAGAGGTTTATTATCAACATTGGTATTAGCATATGCTTTAGCATTAATTAATATTGTAATATAAATTAATGCTATGATATTAATAATTAAATATTTAGTCTTGCGCATGTTATTTCCATAAATATCAGATTGCAGCTAAATTGCTGTAGCAATTCAATTATTTTTAACTTCTTAAACTAGGGAGCTACTTAATTTAAAACTATTAAATCACCTTTTAAAAAGTTAAAAGTTGCTAGGTAAAAAAGTATATATTTAAATTAAATGTTAATAATATACAGGTTCTATTTGAATGTATACTTTAGTTTTTTGTATTTAATGAGTTTACAAAATATTTACCAATTATCTCTTCTATAATTAACGCTGATTGGGTTTCTTCAAAGACATCTCCATCATTAAAAAAAATGGTTTCTGCACCGACCACAATGCTAATATATTTATTTCCAATAATTCCAGAAGTAACAATTGAGGCTATACTATCAACTGGAATATTATTTATATTTTTATCAATTTCCAAGTGTACTTTTGCATTATAGTTATTTTGATCTAGTTCTATTAATCCGACGCTGCCTATTTCTACTCCTGCAAGTGAAATACTAGATCCTGACTTTAAATTACCTATATTATCGAAATAACCTATAAGTTCGTAAGTTTCGTTGGTTTGTAAATCTTTAAACCCTAAACCACTTATTTTTATGCTTAGAGTAATAAAAGATAACATACCTATAAGTAAAAAAATACCAACTAAAATATTAATCTGTCTATTCTTCATTTAAATATCTCCAAACATCAGTGCAGTTAATATAAGATCTAACCCAAGAACAGTTAAGGAAGAATATACAACAGCTTTTGTTGTGGATTTTCCTACACCTTCTGCTGTAGGAATGCTATTCCAGCCTTGAAATACAGAAATCCAAGAAATAACAACACCAAAAACAGTGCTTTTTATTAGTCCTTTTACTATATCACCACTAAAAGTAATTGTAGCTTGCATCTCGCTCCAAAAAGCACCATGATCAACTGATAAGCAAGTGATGGCAATAAAAGCCCCACCATAAATACCTACAACACAAAAGATAAAAAATAAAATAGGCATAGAGATAACGCTACCCCAAAGCATGGGAGAAATTACATATTTTACTGGATCAACTCCTATCATTTCCATACTAGATAATTGTTCTGAAGATTTCATGAAACCAATTTCAGCAGCCATAGAAGACCCAGATCTTCCAGCAAATAATAAGGCTGCTATTACAGGAGCTAATTCGCGTATCAAGCATAAGGCAATAAACTGTCCTATTATAGTTTCAGATTGTATTTTACTGAATACTGTATACCCCTGAAAAGCTAAAATCATGCCTACAAATATACCAGATGCTGATATAATAAATAAAGATAATATTCCTGATTTATATATTTGTTTTGCGAGTAAGCTACAGTTGTTCTCAAACAAAAACCTTGAATATATTGCTCTATATAGAAGAATTAGTGACTCACCTAGTGAATTACATAAATCTATAAAGTATTGTCCAAGATTTTCTATTTTTTTAAATGTTTTAAGCATTGGTTTTACCTAATAGCTCAGCAGTATAATCTTGCTCAGCGGGAAAGTTAAAAGCTACAGGGCCATCTGTGTACCCATTTATAAATTGTAATACAAAATCTGATTTAGAGTTTTTTATGGCATCCGCTGATCCTTGAGCTACTATTTCGCCATTAGATATAATGTAGATCATATCGGCAATAGATAGCGCCTCTGCTATGTTATGTGATACAATCAGGCTAGTAGTTTTTTTAACAGTGTTAATTTTTTGTATTAAAGATTTTAATATTCCTAGGATTATAGGGTCCTGTCCAACAAAAGGTTCGTCGTACATCAATAATGAAGGATCTAAGATCATTGCTCTAGCTAATGCTACTCTTCTAGCCATTCCTCCCGAAAGTTCTGAAGGAGCAAGATTTTTAGTACCTCTCAACCCTACAGCTTCTAATTTCATGCTAACTAAGTCGTTTATCATTGAGTCAGATAAATTAGTATGAACCCTTAAAGGAAAAGCAACATTTTCAGCAACAGTTAAATCATGAAATAAAGATGCTGACTGGAACAATACCCCCATTTGACTTCGTAATAAAAATAACTCTTTTCTTGATATGTGATTTAAACTTGCACCATTTACTGTAATTGTACCAGAATCAGGTTCTAATTGTTTGCCAATTAATCTTAATAAAGTAGTTTTTCCAGATCCTGAAGGTCCCATTACAACAGTAATTTTATTTTTAGGAATGTCTATAGATAAATTATTGTATATTTTGCGATCATCTCTTGAAAAGTTTAAATTGCGTATTTCTATATAATTGTCATCGTTCATCATAATAAAGTTTATTCACCTAATTAATTGTAAGATTTTTTTAACATAGATTCAATATTATTGAAATCAGCAATAAAATAAGTCGTATTGTTGATTGATGTTTGATATTTAATATTGTTATTACGAACTCCTATTGCAGTATTAGTAATATTATTCTTATTTATTTCAATAATTTTAGGTATAGCATAGCACGCTAATGCATAACATTTATATGTACTATTGAATAATGATTTAATGATAATAAAATTAGATAATATATCCGTATTACTACTATTTAAAACTACTAGGGGTATCTTCTCGTTATTCCAGTAAGTTGTTTTTAGTTTATTAGGCTCTTGAACTAGTTCTGCTTGGTGTTTATCTGGTATAGTTATTTCTAATATGCAATTAGAGGGAATTAGTAATGAGTATTCTCCTACTGGAGCGGTTATTACATGGATTATTTGAGGTTTCATATAAAATTATGCATCCTTTTGAGGGAAATAGTAAACAATTACATACATCTTCTAATGATATATCTTTTACTTGAAGATACAGAGTTACGGCAAACTAAGTCTGACACGCTAAAATTTGCCTTCTATGACCTATTAAGATTTTTGACTTTTATTATTAAATCATCTTGTAATATAATTAATATTTTTTAGATGTTTTATTTTAAATTTACTCATTAGCTCTAAAAATTAGTATCTTGAGATAGAATATATATGATATAAATAAAAAGCACTAACAATAAAAACAATATTCTTAGTTGTTGTTAATCCTACAGCATCTATTCCTTCTATATGAGTGATAGGAAAAGGTAATGTGTTTATGGATAAATTATTAAAGTTAATGATTTTATCCACGGCTATAGGTATTGTTTTTTTATTAAAACCGATTGTTACTACTTCATTATAGCTATTTACTAAATTTTTTTTATTATTTTTACTAAAAATATTATGTAGTAAAAGAGCATCTTTGTGTTGTTTGTTTTTTGATTTTTCCGTAGTGTGTAATACAAACTCTGAAGGCACAGCATACATTGTATCTCCAGATTTTACCACAAGCATATTGGTGTTATTAGTTATTGGCATTGTAATTAAAAATTTAACGTTTGAATTTATATTTTTATCTAATAATAAGTGACCACCTGATTTTCTAACTTTTGTGTATAGATTATATATACTGTTTTCATCTTTTGCTAAAGATAGTTTATCTTCAGTTTTATATAATAGCTTCAATCTATTATATAAATTTATAGAAATATTAGCATCTATTGTGTTATCTGATGTTATATTTTTAATAATATAATCATCGTCAATAGTATATCTAGTGTCTGTTACATCTAATATTAAATTTATTCCTTCTTGGTAAATATTTACAGTTAAATTACTATCATCAGATTCTTTATTATTTATTATTTGCTTTGATGAACTACAATTAACAATATTATTGATAAAGCTTATTATATTATTATATGAGTTAAATTGTATTTGAGATACATTTTTATCTATAGTAATATCTATTTTCTGATTTGTTTTATTAACTATATTATATTTTAATCCTACCGCTGCGATATATCCTGGGATATATTTATTTTGTGCTCTGAATACTGAAGCTTTATTTTTATTTTCAGCATGATAATCACTTGTTTCAAAAAAAACAGCAAAGTTACTAGTATTTATAGTATCATAATAATCATTATTAGATATTACTTCTTTATTATTAATTAAATTAGTGTAGCTTAAAAAATTGAGGTATAAAGTTTTTATTTTATATTTTATATTGTCTTTTTCATCAACCGATTGTTCATTTAAATAAAATTCTATATATTTTATTATGTAACTGTGTAGCCTTGATAAAATACTTATAATTTTATTAGAAATATTTATATTATAAATAACAATATTATTGTATACTTTAGAAATAAAATAACACATAAGTGCTATATCTTGATAATTAAAATTTATAGCAGATGCTTTAATACAATTTAATGAATTGATAAAAGAAAATATAACTTTATGTAAGTTATTTATTTTGATACTAGTGTTAAAACCATCATTCATTTTTTTTGCCAAATAAAAAACTTCCTTTAAAAAGCTAATTTCATTTTTATTACAGGTTATAGAACATAGGATATCTATTTGTTGCATAGCTTCTATGTTATTAGTGTCGTCAATATTTATAACATTATATTTTAATTCTTTTAATTTATTATTAATATTTAATAAATTATCTTCTGTTACTTCTTTTCCAAATAACATAGCTCTATTGTTGTTATTATTATATTCTTCAATATAGAAAAAATCATTGTTTTCTCTTATGGCATCTGCTGCATCAAGACACCATAGAACATCATCTGTAAACATTATATCGTTATCTAAGTATTGTGTAATTAACTTTGGTAACAGGTCAATGCTTTTATCTATTATTTTAATATTATTAGCATTTAATCCTAACTTAAGAGAATTAATTTTAACAAGCATTTGTAAAAAAGTTTCGATTAGCTCAATTACAATAAAAGCATCTAGTTCTTTGTATATATCTTTAAGATTATTAAGATTAACTATTAAGTTATCTAAAATATCACTGTCTGAGTTTTTTCCCAAAATTTTATTTTTACAGTTTTTTAATTGATTTAAATATAATTTTGTGTCAGAAGCTATTGAATTTTTATTTGATGTATTTTGTACTATATTATTTATTGTTTTTTGCAGGGAGGTGCAGGTAAAATCAATCTCCATTATATTATTTTGTGTCATTATTATTGCCTAGAATTTTTTGTCTATATTAATATTATTCATCGTTTAACATTTATAATACGTAAGAGAAACTTATATTTAAATAATTTGCTTTTTATTAAAAGTTTACTAGACTTATGAGTTGTATACTTTAATATTTAAATATAGATTTTGTAATAAACAATTTTTGGTTGATATAAGTAAAAATATAAGTTGTTGTTTTTTTCTGGTATCAGAGTCTTAATATTACAGTAGTACGGTGTATAATATATGGATAACCTAAGCATTAACGATATAGCAAAATATATCTCGGATAACCACAAAAAAACAACTAAGATAGATTTAGATAATAAGCATCCATCTTACATTTATAATATAAAAGAAAGGTATTGGATTGTGTCAGTAATAGAAAAATTAGACAAAATCCTACAAAATAATATATCTTTAGAAAATATTATTAATATATTAAAATTTAGTTTTAATACTTCTACCGTGTTTGACAGTGTTGTAGCCGTAGATAAAGAAGAAACCTTTGTGGTGCAAAGGCTAGTTAGAGAAGATGAAAAAAATAATATAGAAGATATAATTTATCAGCATGAGGCTTATACCCAACATATTATTGATATTTTATACAAAAATAATCTAGATTCAAGTCAAGTAACTTCGCATGGGCCTCAGGTATTAAGGCCATGAATATCAGATTGAAGATATTATCACTATTTACCATTATCTTATTGTTTTTTGCTATTGCTCGGGTATATGCAGATAAAAATTATAGTAATGCTGGTGAGACAGTAAAAGAGGTAAACTTCCTCAACAAGAGACAGCCGTTTTACTTTATTGCTAGAGGTGTAAGTGTTGAGGAGGTAATGCAAGGTTTTTCCCATAATTACCGTGTTAAGGTGTCTGTTAGTGATAAAATAGATATTAATATTAATAAAACTTTTGAAGCTTTTTCAGCTATGAGTTTTTTAAATGAATTTTGTCTATTATACAATTTAACTTGGTATTTTGATGGTAATATTTTGTATGTTACTGCAATATCAGAGAACACTAGTGTAATGTTAACGCTAAACAATGTAACAATAGCACAATTGAAAGCGGCAGCTAAAGATACAGGTATTTGGGATGATAGGTTTAAATGGAAAGAAATACCAGAGCAATCAATAGTATATGTATTTGGACCACCTCGTTATGTCTCTCTTATAAAAGAAACTTTAAAAATAGTTGATTTACAGAGAGCTAGACTAGAAGAAAAGAATTTAGAAGTAGCAATTATTAAGCTTAAACACATAGCTGTGTCAGATGAAGTTGTAAAATTACTGCAAAAAATGTTTATAGATGATAAAAGTGTTTTATACAAAGGAAGTTCAGGTGTAGAGGCTCAAGAAGCTTCAGAGATGAGCGGTAAAAAAGCAAAAAATTTGGGTGCTGTATTAGATGTTGCCGCATCAAATCATCCTCCACTAAACTCTGGTATTGAAGCCATAGACCAATTAAACGCCATATTAGTACGTGATACCCCGCAGCGAATTGAAATATATAAATTTTTAATTAATGAGTTAGATAAGCCTCAAAGGCAAATAGAAATTAGCCTTTCAATAATAGATATACGTGTATCTAAGTCTGAAGACTTAGGTATCTTATGGGATATAACTAAGGGTTTAGATAAAGATAGTAATTTAGGAATAACCCTGAATACTGATCTATCAGCTAAAGGTGTAGCTAGTGGTAATCCTTTTACATTAGTTGGTAAAGAGACCGCTGACTTTATATCAAGAGTTAGCATCTTACACCGAGAAGGTAATGCAAAATATGCTTCGAGACCAGCGGTGTTAACTCAGGATAACACTACAGCAAATTTAAATTTTGATAATATTATACATATACCGTTATCTTCAAAATATTCTAATACAATACAAACAATAACATTTGGTACTTCGTTAAAAATAACCCCTAGGATAATAGATTTTAGTGCTCATAAAAAAGTGTCTTTAAAGATAGAGATTCAAGATGGTAAACAAGGGCAGTCATCGGCACAAGGTGAATTACCAATGATTAATAATGTTACCATAAATACTATGGCTACCATAAATGAAGGCGAGAGCTTATTAATAGGTGGATATTACACAGATAGCACTATAGATAAAGTTAATAAACTTCCTATATTAGGAGATTTACCTATTATTGGTCTATTATTTAAAGATAGGTCTAATAAAAAAGTAAAATTTATGCGAATGTTCTTATTACAACCACGTATCATATATAGCACATTTGATAAGTCGAATAAACTGTATGCTGAACGCGATAAGTTACTTAAGCAAATTGAGGAGGCTAGAGAGGCTAATCAGCTAATTACTAGTAAAGATGATGAAGATATTTGGTCTGATAGCGTGAAAGAAAAGACTGAACACAAAAAAACAATAACGCAGTCAGTAGCGGTTAAAAAGCCAGATAGAGTAAAATACCATGAAAAAAGTGTAGAAGTTACTAAAGAAGCAAGTAAAAAGCAACAACCAAGAAGGTCAAAGCCTAGTAGCTTCAAAACAGAATATAAAGTCCCAGTTAAAGGATATGATAAACCTGTTAACACTGTGGTTGATTTAAACAGATTACAAAATAAGTACATAGATTTTAGAAGCATCTTCCCTTGTTATACAAAAGATAAGGCTAAGTTACTAATAAATAAAAATGATAAAAATAATATTTATTATTCTGAAATAGACTGCTTAACAAGTGATGGTGTACAAGGTATAAGGATAATTACAAAGGATTGAACTAACTTTTGACTAAAAGTTATTAGGTCGTAGGATACAATATGGATCAGGAATTATGGAAGTTTAAAATACTTACCGGACCTTATTTAGGAGTAATTATAGATTTACCCGAGGGAAACTTTACTTTGGGAACCGATGATGCAAAATCAGATATAGTTTTACCTGGTTATAAATTATCTGAGACGCATTTACGCTTTGAAGTAAATAAAGATCATGAATTATACGCTATTTTACTAAACAAAGAGGATAGTCTTAAAATAAATAGTAATGTAGCAGAAGAAGATAGGTCCTTAGTTGAAAATAGTTCTATACTTACTACAGGAGGGTTAAGCTTAGCAGTTGTTTTTGGGGCAACTGACTGGCCAAAACCCCAAGAAAGAAACGAGACAATAAATAAAGATAATTTATCAGTAGAAGATGGACAAACAGAAGAAACACAGGAAGATCTCCAAGGCAAGAAGAGCAGTATCATAATAAATCCTTTGATTAAAAGTTTTTTATCTGCAAGTTTTGCTTTGTTGTGTGTTATTTTTCCAGTTTCGGTAGTGCTTATTTTTAGTTTAATAACGGAAGATAATAATATGCCCTCTAGCATTATTATTGATGACAAGTCTACTAATGTTGAATTAGATATTAAAAATATTAGAAGAAAGATTGAAGTTTCTGGTCTGTATGGTGTTAATGTAAGTTTGCTATTTTCAAAAACCGAAGCGATATTGGTATCTGGATATGTGCGAACTAAGAAGGATTTTGAAGCATTAAAAGTTATGTTAAAAAACATAAAAACCACCTCAGTATTAAAAGTTAAAGTTGAAGAAGCAATTGTACAAACAGTAAATAGCTTGCTTGATAGATATGGTTTTAAAGGGTTAGATGCATATCCTGGAGAAGAATTGGGCTCTGTTGTGTTAAGGGGTTATATCAAGGATTATAGCAAATTTAGCGATTTAGAGAATTATTTAAACACTAAAGTGCTTGGTTTAAAATCTTGGGATTTAGAGTATATTCATTCTAGGAAATTATTGGTTATATTTAAAAGAATGCTTGCTTTAGCGGGAGTGACTGATATAAAACACATAGAAATGGATGGTAAAAATTTAGTGGTTTTTGGTGATTTATCTGATAATCAAAATAAGATTTTTCATCAACAAGCGGAATATTTTCGTAGAAGATATGGGTTTTCTCCCACTTTAGAGGCATATACTAAAAATTTATCTGACAATAGCCTAAAAATTGCTTCAGTAGAGCTTGGTAGGAACTCCAAGTTTACTTTACAGAACGGCAAAAGTTATATGCGTGGTTCAGCGTTACCAAGTGGTTTTATAGTAAAAGAGATTAACCGTAAAGGTATCACGCTGATAAAAGGCAATCAGGCTATGTTTTATTCATTTGGAGCTACTAATAATGAGTGAATTTACCGACAGCGTGTCTGAAGAAATTTTAATGACTGAATTAGAGGAAAATCTAAAGGCAGATGGTAATGGTGTTAAATTACGGGAGTATATAGATAAAATAAACAATAGTAAATTAGCTGTAGAAAAACAGTTATCTAAGGGGTGTACTCCTGATAAAAAAGTTGTTTTAGAAAAGTTAAAAACAGCTTGGGAGGTATCTGATTCTGTTATACGCAACATGCATGAGCGCTTAGGAGCTTCGTAACTTTGATTCTTTTTAACGTGGGTGTTTAATATTTATGAATGATTATGGCATGAAAAAAACTAAACCTGTGGTAGCACTTGATAAAAAAGATAAAGTTTTTTTAATGGAAGTAGGGTTGACAGCTGCGGGTAATGGATTTAAAGATGAAGCGCTTAATGTTTTTGATGCTTTAGAACTAACCGGTGGTAATTCTATACCTATAGCGCTTGGTCGTTGTTTTGCTTACGCTGGTAATAACGAATTAAGCGAATCGTTTAAAGTGTTAAAAAAAGAAATAAATAAAGATAAAGTATCTGAAATTGATATGGCAGTTTGTTTAATTGCCTTTAAAATTAATGATATAAATACAGCCGTTGGTTTTGCTAATCGTTGTAAAGAGTCGGATGATCCATTACTAAAAGATTTTGGCGAAAATGCAATTAAACAAGCAGAAGAAAGAATGAAATCTGCTAAATGATGTGTTACATAGTATCGAGCTGTAGTATAGAGGTGTTATTATGTCAGAACCCAATGTTAGTCCTGATGCAGGTCTATTAGATGATAGCTTTCACTTTAGTTTTGATAGTGCAGTAGGGTCAATGGAAGGCAACCTTTTAAGGGGTGAGAAAAGTCTTCAGGTAGCAATGAAAAAGTTGCAAAAAAGCAATAATCCTAATCCAGCTAATTTAGCCGCACTACAGTTTAGGATTAATAAATGGACGCTGAATTTTAATATGTTTTCTTCAATGATAAAATCAGTTAAGGATGTAGCTACTGCTACTATTCAGAAGATATAGGCGCGTATAATTGTACTTATAGTAAAGTTTTAGGTGGTGATTTTATGTCTCAGAATATTAATGGGAGTGGCTCAATATCTTCGAGTAGCCAAGGTATAGCTAGATCTAGCCCTAAATTTGTAGCACCAGCGCAGCAGGATAAAGGGAAAAAGGCTACTACATCTAATAAAGCTCAGGATTTATATTTTAAAAAACCTTCAGCATTTAAAAACCGTGATGCTGTTCAGAAGAAAATAAGCAACCGTATTGAAGATCAAGAATGGGTAAAAAAACTGCCTCATGACAAACAGCTATATGTGATTTTTGGCTTTTATTTTACTAAAGATATGATGGCGCTTTCTCGGGAGATAGCCGCAAAAAATGCTGAATATGTAGACAGATTTTAATAATAATAATAGTAGTATTAGTTTGTAGTAATTTATTTTATTGGTGTGTTGTAGAGGTGTATCATGGATAAAGGAGTGTCAAGTGCTATTGACAAAATTGCTGAGGAGCAAACTTCTAAGGTTTCACAAAAAGACGTAAATCCCAGCGATGTTGCCGAGTTTAAGGATGCTTATAATAATCAGGTTAATACCAAAAATCCTGCTGATAATCCATTTGTAAATTTTATAGGCGATGCAAGAGATAAGTTTAATAAGCAAATGCACACCATAACTACATTATCAAGTGATACATCGCCAGCTAGTTTAGTTAAGGTACAGTTTGCTATTAGTAGCATGATGGTAACTCAGGATATAACAGCTAAAGCTGTAGGTAAGGCGAATCAAACGTTAGAAACTCTATTAAAAATGCAGTAGCTACTTATTAATGAATATTATTGAATTTATATGATTGTATAATGTTTTTTTACTATGGGATATTATACATTGTTTATTTGAAGATAATGTAGAAAATATGTCTTCAATATATTCATGGAGGATTACAAGGAAAAATATAAATGAGAATTATTGTACTTGCATTGAGCTTTGTCTGTTTGTTATTAACAGGTTGTGAAGGTGTTCTTTATTCCAATTTACAAGAAAAAGAAGCCAATGAGATGTTGGCTCTGTTAAGTGCTAGCGGAATTAAGGCTACTATTGTTTTAGAAAAAGGCGTTGCTGCAATTTCTGTACCAACTGACAAAAAAGCTATAGCTGTTGATGCGCTTTATGCCTATGGTTACCCTCGAAATTATTATGACACAGTACCTAAATTGTTTCCAGCAGACAGTTTGATAAAATCCCCATTAGAAGAGCAGGTTAGGTATAACTATGCTGTAGCACAAGGGATTGCTGATATGATAAGTGCAATATCTGGAGTGATTGATGTAAAAGCCCATATTATTATGCCTTTCAAAGAAGGTAAGGAGCGTAACTCACAAAAGAGTGCTAATGACATGTCTGTGTCAGTCATGATAAAGTATAGCAAGTTTGTTGATCTAAAAGATAAAGTTCAGGACATAACCACTCTTGTTGTAAAGTCTATACCTAGAATTCTTCCTAATAATGTAGGTATCGTATTGTTTGAAGCAGAAACTCCACACGAACAGGGGCTAGCATACGGTAGCTCTGGGGTAGTATCCGCTTCTGAAGGAAATCAATATTATTCTGTAATCATAGCAATTGTTATTTTTGTATTATTATTTATAGGAGTAGCGGTATTCTTTTACATAAATACTCGTAAAAATAAAGATAACAGCAAAACAAAAGAAGAATCACAAGAAGCAGATGATACAGTAGCGCCAGCTGATGAAGAGAAGACTGAAGAAATAACAGAAACTGAAGAAAAACCACCAGAATAGTTTATCTTATCAGGTTTTAAATGGAGATTAGCACATGGATAATACTAAATTTACAAATATGTTTGACAGTGATATGTGGCAAGATATTTGTGACTTTTATCACATGCGCATTGATCTCAATCATCCTAGCTGGGTAAAGAAATTATTTTTTAATAACTTAGATAAAAATCTTATTCGGTTTTTGCATATGGAATCAAGTGTGTGGATATTACGAAAGCTGAAAATGGATTGCAATTTTACGGTGCCAGTTGATCATCCGCTTATTAGATTATTTATAGCAGATTATAAGAAAATTTATAATGTTGCCAGATATTGTGGTATAGCACTCTGCAATGTATTAATTCGTACTAGTTTACAAGGAGGAGGGCAAAAAGAGTTTAAATTACTGTTAGGAGAAAGAGATTATAACTTTGCTGTTAATACTGTACCGTTGTTGCTATCATCTTGGCCTCCATCTATTTTAGCGAGCCCAAAATTCAAAACACAAATAAAAGATAATATATCTTTTATATATAAAATAGGAATCAACGCTATTTTATCTATTTCTAAAGATTTAGATGACAAAATAATTCATAGAGTGAAATTTAAATTGCCAATTGAGTTTAAAAAATTATTCTATGATATAAAGTATGTAAATAAAGAAGATGAAAAATTATTAAAATTATTAATAAATAAAATCATTAGGATGATAGAGCCGACATGCGTAAATTCATCGAAATAAAAAAAGATCAATTTGAAGACTATCCAGAAAGCTCTATTCTGCGAGTTGAAGAATACGCGGTTATATTACAAGCTGAAGGTATTATAGAGCAAGCTACTAAAAAGGCTGAGGCTATTGTTGAAAAAGCAAAGAGTGAAGCTAGTAGTATTTCTGAAGAGGCAAGAAGAAAAACTGTAGCTTCTGTTATGCAACAAACATCTAGCACAATATTAAATACCTTAAACATATGTAATAAATTTTTGGCAAATTCTTCTATATTCTTACATAAAGCGGTAACTGACTCAGTAAGGAAGATAATATCAGGATACGAGAGTAATGAAATTACTTTAAAAATGATAGAAGCTTCTTTGCATAAGTATAGATGCTCTAAGGTGTTATTAAAAGTTAACCCTCAATCTTTAGATTATCTTTCTCAAAAAATTTCTGAATTAAAAGTAGCTTTCCCTACTATAGTAGAAATTAAAATAGCTCAAAGCAATGAGGTGCATGATAAAGGCTGTATTTTAGAAACAGATATAGGCAATATACAGGCTACCTTAGAGTCTCAACTTCAAGCATTAGAAGATATGCATATATTGCCTATTAATCCGGCATTAATTCAGGCGGTAATTGAAAAAGATCCTACAAAGTTAGAAGATGCTAAAAATTTTTTAATGCAAGAAAAAGAACAACAAGAAAGCGAGTTTCAAGAAGATATTTCATCTACGGAAGATCAAGAAACATCAGAGATAGAAGAAGATACAATTAGTTCCGAAGATAACGTAGAACCAGTAGCAGATACCCCAGTTGCAGAGCCTGTTGCCACCGAAGCTGAAGATACACCAGCAGAAGCAGAGGCTATTAGTTCCGAAGATAACGTAGAACCAGTAGCAGATACCCCAGTTGTAGAGCCTGTTGCCACCGAAGCTGAAGATACACCAGTGGCAGAAGCAGAGACTATTAGTTCAGAAGATATTTTAGAAGCAGCAGATACCCCAGTTGTAGAGCCTGTTGCCACCGAAGC
>CAKMZJ010000051.1:9843-16874 GCA_929200395.1 Candidatus Gorgonimonas eunicellae | reverse complement strand
GCGGATGAAATTAATAAAAATCCGTGATCCAGATTTTTTCCAGCAGTAATAGTTAGTGATGCACAAAGATGATAGAGTGCTTTCCTTAGCCTAAACTAAAAAAGAATTATTGTTATTGAAGCAAATAAGATATTTAATAATGGCAAAACAAGATAAACAAATACCAGCGGTATTAGCATTTGATAAAAAAATAGTAGTATCCGATGCTGTAATGTCTGCGACTAACTGGATGTATCAAAATTTACAAAATGAACATCTAAAATGCGAGCCTACAAAACCATGGGATAAGGTAATGAGTGTAGCTACTACCATTCCTTTAAAGTTACAAGAAAAATCAGTTAGGGGTACTATTTCTAATAGATTAAAACCAGCGATTGCTAAAGATCTAACTAAACTTAATGCTGAAGTTGAAAAAGCAAAATTACAAACAGTAGATGTCTGTGCGTTACCATTAGATAAAGACACCTTAAAACTTGAATTTACTGTAAAATTTTTAGGTAATATTCATCAAGCTTGCGCTTGCGATAAACCCGAGTTTCAACAAAATTTAACTGAACGGGTTAATGCTTATATTAACCAACATAAATGTACTGAACTTGCTCATAGATATGCAACTAACCTAGTAAATGGACGGTTTTTATGGCGTAACCTAGTAGGTGCCGAGCATATAATGGTTGTTATTGAAGTACTAACCGAAGGCTCACAACAAACTATAACTTTTGATGCTAAGCAACAAGTTTCCTTGCAAAATTTTGATCATAAAGAGTTTGGTATCGAAATTTTGACTAAACTTATTGCTAATACTCTAACTAGTAAAAACGATTTTCTATCATTAAAAGTAATTTGTTATGCTAAGCTAGGTGCTGGCCAAGAAGTGTATTCATCAGAAGAGTTAGTTCTCGATAAAGAAACTAAACAAAACAGTGATAAAAGTAAAGTTTTATATAAGGCAAATGAACAGGCGGCAATGCATTCGCAAAAAATAGGTAATGCTATAAGGACTATTGATACTTGGTATCCTGAATATACTAATATGCCCATATCGATTGAACCTTATGGTTCGGTAACTACTCTTGGTAGAGCTTTTAGAAACCCTCAAGCTAAAAATGATTTTTATAGCTTGTTTTATAGATGGGTGCTTGGATCTAGAGAATTAACTGCTGAGGAAAGCCATTATGTAGTTGCTATATTAATTCGTGGTGGTGTTTTTGGTGAGAGTAGCAAGGAGGCATAATGTCATATCATTGTTGCACACCGCATAGGCATCTTAGAAATTTCGGCTGTCAGTCAAAATAGCTTGTCAAACGTTACACGCCGCACAGGCGTCTTAGAAATGTGATGCTAATCCTGAGTGTGTTGTTCTATTGTTAAACGCCGCACAGCCGTCTTAGAAATATTATAAGAAATAAGACAAATGTATTTAGATGACTATGTAATAAAGGTTGTAGTAGGGTGTAGTAAATCTTCAATAATTAGATACAATGTTAGTAGCTGTAATCAATTAAGACTAGTTATAATACAATATTAAGCTATTAGGTTGATAGGAGGCAATGTGAAAGCTATAAAGAAAATATATTTTGTTGGCATATTCGTAGCAATTACAATTAGCATTGCTAGTGCTAGTTATTGCCCTAAATGTGATGGCGGGGACCAAAATGCAATTTGCACTTGTGCCACTGAGCTTTAATTAGTAACTGTTGATAACGTTTTCTAAGCGTCCTATTTAGTACTTAGAAAACAAGTTGTAGATTAAAGTTAGTTGCTATTTTTTATTTCGTGTTGTTTGGGTAATGTATCTGAACATGTGCTTAAATCTTCAAAAATAAATTTTATAAAATCATATAATAATGGCATGATTTCTAGGTTAGCTTTAATGTGTTTTAGATTTAGCGACCTGTCGTTTGAATAGATCGTTCTGCCTTTATACTGTTGATAAAAACAACATTTACGATTTTCTAATTTTATAATAGCATCTATATTATTAGGTATTTTAACGAGTATAGAATTAAAGTATACTAATTTTAATGGAAAAATATCAGTAAGCATATGTCCGTTAATATTTTTTTTCGCTTTTATAAATAGGTAATACAAATAATTTATGGAGTGGGTTATGCCAGTAGTTGATACATTATATGGATAAAAATATAATTTTAGTTGTTCATTGTTTTTATTTAAATTTTCATAAATTTGTATTATTTCTTCGGTACTTAGTTCAGGTTCATGTTTTTGCACAGCCTTAACAAAGCCTGTTTCAGTAAAAATTACATTAGGTAGGTTTTGTAAATTTAAAATATTGTCGTAACATGTAAACACTAAGTCTTTGTTTATTGTAGTAATTTTATTTAACTGCTTTCTAAAGTTGTCGTAATCAATCGCTAGTTGAATATCTTGTTGCCATGGAGCAAAATTATTAAATTTGCTATAATTTAGTAATGTTTCTTCTGTAAGCCAATAATCTATTTTATGTGTATCTAGTATTGAGGTAACATCTTGCAATAATTCATATAAAACTAATATTTTTATAGGTTCATTAAAAAGATTAGCTATATCAAGTGTAAAAGTTTTCGGGGCTTGCTGATATTTATTGATTATAAATTCAGGAAATTTTCTAGTAAACTCTTTTTTATTAAGCTTATAATTAATTTCATAATCATTAGAATAACAGATATTAATTGCTGTTATTTGATAACATATGCTAGCAATAATATAACAGCATAATAAAATTTGTTTTTTCATCCCGTACCACATATTTCTAATAGTTAGTTATCTGTTACTGAGTATTTTTCTAATAACTCAGAATCAATACTATCTAATGCTTTTTCATGAGTTGCTTCGGCTTTGATTGGTGGAGCATACCCAGATTTATGAGCTTCTTGCCATGCTGCAATAGGTAAACACCAGTTATCTCCAGGCTTTAAACCTGGAAATTTATGCTCTAAATTAGCAGTCGTTAAATCTTTGCCTTGTTGTTTAGCGAAGTCTAAAAATTTTTTGGTAATAACAGAACATATTAGTTGTTTTCTATTATCTAGACTATTGTTATCGCAGTACCCATTTCTAAAAAAACCTGTTATTGGATTTACGCAACAAGGTTTAAGGGTATCGCCTAATATATTTAACGCAGGGTTAAAATACGATTCATCTCCAGCTAGAACAAATTCTGATGTAAGAACGCAAAATATTAATATTATTATATTTTTATAGTTTTTCATGTAAGTGCCTTAAACTGTAAAACTGTTATTATAGTCAATAAATTTTTATTTAAGTATATAATTTTTATTAGATATAAATTTTTAGATAAGTTAACTAAAAATAGTTAAGGTAGTTAAAATATTATCTAAATATTAATTGTATTACAAGATTTACTAGAAATATCTTATTAAAGATACTTCTTTAGTTGTTATTTAAACTATGATGTGTTTGGTTGAATATGGCTGGGGTGGCAGGATTCGAACCTGCGCATGACGGGATCAAAACCCGTTGCCTTACCGCTTGGCTACACCCCAAAAAAATATATTTTTAGAGATTAAAAAACTAACTATTACTTACAACTTTTAGCCGTTGTTGTTTTTGTGATGAATAAAGTTGATTTAATTGTAATTAGCAACAACTATAAATTAAAATTTATAAAAACACAATACCCAAGCCTAATAATTTTAAACGCCGTATCATATAATTTTATTAGTAATGCCCGAAGATGCTGCTAAAATTCATAACCTATTTTATAAAATATACTCTTTATGTAGCAATGATTTATCGCAGCCTTTCGCAATAACGCAATAACTGCTGCTAGTTTTATGGTTAATAAAATAGCTTCTAGCGGATTCAGCATCAGATTGTGTTTTAAATTTTGTAAAAAAACAAGCCCCTGATCCAGTAATTGCAGCTGGAGTTACCGAGTCTACTGAGGCTTCATTTAGTAATTTTATTTCTTGTTCTATGATATTACTAGATTTTTTAACAGCTAATTCAAAACAGTTTTTATTAGATTTTATCGCAGTGTTTATATCTACTGGGGTTGAGTTTTTAATTAAATCATCACTTGCAAACATTTTGCCGGTATTCAATTGTATATTGGGCGCTACTATTAAATACCAGTATTCTGGTAATTTTATAGGAGTTAACTTTTCTCCAATGCCTTCAGCAAAGCAATTATTGCCATTAATAAATATAGGAACATCAGCACCTAAGTTGCTACCAATGTTTAATAAAGTGTCATAGTTTAGATTTAACTGCCATAGCTTGTTAAGCACTAGTAGCGTTGTAGCGGCATTAGAGCTACCTCCGCCCATGCCACCGCCTATTGGGATGGTTTTTTCTAAGTAAATATCGCAACCAAAGTTAGACTTTGCTACTTTATTTAGCTCTGCCACAGCTTTATATATGATATTATCTTGATATTGTAAATCTGTATTATTACAGCGCAAGGTTATTTGACCGCTGTTGTTATTTAGTTTAAATGACATTTTATCGCCAAAATCTAATAATTGAAACACAGTCTGTAAATTATGATAGCCATCTTGGCGCTTGCCTACTATTTGCAAAAATAAATTTAATTTTGCTGGAGATAGTACGGTTATTTGGTTAGGGATATTTTTTTTCATATTTTTTATAATACTTTCCATTTATCGATTATTATAGTTAACCTAATGTTTTCAGCTGATATTTGTATACTAGTTGGAAATATTTTTGTATTAAATTTTTTGTAATTATTATACTTAATAATATATCCTAATTGTTGTAACTCACTGATATAACCATAGTTATTTAATGTTTTAACTAAGGGGTAATTAGGATCGGGAATGGCTTTAATCCAATATTCAAGTGAGTTGATAGGAATATTTAGGCCTGTCATTTCTGTTATTAATGTATTGGGGTTGTCACTAGTTTTTAATTCATCGGAAAGCTTTACTGTAATATGGTTATTATCACCTGTTATATCTGCTATATGTACAGCTAATGGTCCTGTTATATGTAAATTATAGTTTTGAACAATTTGTTTCCATGTTAGCAATACTTTTGAGCACTCCTTATTTGTTTTTATTTGCATTTTAGCGGATAATTTCCAAGATTTTATTTGATGCAAGTTAGCTAAATGTTTCTCGTAAAGCTCATTTAATTCAAACAACGATGGCAATGCAGGTTGCTTTTGTTGCTTTATAAAGAAACAACCAGGCAGTATTAATAGTATAAGCAAGCAAGTGAAAATAGTTATTTTGTTATGATTTAATAAGTTGGGCATTGTTTTAGTTATAAAATCCTTGTTACTTGAAGTAAAATGTTTATCTATGTAGATGCGTCGGTAATTATACTATATTTTAAATTAGCAGATCAAATTATTACTTTATAACTTTATTAGTATTGATATCGTCATCATCATGAGACGACGATACTTTAGGGAAATACAATTTGTTATCGTGCCTACTACTCCATCTTGCATAAAAAAATAAAATAAATATATAAATTAACAAAGCTTCAGATAGCCCAGATCCTTTTGCACTATAAAAAGCTATAAGACAAAACATGCATCCTATAAAACATGTTGCTAATGGGGCTAAGTATTGGATGCTTAGTTTTAATCTAGATCGTAAATTTAGACAGCTATAAAAATAAGGTAGTAATACAGTAAGCCCAGCAATAGAAATTAATGCTCCAAAGATATCTAGTGTTGTATTGCTGTTATGCTTAAATAATGCAACTAGTAAAAGTAATACTGTCATGTGTATAGATTCAATAAGTATTCCTTTTGTTAGTATACCTTGTTTATTTCTTATACCGTAAGATTTAGGAAAATATCCCTCGCGTGCGCTACGAGCTCCAGCTTCAGCAGTTAGCATCATCCACGAAGCTAAACAGGCAAAACAAACAAAAGCAGTTATGGCTGATATATATGGAGGCGCCCATGATCCTAAGATAACTCTAGCACTGTCAGCGAATGGAGCAGTAGATTTAGCTAAATTGGCTACGGAAAACATTCCTAAAATAGATGTAGATGAGAGAATATATAAAACTGCAGTTATTAAAGTGGCAATCAAAGTAGATAGCGGTATAGTTTTTTTAGGATTTTTTACTAAATTTGCTTCAACTGAAGAAGATTCTAAACCAATAAAAGACCATAAACATAAAATAACAGAGTTAATGATAGCAGTGGAGTTGCCCTTACCACTAACATTCCAGTTAGCAATAAATGTATCATAAGAAAAATAAAACCAACCTATAGTAGCAGTTAACACTACAGGAATTAACATTAAAATAATTCCTGTAGTTATTAATCTTCCTATCCATTTTACTCCGCCAACTATATTTATAATACAAACAATCCAAATCACTACAATCGTTGCAAGCAGACTATTAAGCCATTCATTTAATGCAGAGAAAAAATAAGAAAAGTAAGAAACTCCAGCAACTGCAATAGCTAAGTTGCCAATCCAAGTAGAATGGTAGTATAAAATACCTGATTGATATCCTAAAATAGGTGCTACTTCTCCCGCATAAGCTACAGGGCCGCCTGACTGCGGATTTATTGTGCCTAGCTTAGCAAAAACATAAGCTAAAGATAGCGCTCCAAGAGTTGCAATGAGCCAACCAAATACTGTAATTGAGCCGATAGTGGCTAAACTTTTAGGTAGTAAAGCAATACCGCTTCCCATCATATTTCCTGCTACAATTCCAGTAGTGGCAATCAAGCCTATTTTTTGTATGGCCATTTGTGCTCCAAATTACATAAATAAAATATTTTTATTGGTGCTAACAATTACAAGTTATTATGTATGAAGTATATGACAGGTTTAGTGCACTTGTGATATTTTTATATATTTATTAAAATTAGCTAAAAATTATATTGTGGACGCCATCAATAATTGGTGCTTTTTCTTCATTAAGAAGTAGTTTTATACTTCCTTTGTTAGTGTTTATGGTAACTGTAGTCATATAAATTCCTTGCAAATTATCTTAGTTAGTTTATAATTTCGCTATATATTTGTTAGATGTATAAATTATTTTTATTTTTATTTTTATTTTTATTTTTATTT
>CAKMZJ010000051.1:0-9743 GCA_929200395.1 Candidatus Gorgonimonas eunicellae | reverse complement strand
TTTGCTTTTTGCTAATTCTAGATTTATTACTAGAGCGTTTTTAGATATTGCTATCGTCTTAGATTATTTATCATAATGTAACCCTATTTTATTATATCAAATTAACTTCAAAAGACTAGTTATTAAGTTAGTACTCGCTTCATTCATGATGTGTATCTATTTACAATAAAAACTAGTGGCTTGAAACAGCATTAGTATAAATTTTTTCTACAAAATTAATTATTTAAAACAATATATTTATAAAAGGATTTTATAACAAAATGAGCAGTACAACCG
Organism: Candidatus Gorgonimonas eunicellae; assembly: GCA_929200395.1. Classification (GTDB taxonomy): domain Bacteria; phylum Pseudomonadota; class Gammaproteobacteria; order Pseudomonadales; family Endozoicomonadaceae; genus CAKMZJ01. The sequence continues at coordinate 9,467 of CAKMZJ010000051.1, read as the reverse complement.
TTAAAATATCGTTGTCATCACAGCAAGGACTAAGTGCAACATATGTTACTTTGGAACAAGGACCACGAGTAAGTTATTTTGCAGGTTCAACAGTAAAACCTACTTCAGAAACAGTTAGTCTTCCACCATCAACAGAGCTAGAGCCTAATAAGTCATTACATTGTATAGAAGATACTAAGTCTGTCACAGTTAGGAATTTTATTGCTGATGATGGCTCTATTAGCATAGAAGCAAGTCCAATTATAAAACAGCCAAACCATACAACTGCCGAATTTGCTAGTTTAACACCAAGTCCAGTTATACAATATCCACATGAGCAGAATATATCAAGAGATTATGCAGAACAACACCATAGTTGTAAAGTTTCTAATAATCAATTACCAAGAAATATTGTTAGTGCTTTGCCCGATGCAGATGTTGTCAAAGACATTGGTTATTCTGCGGTGTTTTCTTCTCAGATACAACCAGAACTACAACCAGAACCACAACCAGAAATACAACCAGAAATACAACCAGAACTACAACCAGAACTACTGCCAGAACTACAGCAACTGCCACTCGGTAAAAATGCGGCAGAAGAAACAGCAATATTTATAGAAATGCTTAAGCCATATGAGCATCTTGATGCCAATCAAAAACAAGTTGCAGCTTTTGTGCTTGCCCAGCATCGAGCAGGAACATATGCTACATATGGTTTTGATATAGATACAGAAGGAGAAGATAGCTATTTTTCTTCTTTTGAGGGTATATTAAAAGATAGAGCGCAAGATATAGACTGCGAAGATTACACTGAATATATGCGAAAGTTACTTTTGATAGCTAAAGATCAAGGTTATTTACCACAGGATTCAACTTTAGCTAATCTTCATATTCCAGGGCATATATTACTAGGGTATACAACTATTACAGATACTGGTGTGGAGTATTATGCTACTGATAATAATGTTGCAAAATGGTTAGTTAGATATTGGGAGGTTGGTAAATTTTCATATGGTTTAACAACTTTTAAGAAATATTCAAGTTGGGTGCTTGACACAAGTGCTATGCATGAAAGGGAAGTATTAGTAGCACCATTTTTAGAAGATAAACAGATTTTTAGAGATGTTGATCAAGATGGGTATCTAAATTCTAGTGGTAACAGTACAGTTGCTGATAGTATTTCAACAGAAGAAATATTTAAAATACAACAAAACTACATTCAGCAACATGGAGAAATATCATTACCTCAAAATTTTGATGAACAAGAATATTTGAATTATTTTAATGCATTGAAATATCTAGATGTCATAGGTGGGGGTTATATAGATTGGTATAATAAGGCGATAACAGTTAAAGACTTAAATATAACAGCTGGAGAAGCAAAATATTTAATTGGCAGGTATTCAAATAAGTTAGGAAGAGAGTTAACAGTTAAGGACTTACAATTAGAAGATAGCGTAAAGCAGGAACTTTTAAAGCAATACCCTCATATTTTAGACAATACTTTTGATCACAGTAATTTACACCCGCAACAACTAAGTAGTGTAGATGATAATAATACGCAAACCATAGCTGATATATCTGATGTAGTTAATACAAAAACTGATATATCTGATGTAGTTAATACAAAAGCTGATATATCTGATGTAGTTAATACAAATAGTACTCAAAGCGACAATAGTGATGTTGGAGATTTTTTATCCGATCTTGTGATGAATGCGCGAGTAAATCTTGGTAATATGGATATTACAGAAAACTTTACTAGAGCGGCTAGTTCTTCAGCTGGAGCAGTATTCGCCACAGCACTAACTACTATTTTTAGCAAGTACAAACAAAATAAAATATTAAAGCGTAGCGATATTTTTAACCTTTATCTCGATATTGAAAAAAAGTTATCGCATAATATAAATAATCATTCTCAACAACTTATGCAAACTGATTTTTATGCTTTAAAAAAATTATTATCTTTAACTTCTTCAAGTTTACCATTAGAAAATGATGTATATAATAAAGCAAATATCTCTACTGATGCTCGAATAATTGTAGAATTGCTACTGTTTGATAAAATGCCTATCGACCACAATAACCTAACAAAATTAGTAAAATGTTTATTAAATTTATTCCAAGAAACTCGTCTCCCTGGCCATAATAAATTATTAGATTTACATAACAAGTTGCAAAGCAATAAGCTTGGTGATTTCAGCAGTAAAACTACAATTAAATATATCAATAGTGTTTTAAATTTTTATGGAATAACAATTGATTTTAATACTAACAAGGTATTTGGTTCTACCCGATTGCGTTCTAACGTAACAGCACTAAGTCATAGAATAAAAATTAACACAAATAAGCTGTATTTAACTTTACAACGAACAAATAAAAAAATATGTTACTTAGATGTATCAGTAATTATTAATAATAATATTAATAATTTCGAGCTACTTAATAAATTAACAGACTATGAAAAAGATAAGCTAGCATTGTATAAAAAAGTTTTTTATACTAATTTGGTTGCTAATTTTTTATCAATAGTGCCTTTGCTTCCAACGACTGATGCTATGATGTTGATAGCTCTTAGATTCGAACAAGACTATGCAAAAAGAAAAACGGAACAATTGGAGTATTCATTTAAACATTCTATACAAGCAATAACAGATAGTTCATTAACAGCGCAAGAAAAAAATTTTTTTATAGATAAAATAACACAGCTTTATCAGGTTAAAAGCTCTCATCTACTAATCAAGCATAAAAAAACATTAAGTAAATATAATATTCATGCTTCTTCTTTTTGTGCAAAGATAGCGCTATTTATGGCACCTACAGTTGCTTTTTCAATACTATCAGCTGTGAAATTTACAGCTAAACTTTCTGTAGAAATACGCTCTATAAAAAAACGTTATACAACCGATAAGAAAAAGCATAAAAATGATAGTTATTTAAAACCAAAAGATATGTATTTAATTTTTAAAAAAAGTTATTTAGAGTATAAAACAAATAACTGTACTGACAAGGCTGATGCAATAGCAAAATCAGCTAGTATATTATTTGACCTGCCAGAAAATACTTTTGAATCTATGGTAAATACACAGTTAGTAGAAACTAATAGATTTAAGCTTAATTTGTATCAGTCTATGCATTAAATATCTTCATTCACGAGGTGTATATTAAGAAAGCTTGTTAGTAAAAGGTGTATAGTTATGCATGCCTGCAAAAAAAAATAGTGTTTCACTTTAAGCTGTATATATGTTATATTTAGAATAGACTTTATTGTAATGATCGAGTAGAAGATATACACAAGCTACTATTACATTATAATATGTGCTTAATTACGCTTGAGTTATAATAATTGTAATGCTTAATTTATAATTTATTAAGGAATATAGTAAAGCTCGTGGCAATTATAGTTGGAGTAAGTAGATAATGATATATGGCTTGATAGGAGCTTTTATAGGAATATATATTGGTGTTTTGCTACATAGATATTTTTTTAAACGTTTATCACCAAGCAATTTTTCTGGATTATTTGAAAATAAAAAGAAGTTAAAAGAGCATTTTTTTAAAGCTACATTTTTGGTTATGGGAAAGCTAGCTAAAATAGATGGTGTTGTCAATAAACGAGAAATAAAAGCAGCCCAAGATTGGATGTTTAAATTAAAAATGAATGAAGCAGAAAAGCTTAATTCTAGAAAATATTTTAATCAAGGCAAACAACCAGATTCAGAAGCAGAGATAATAGCAGTTCTTACATTTTTAGGGAAAAACGGCAGTAAATCGTTGTGCAAAAGTTTTATTGAAATACAATTGTCTGTAGCTTATGCAGATACACATACAGAAATTAGCACAAATGAAGTGTTGTTTCTTCAATGGGTGTGCAAAAATTTATCTTTAAGTTTAAGGTATTTCAATTGGATACATAATTACTTTAGAATTCAAAGAGATATTAATCATAGGTATAAAAAATATCAAGCATATCAGTATGCACGAATTGCTTCGATAGATAATTCATATAAAATTCTTGGAGTTAGTAAAAAAGCATCAGATGCAGAAGTAAAAAAAGCGTACCGTAAGCTGATGAGTCAACATCACCCTGATAAACTAATTGCTAGAGGAATGCCAGAGTCAATGAGTAGTGTAGCAAAAGAAAAATCTCAAGAAATTCAGGCTGCGTATGATGAAGTCAAAAAATACAGAAAAGTAAAGATGTAAACACTAAAAATATACACTTTCAATTAGATTGTATATAACTTAATTTGTCATTATGCAGTTTGTGCTTTAAAATTGAGTATAAGCTAAAGTGTGCTTATAATTGCCACGTGTATAGATGCACTGCAAAAAAAGTTTTAACGCCTTGTTTCATTTATTATAAAGAATTATTATTATGCAAAAACCTATAGAAGAATCGCAAAATACAGCAAGACTATCTATTAATGGCAAAGAAATAGCTGTAGATTTACCAATTTATGAAAGTGATTTAGGACAACCGGTTATAGATATCGGCAGGCTATCATCTGTAGGATATTTTTCATATGATCCAGGATTTTTATCAACAGCATCATGTGAATCGAAAATAACATATGTTGATGGTTCTAAAGGTGTACTTTTATATAGAGGATATCCCATAGATCAACTTGCTGAAAAATCAAGTTACTTAGAATGTTGTTATTTATTATTTTATGGTAACCTACCAACAAAACAAGAACAGCAAAAATTTCAAAAAATAATTACAGAACACTCTATGATACATGAACAGATGGTATCTTTTTTTTCAGGGTTTCGTCGTGATGCCCACCCTATGGCAATTATGTGTGGTGTTGTTGGCGCTTTATCATCTTTTTATCATAACGATTTATTAGATATTAAAAATCCTGATCATCGAGAAATATGTGCTCACAGATTAATTTCTAAAATGCCAACATTAGCTGCTATGGCTTATAAGTATTCTATAGGGCAACCGTTTATTTATCCCCGCAATGAATTAGGATATAGCGAGAATTTTTTACACATGATGTTTTCTACACCATGTGGTGATTATAAAGTTGACCCAGCAGTTGCAAGAGCGATGGATTGTATATTCTTACTACATGCAGATCATGAGCAGAATGCTTCTACTTCTACAGTAAGGTTAGCGGGGTCATCAGGAGCAAATCCATTTGCTTGTATAGCCGCAGGAATTACAGCTTTATGGGGTCCATCTCATGGTGGAGCAAATGAAGCGGTTCTAAATATGTTAGAGCAAATTGGTGATGAAAAAAACATTCCTGAATTTATCGAAAGAGCCAAAGACAAAAATGATCCATTCAGGCTAATGGGCTTTGGTCATCGAGTATATAAAAGCTTCGACCCACGTGCAAAAGTAATTAAAAAACGTTGCGATGAAGTTCTAGAAGCATTAAATATAGAAAATGATCCATTATTAAAAATTGCGAAACGCTTAGAAGAAATAGCTTTGCAAGATGAATATTTTATCAAGCGCAACTTGTATCCTAACATAGATTTTTATTCTGGTATAATATTAAAAGCTATGGCTATTCCTAGAGAAATGTTTACTGTTATTTTTGCAGCTAGTAGAACAATAGGTTGGATTTCTCATTGGAATGAAATGATTAGTAACTCTTATAGAATTGGTCGTCCAAGACAATTATATACAGGTAGTAACAAAAGAGACTACATAGACATTAATTCAAGATAAAAACTTCTAAATGAATATTTTTAGCTATAAAACAGGCGAAGGCAGTCCTGTTATCACTTTACATGGTCTTTATGGATCTTATGAAAATTTAGGAATGCTAATACGCAAGTTGCATACATGTTTTCAAGTTCATGCTGTAGATCTTCGCAATCATGGTCGGTCACCACATAGTGATACTATGAATTATAAGTGTATGGCTAAAGATATAATAAAGTATATGGATGCTAACAACTTATTAACAGTTGATTTTATTGGTCACTCTATGGGTGGTAAAGTTGCTATGGAAATAGCGCTTAATTTTCCAGAGCGAGTCAATAAACTTGTAATTCTTGATATCGCACCAGTAACCTATACTCATAATGCTCATGTTGTTTTAGATAGTATGCTAGATGTTGATCTTACGACTGTTAATTCCAGACAAGATGCAGAGCTGCAACTAGCAAATAACATTAGTCAAAAATCTATACGTCAATTCCTTCTTAAAAATTTATACCGAGATCCTAGCACTAGTAAGTTTAAATGGCGGCTAAACTTAGAGGCTATTTATAAAAATTTTAGTAATATTTTAGCAAAACCTAGTGGTGACTATGTTTTCAATAATAAAGCTTTATTTTTAAGAGGTGAAAAGTCTAATTATGTAACCGAAGAGCATTACCAGTTAATAAAAAAATTATTTAATAATAGTGTTATACAGACAATAGCAGAAGCTGGCCATTGGCTTCATGCTGAAAAACCATCAATGGTATCTGGGAGTATACTAAAGTTTTTACAAGAATGAATTATCTAGTTTATACTATTATTTAAGGTGATTTCTGGATTGATTATATTTATAATTAATAGGGTAGGAATACTTATTGCTATAAGATCAATGTCTTTTATTGTATCTTCAATATTAGATATTTCTGTTATATCTTGATTTTTTATTAAACAGATATTAGAGTTTTCATAAATATTGTCTAATTTGTCACAATTAGGTAAGTTCTCAAGTGTTAAACTGTCGTTATCTTCAAGAAAGTCTTCAGATTGTAAGCTGTCATTATCTTCATGAGTGTCTTCAAATAGTAAGCTATCGATATCTTCAGGAGATTCTTCAAATTGTAAGATATCGCTATCTTGAGTAAATTCTTTACAACGCTTTATATCATTTAAGTTGTTCTCTTCCGTAGATGAGTCTAATATTAAATTGTTTTCAGCTATATTATCATGGTTTATAAGGTTATCTTTTTGATTGTAACAAACTAATAAAGATAATAATAGAACGAAACTATTTCCTTCATCTGCTGACTCTTTAAAAATATCATATATAATATATTTTATATGGTTTGTGATTAAATCAAAGCTTTCGCTTGTAGCTTCTGCAAAACCATTAATTTTGATATATCTAGTAAATATTTGATCGGCCAATAAAATACTAATTGTCAATATGTAATATCCACTGTATTCATAGCTGAGTTTTCTATTGTTAATACTTTCTGGCTTCTTGCTTTCGAAGGAGTACAAAGAAATTTTTAAATTATTTAGAGCTTCGACAAAAGTATAATTCATTTGTATATTTATAACTTTTAAGCCATATAATGATGGATTGCCTAAGTAAAGAATAATAGTATCAAAGTTATCAAAAATATATCTCTGTCTTTCTATTATAAATAATATTTTTTTTTCATAATCATTATACTCATAGTCATTATACTTACAGTCATTTATTTCATTGGCAAGATCTATAGGAAAAGTTATATTTTTTAAATGCTCCCTTACAGATTTATAGCTTAAATTATTAATTTCAAGCATATTATGAGATGCATTTTTTTCTGGATAGATAATAGTCAGTTGTATTTTTTTTAATATACATATGCTTAAATATAGGTTTCTTATATAATAAGAATGAGGCTCTATTTCAATATTTTGATGTATGTTTTTAAAAGGTTCTCCAATTCTAAGTATCATATAATTTATTAATTTTTTGCAAGTAGTACTAAGAATAGTTTCATATATACAGTATTCATCAGCATAAATAATTTTATTGTTTTCACTATCTGTATCTAACTTTAATGATCCTAATATTATAATTTGAGGAGCGTAGTAACCTTTATAAAAAAACACACATGAGCTTGTAGGGATTAGGCTAGCGATTCTATTAATGAAAAAATAACTCATATCCATATAACTATTTATGTCTGGACTTTCTTCTTGTGTTTCTATTAAATATGGTTGATTTTCAGATGTTATTTGTATTATTTTACCCATAAATCTATTTAGATAGATATTATTGCCTTCTATTTCATTAGGTGTTTGTTGATATGATCCAGAAGATGAATTAAAGCTACAACTATTAGTATATATAGTGTTGTTTTTATTTTTTTCTGTATTTAATGAGTCAATAGAGGTTTGTTCATGGTTGTCGTTTATATATGATTTAAAATTATTATCTGTTGTGATGCTTTGCTTCCTGCTCTTTCTTCTTTTTAATGAATTATGAATTTTGGGTATGAAATTTCTTATTTTACTAAAAGAAGATGTTCTTCTGTTAATAAAAATTATATTTTCATTTATGCTATTAGATCGTTTAGTTATTTTATTGTTTTGATCTGTTGAGCTTGATCCATTTGATTTTACTGCATAAGCACAGTTTATACAAATGTTGATAAGAAATAATATACTGAGTATATGAATGACATTAATAAAAAAATTTAAAATGGTTTTTATTATCATTGTTATATTTATTATTCATAAAAGTTATTTATATTTTTTATATTTCATGAGTTATAGTATATTTAAAAATTAAATTATGCAAATAATAAAGTATTGCTGCAAGAGAAAATTATTTTGCGTAAGGAGAGAAGCGATAGTATTTGCAATCCGTGTAATAGGTAAACTTAAGATTGCAAACTTGTATAATTACTCACTTATTATTAGAAAATTAGATCCATGTTAAACCCACGAATCAACGACACCATGAGGAAATAAGCTATTGTAAGATGGTGGCATATCGTCTATAAGCTGTAAAGCATTCTTAATAAAAGTGCTTTTCAATGAAATAATATTAATTTTTTCGTTTTTAGTCATTGTATGGCTAAAATTATCATTTTTATCATGTAATGTATGAGTTTCAAAATTAAAAAGGTATTGATCTGAGATTATTTTATCACCAAAAGAGTAAGAAAAATCTTTCCCATTAAATAAAAGTTGAGATAGTGTCAAATTAATTTCTGCAAAAGATTCTTGTAAAACCTCAAACGTTGTCGAATAATCGTTATTATTTTCAGCTAATAGTTTTGGGTGTGTATTTGGAGTTGTTGCTTCTTTAGGAATATAAAGTGCATAGACTGTTTTTCCATTCCAAGTAAGTGTTCTAGTATTTTTGTGATCATTCGGTAAAGATTGAGAAATAGGTATTTTGTTAACTGAAGAAAATGAAGGGTTCATATAAAAACCTGTTAATTATTGTTATAGTAATTTAATTAGTATTTCATATTATAAATTATAATTTTTATTTATGAAATCTTTTATAATTTAGCAAAAAAGCTAAAGATGTAACATTTTGTATAGTGGATAAATTTATGAAATATCAACTGCTAAAATATTTGTAAAAAATAATAAGCTGTGTAAATTAAGACTGTTATGCGATAACGCAAATAATATTCCCACAAACAATAGTGGGAATATACACATGGCATTTGGAAATGCTGGTTTTCAGCAAGTGATTATAAGTTTTTATCCAGGGCAGTGTTTCGCAGGTTTAGTATAGACTAAATCAAGAAATACTAACGCAGGATAAAAGCTTAGAAGCCTTGCCCTCTGG
>CAKMZJ010000050.1 GCA_929200395.1 Candidatus Gorgonimonas eunicellae | reverse complement strand
TGCAGTATTTTGCCTCGAATTAGATCTTTTTCTTTAGCCCTGAAACCTAGCATTTCCATCTGCCACGTGTATATAACATAAAAATACCATACTTTTCATAAACTTCAGATGTCTATTTTTCTTATTCAAGAAATCAGCTATTATACACACGGCAGATGAAAATGCTAGTTTTCAGGGCTAAGTAAAATGGTTTAATTCGAGGCAAAATACCACGGGGATGCACATAAATTTCTAGGTGTTTTAACGCTGAAGTAAATCTTTTTAATAGCCCTCGAAGGGCAAGGCTTCTAAGTTTTTATTATGCATTAGTATTTCTTGATTTAGTCGCAACGTACCTGCAAAACATTACCTTGGCTAAAAACTTATAATCACTTGCTGAAAACCTACATTTCTAACTGCTAGGTGTATAAATATTACAACATATCAAAATTTAGTCGCACAAGACCGCATCACAATAGCACAAAAAACGTTAAACTAAATTTACCACATTAATTCAACATATTATTCTTTATTAGCATATTTCAACTAAAATTTTACTATAAGAATTGAATATATAATAAGCAATTCTTAATAAGCTAATTTTTTTGCTACTATGAAACTTATAACTACTTATCAAGGAAAAGATTACTATGCCTGAATCAACTGGTAATTATCCTAAATCTATTTTAAAAAAACATCCTAGCCCAATAAAAGAGACACAAGACAAGTCTATACAACAAGATGCTCCTATCCAAAAAGCTAAATATGGTGATAGGAATGTTTATATATATAACCAATTAACTGAACGTATCAATACACCAAATAGTGTGCATTCTAGCGATAAAAGCGATAATCACCATCAATCAATATACGAACGTACTGTTAATATCTCACCATTAACTGATAACAATTCCAATATAAATATACCTACAAAAACAGATACAGAAGGTAAAAAAACAAGTTTTAGTAAGTTTTTTAGCTTTTTAAGTAAGTTCTGGAATCCTGATAATATTAATTTATCTAATCCTAACACTATAAATAAAAAAACTACTACTATTTTAAAAAGTTATAAAAATCATCAATATAAATATTTAATGTTATTGTCTGTGGTTTGTCCCATCTTTACTCCCGTATTAGTTGCTCGAGCTACTGTAGATTTAGGAAAAAAAATTAAACTAGCACCTATGGAACATCAAAAAAATATAGAAGATCCAATTGTTGATAAATTTATGCATGATTTAACAAAAGCAGTTAATAATGATGACACAACAGGTATTGCACAAGCCACTGTAGATTATCTTTCCGAAGCTGCTGATCCTAACTTATTAGGTGAGTTTCAAGACAAATATGGTCTACAAATGGAATTACAAGCTGAGTTAAATAGCTTTGTAAAACAAATACAAGTAATGGGGTTATCTATAGACAAAGAGGAACCACCAAATGATGAAAATACACATAATACCCGCCAACCCTTAGATATTTTTTTAGCTAGCCTTCGTGATAATATGAAGTATATACCACTAGACCAACTTGAAAGTACTAAAACAGCATTAATAGGATTAGAGCAAACTTTAGAAGAGCACGCTAAAAAGTTATCTCAAACAAAATTAGCTGAATTTAAAGAACATTCATATATGATTAGTAATATACAGGAAGAAATAGATGTAACAATTAATACCACTAAAGCTAAAGAAAGCAATAGCGAAAGAGGAAAAAAATTAAAACTACTTCTTGAAGAGAAAAAAAGAGAACGAAAGAAAAAAATAGACTCTAAAATAGCATCTGGAAGAATTACCCTTTCTCATAGACCGAATAAACAAAGAAAACAATATACTAAGCTAATGAAAAAAGGTGTAGAAATTAAAGATGACAATATAGAAAAGCTATACGAAAAACAAAATAGACCTGATGATGATGTAGTTAGGTAATGCTTGCAAATCTATACCATGTGTTAAAATACATGACACATTTTTGTAAACACTACCAAAAATTACTATAAATTATTCACTATTTGATAACAGGCTTTATAATCTCCCTGTATTTTCATCCGCTTTTGTTTAATAAAAGCTTTTAGTAGTTTATCTATTTTTTCTGCTTGTTTGCCAGAGCTTTTAATTTTATAAGGTCCATGTTTTCGTATTTCGTTTACTCCTTCTTCTTTTATATTACCCGCAACTATCCCAGACATCAATTTTCTTAAAATAGATGCTTGCTGATATGCAGGTTTTTCGCTGTCAATATCTAAAGAGAGCATGTTTTTATGACTTGGATAAAATGTATTCTGTAAATCATGATGAATTTTTAGCATCCAATTAAAATAATAAGCATCTTGTCGTTTTCTTCTAAATTGATATACAGAATTAACAGATTTTTCAATGTAATCAGCTACTTTTACTGGGTTATCTATAATAATTTTATATTTACTAGTAGCTTTATTTCCTAAAGTATGCTGAATAAAATCATCTATTTGCTGAAAATAATCTGCTGACTCTGCTGGACCAGTCATAACTATAGGAAAAGGGATGTCATCGTTTTCAGGATTTAATAATATACTTAATATATATAGTATTTCTTCGCAAGTTCCAGTACCTCCTGGAAATATTATAATTGCGTGCCCAAGCCTAACAAATGCTTCTAATCTTTTTTCTATATCTGGAAGTATTACTAATTCTTTGACGACTGGATTAGGAGATTCTGCCGCAATAATTCCAGGTTCTGTAAGACCTATAAACCGGCCATTAAATCTTTGTTTGCAATGAGCAACTATAGCCCCTTTCATTGGAGCTTTCATGGCACCAGGACCGCATCCGGTGATGATACTAAGTCGACGTAATCCTAACTGATAACCAACTTTCTTAGCGTAATCATATTCAGTTCCTGAAATTGCATGCCCGCCCCAACAAACTACTTTAGTATAGGTTTCACGATGCACAAACATATTCGCATTACGCAAAATTTCAAACACTAATAAGGTATCATTAGAAATATGAGATACTTCTGTTAAATTATCATCATATTGTACATCTACATCTTTTTTAAATGTGTATCTTCGAGAATTAGATATATGAGTCGCCACATATAGCACATCACGCAGTACAGAAAATAAATTTTCTTTTACCCCAAGTATTAATTTTGAATTAACTACCGAACATATAGGCGGGTTTATAACTTCAAGAACTAGCCCTTTATGCTCTTGAATAATACGAATATCAAAATTCCCATAACGCTGTAAAATTAAATCTGGATCATCTATTGTATTGTCGCAATTTAGTACAGCTAAAGCGCATCTTCTAAATATATTATATAATCCAGTACTGCTTGTATCTTCAAGTCGTTGCACCTCTGTTGCTGATAAAACTCGCATTGCACCAACAGGATTTACCGTTAATGTACCATTGTAAAATAGCTCACTCATACTAATTTTTCCTAAATAAGAATGAATTAAATATTTTCTATCTGGAATAGAGTTTAAGACACTGCATGTAATTTAGTATATCAGATTATTACTTAAAAGAATTAAACATAGGTTCTATCCCGCTACCCCAAATAACAATAGTTGCCGCCATCATACCAACTAAAGTTATTAATGCTACACACAAAATAGAACTAGCGTATAAAAATCCTTTTTCTGGGTTAATTTCCATAAAATATGCAATTCCAGTGTACAACAAATAACAAGAAAGAAATATAGCAATAAAAATTGCTATTATAGCTAGCCATAGCGAAGGAAATAAACCACAGCTTCCTAAAATAAAAAATGGCGATAATGCATATGTAGAAAATATTAAGCTATCTGTTAAAGTTAATTTAGCAGAAAAATTAGCACTCATCCAACAAGTAAAAAAACTTATAACCATTATGGCCAAGTTAATGGCAACCCAAGATGCAAATGCTAAAATAGTTGCAACAGTGACATCTATCGTTATTAAGCGATCAAATCCGGGAATACTCCAACCATTAACGGTTACTCCCCATAATGTACAAGCTATTGGCAATAAAGTTATCCATAAAACCACTCTGAAATAAAACTTAACTATTGTCATTTTATTATCGTGAACTTGCTTCCATAACGATGGATTAATAAAAAGTGCTACTAACTTAGTTATAAACATATTACATTTCTCTTAAAAATAGCTTTTAATAATTTCTTTTTGAGTACCATTACAACTACATCATATATCTTGCATATAATCTTATAATTAAATAAATATACAAAAGCGAGCTTGCAATAACATATTATTAACTTATAACAAGCTATATTTTAACTTAAAAATAAAGTTTACAAGGCAATAAAAAATAAGGTATTAATGTTTTTAATATTTATTGAGATGTACTTAGCTATTATGATACAATACCCCCTTGAAACTATATAAGGAAGTATTATGTCTCAACCAATCGTAAATCGTGCTAACACACCTAATCTATATGACATTAATCTTAGTAAAGAAATAACAGAATCTGCTGAATTTTTAGGTCATCGGGTTTATTTAACAAACCCTACAAGTATTACTCAAGAACAATCTAGAAGTTATGATACTTCAAAAAAGATTGGCGACAGATCATCAGCTCTAGCTAATAGTTTAACAACTGAACCCTCTAATGTGGTTACAAATGTAAATGAAATGATAGCTTCTGCTATTAATCAAATAACTTCACTCTATAAAGAAAATAATGTTGAACTTACACCTAAGTTTACAAGCTATATACAGAAAATAATAACAGGTGATACCGTTACTATAAATATGAAAACACATTGCCTTTTAAATAAGCTCTTTATTTTTATGTCTGAAGCTTTCAAAAAAGGGTTCAATGAAATATTTGATATTACAGATGCTTTTATATATATAAAACATAACAGAGCATATATAAAAAAAAATATAATGCTTAGCTTTGTTGAGCTAACAGACGAACAAATAAAGGAACTAGCAGCGAATAAAGACTTCTATAGTGCTCTGCTAGTTAAACCTAAAGACATCGATATAAACTTCACAAATATAGATGCTACAATTGCAATAAGAACAAACAAGAATCAAGAAAAAAAAGAAATAATGTCTACAGCTATAAATGAAAGCAAAGCTGATAAATCAAAAAAACTTTTAATCAAAAAACATGTTAAAAATATGCTTGAAACACTTTATATAAAAAAGATTGCTATATCTGGCACCCTACCACAAATGATAAGGTATTTAGTAAATGCAGCACAACTTACTGATAACAATACAGATAAAATTTTAACAAAAATAAATTTTTTCTTCAAATGCTTTGAGGATTATAATACAATCGCGGATACCTCAATACTAACAGATATTATTTGTTATAAAGGAAGTACAAAAATAAAGATTTTATTAAGTATATTAAATATAACGGATATACAAATACAATTTATTACCTCATGCGAAAGCAGATATCAGATAATAAAACCTTGGATTGGTAAAGGATTTCCAACAACAGAAAATATTGAACATAGAATAAATCAGTTTAAAAAAAATAATACAACTAGCAACAGTACCGATGTTTCTGCCCGCTACAGTAATCCACAATCTGATATCATCAATTTGACTAATACAGAAAATAGTTATCCTACGGCTATTAATTTCCAAGATACAGATGCAGCTTTAAACCCAGAGCAAACAGCTAAGTTTGACGACTCGATCGAACAATTAGATTATAAAAATAATGATATGAAACAAAATGAGGAAGAAGAAGATGAGCTGTTTGCATGGTTAGATGCTAACCCTAACTTTTTAGCAGGACCTAATAGTGCTATAAACTCTAATCCTGAACTTATATTACCCACTAAAAGACCGATATCGCCCTCGCTATATAGCGAAGAACATAATCAAAATAAAATACCTAAACTCGATTTTAGTTTTCTAGATTAAAACTATGTACCTTCTACTTGAAGGTGCATTTTTCGCTTGGGCATAACATTATCTACTTCTCAAGCTGTTGGGTATTAAGGAAATAGCCATATTTCCTTAATAATCTTTTAATTATTTCTAATATTAATTTTACTATAGCATAGTTTTATGATAAAATACCCTTCTTGAAGCTATATAAGGAAGTATTATGTCTCTACCAATTACAAACAATTTTACAACAACTAATCGATATAACGATAATATTAGTGCAAAAAAAAAACTTGCTGAATTTTTAAGTCATAAGGTTTATTTAACAAACCCTACAAGTAGCACTCAAGAACAATCTAGAAGTTATGATACTTCAAACAAGATTAGCGATAGATCATCAACTCTAGCGAATAGTTTAAATACAATCACAATTAGACCTGTTAATGAATTTAACAATGAAAATGAGATGCTAGATTATTTTAATGAAATAATGGCTTTCATTTATGAATCACATAATGTTGAACTTAACTCTAAGTTTAAAATATATATATCTAAGAGAAAAGCAAGAATAAATCACTATACAACAATGTCTGACCGTGACCTCTATAAAGGTTTGTCTAATTTATGTAAATTTATAGTTGAATATTTAACTAATAATAATAATGATATATTAGATATTATGGACGCTCTTTTTTATCCATCCATGAACCAATTAGCTATCCCAAGAAAATCAATGGATTACTTTATTACTGCAACAGATAAACAACTAAAAGAACTAGCAGTGAATAAAAATTTATATAGAACTCTGTTAGTTAGCAAGCAACTAAGTTGTATAGACTTAAATAATATAAAGCCTATAACTAACTCAAAAAAAGAACATGATACAAAAAGAGAAATAATGCTTAGACAGATCGATGAAAGTACAGCTGTTGAATCAAAAAAATCTTTAACCAAAGGATATATTAAAGATCTATTTGATATATGTCTTAAAAAAGATATTAATATAGATAGCTACCTAATAATAATTATAAGACATTTATTAGAAACAAAACAAATTACTGATGATGATATAAAACAAATTTTAGAGAAAATAAATTTGTTTTTCAACGGCTTTGATGATAATAATACAGTCATAGATACATCTATACTCACAAAAATTTGTATTTCTAATTATAACGTATTAAATAGACATTTATTAAGTATCCTTAATATGACAGGTAAACAAATACAATTTATTACCTCATGCAAAAACAGATGCAAGATAATGCAACCATGGATTTTTAAAGGATTTCCAGAAACAAAAGAAATCGATAAGATAATAAATAATCACAAAAAAAAGAATACAGCTGACAACAGCATCAAATGTGTAATAACAGACTCTGCAAGCTACAGTAAACCACAATCTGATAGCATCAATTTAACCAAAACAAAAGATAGCCACCATACAGATATAGTTTTAGCCTCTAAGCAAATAGCTAATGATGAACCTAAAAAAATAGATCGTAGAGTTAATGCTTATCTAACAGGTAACAATAAAAAAGTTAATGACAAGTCCGTAACATTGTTACCTTATACCACTGATAGAATTAAAATTCTAGATAATTTTAAAGATAAAATAACTTCAATTTATACACAAAATAATGTTACCCCTAAAGCTGATATTATAAAATATATAAATCAAACAAAAAAAGATAAAACTAACTATATACCAGATATATATTTATCTCGCTTTTTAGAAGGGATCAGTAACATTATATCTATATCTTTAGAAAAAGGGTATAATGCAATATTTGATATTACAGATGCTATTATTTATAGAAAGTGTAACCGATTACATATAAATCAAAAACTAATAACTAACTTTATTGGTCTAACAGATGAACAAGTGAAAGAAATAGCAGAGAATATAAATTTCTATAAGGCTCTGCTAGTTAACAAGAACCGAATCGATATAGACTTTAAGAATATAGAATCTTTTATTCTATTAATAACAGAAAACAATAGCAAAAAAGAAAAAATAATATATACAATTATAGATAGAAGTATGAATAGCTCTCTAATTAAATGTTTAATAAAAAAACATACTACAAATATAGTTAAAATATGTAATATAAAAAATATTACTATAGATGATACTCTAGTATTATTTATAAAAAATTTATCCCAAACAAAACACTTTGCTCATACTAAGATAAAAAAATTTTTCGAGAAAATAGAGTTGTTTTTCAACTGCGTTGATGATTACAATACAATTATAAATACATCTATATTAACAAAGATTTATTGTTGCGATTCCGGAACAACAAGCGAGAAACTTGTAGAAGGTATATGTGATATAACTAATGAAGAAATACAAGGTATTGCCTCATGCGAAAGCAGGAAGACAACAGGACAACCTTCGGTTTCTAAAGAATTTCCAGCAGCAGAAAATATTCAACAGAACATAAATTATCTCCAAAAAAACAATACGGATGACAACAGTACCGACGTTTCTGCCGGCTACAGTAATCCACAACCTGATATCATCGATTTAACTAATACAGAAAATAGTTCTCCTACTGCTATTAATTTCCAAGATACAGATAAAGCTTTAAACCCAGAGCAAGCAGCTAAGTTTGACGACTCGATCGAACAATTAGATTATAAGAATAATGAGATGAAACAAAATGAGCAAGAAGAAGATGATGAGCTGTTTGCATGGTTAGATGCTAACCCTAACTTTTTAGCAGGACCTAATGGTGCTATAAACTCTAATCCTGAACTTATATTACCCACTAAAAGACCGATATCGCCCTCGCTATATAGCGAAGAATATAATCAAAATAAAATACCTAAACTAGATTTTAGTTTTCTAGACTAAAACTATACGCCTTCTACTTGAAGGTTACATTTTTTCGCTTGGGAATAACATTATCTACTTCTCAAGCTGTTGAGTATTTAGGAAATAGCCAGATTTTCTAAATACTTTCCTCAAGGATATATAAGGAAGTATTATGTCTCAACCAATCGTAAATTGTGCTAACACACCTAATCCATATGAAATTAATCTTAGTGAAGAAAGAACAGAATCTGCTGAATTTTTAAGTCATAATGTTTATTTAACAAACCCTACAAGTAGCACTCAAGAACAAGCTGAAACTCCTCAAACTCCTCAAACAAATGTTACTGATAGATCATTAACTCTAGCTAATAGTTTAAATACCATCACAATTAAACCTGTTAATGAATTTAGCAATATAAACGAAATGCTAGATTATTTTAATGAAAGAATGGATTTAATTTATAAATCACATAATGTTGAACTTAACTCTAAGTTTAAAAGATATATATCACAGAGAAAAGAAATGACAAAGAACTTGACAAAGATGTATGACACCCATAAATTTTTGTCTAAATTATGTGAATTTATAGTTGAATATTTAACAAATAATAATAATGAAATATTGGATATTATGGACGTTATTTTTTATTTATCTAATAGTAACCGCGATTCATCTAATAAGAGCAGATTAAATATCAAAAGAAAGTTCATGAATTACTTTATTTCTGCAACAGATAAACAAATAAAAGAACTAGCAGTGAATAAAAATTTATATAGAGTTCTGCTAGCTAGAAAGAAACTACGTTATCTAGACTTAAATAATATAAATCATATAACTAACTCAAAAAAAGAAAGAATTCTTAAACTTATCGATAAAAGTAAATCTGTTGAATCAAAAAAATCTTTAATCAAAGGATATACTGAAAATATATTTGATATATGTCTTAAAAAAGATATTGATATAGATCCATTATTAATAAAAATTATAAAATATTTATTAGAGTCACCACTAATTACTAATGAAGAAACAAAACAAATTTTAGATAAAATAATTTTGTTTTTCAACTACTTTGACGATGATAATAACGTCATAGACACGTCTATACTCACAAAAATTTGTATTTCTGATTACCAGACATTAAATAGATATTTGTTAAGTGTCCTTAATATGACGGATAAACAAATACAATTTATTACCTCATGCAAAAGCAGATATAAAATAATACAACATTGGATTGGTAAAGGATTTCCAACAACAGAAGAGATCGATAAGATAATAGAAAATCACAAAAAAAAGAATACAGCTAACAACAGCATCAAATATGTAATAATAGGTTCTACAAGCTACAGTAAACTACAATCTAATAGCATTGATTTAACTGAAACAGAAGCTAGCCACCTAACACCTGTAGCTTTAGATCCTGAGCAAATAGATGATGATATATCTAAAGAAACACCTACATTTTTAAACCTTGATGTTTCTATAATAAACCCTACAAGTAGTATTCAAGAACAAGCTGAAACTTCTCAAACTCCTCAAACAAATATTACTGATAGATCATCAACTCTAGCTAATAGTTTAAATACAATCACAATTAAACCGTTTAGTGAACTTAGCACTAAAGATATAATGCTAGATTATTTTAAAGCTAAAATAGCTTTACTTTATAAATCACATGGTTTTGCAATGAACCCTAAGTTGGAAAAATATATAGACTATAAAAAAACAAATAAACTTAATCATACAAAAATAGAAGAATTGTATTGCCTTTTTAGAAAACTAACTATATTTTTATTTGTATATTTTAAAAAAGAGCATAATGAAATATTAGATATTATGGCTTCTATTTTTAATAAAGATCTATCGATAAATACAACTCTAGTGAATACTTTTATTAGTCTAACAGATAAACAAATACAAGAACTAGCAGCGAATAAAGACTTATATAGGTCCTTACTAATTCAACATAAGCTATGTTATATAGACTTAAATAATATAGATGATTTTACTAAATCAAGAATAAAAAGTAATAAAAAACAAGAAAAAAAACTCTATAAATTTATAGCAAATAGTAGTGCTGATGATTCAAAAAAAGGTTTAATACGAAAATGTGCTACAAATATATTTAACATATGTTACAAAAAAAATATTGATATAGATAATAATCTGGTATCAATGATAAAGACTTTAGCCAACTCAACACAACTTACTAATGCGGATACAAAAGAAATTTTAGAGAAAATAATATTTTTTTTCAACAGCTTTGATGATTATAATACAATCATAGATATATCAATACTAACAGATATTATTTGTTACGAGCATGAAAAAACAAACGAGCAACTTTTATTAAGTATCTGTAATCTAAATAATGAACAAATACAATTTATTACCTCATGCAAAAATAGATGGGAAATAATGCAACCATGGATTTTTAAAGGATTTCCAGAAACAAAAAATATTGAACATAGAATAAGTTGGTTTAAAAAAAATAGTATAACTAACAACAGTACCGATGTTTCTACCGGCTACAATAATCCACAATCTGATAGCATTAATTTGACTAATACAGAAAATAGTTATCCTACGGCTATTAATTTCCAAGATACAGATGCAGCTTTAAACCCAGAGCAAACAGCTAAGTTTGACGACTCGATCGAACAATTAGATTATAAGAATAATGATATGGAAAAAAATGAAACAGAAGAAGATGAGATGTTTGCATGGTTAGATGCTAACCCTAACTTTTTAGCAGAACCTAATGGTGCTATAAACTCTAATCCTAAACTTATATTACCCACTAAAAGACCGATGTCGCCCTCGCTATATAACGAAGAACATAATCAAAATAAAATACCTAAACTCGATTTTAGTTTTCTAGATTAAAACTATATACCTTCTACTTGAATATAAATCTTTTTAATTGCTCTCACAGGATAAATTTTTTAAGCTTTTATCCTGCGTTAGTATTTCTTGATTTAATCAACATTAAAACTACGAAGCACCGCCTTGGCTAAAAACTTATAATCACTTGCTGAAAACCTGCATTTCCAACTGCCAGCTGTATATACCACTATAAATTAGTTTCATTAAGGCGGCTATTGAATAAAAACATAAAATTTAATAGTGCTAATAAAGGAAATGTACCATTTAGTTTTCCAAGATTGCTCCCTGTAGAATGATACTGCTGTTGACTATCAAAATGTCCAACAAATCCTGTTGGATATTGAATATTACTAGGAATTATATAAGGATCATATAAAGATAAAGACAACTGTCTGTCATTAACATTACTTGCAAAACAATCATGTAATTCACTTGATGGGTCGATAGTTATATTCTGGTTATCTATTATTATTTTAGGCTGTTCTGCCGTCCAGTAAATAATCTCTGTAACTGCACGATCTAACCAGTTATTATAATCTGAGTCTGATAACTGCATAAACTGTTGTAAATTAGTTTCTTTATTTTGCGTTCTACCCGTTAAAAAAATAGTAAAAACTTGTTCAAGAAACTCAGCAGTATGTTGTTTACAGTCTTCGTTTTTATAATGATAATCAGACGAATAATTGTGTAATCGAGCGTATAGTAATACCGTTGCTAATAAGCACTCACATATAGTATTTGCAGCAAGTATTTGTTGTTGAATTGTTATAAAAGATCTTAATTCTAGGTGGCTTTTGGTTAAAGGATTAGTTAGATTGCCTGCTATTTCAAAATCACCTAAATCACGTAATCCTGTATAGCCATAATCTGGTCTTTCGGTGGCTGTAGTATCCCAGTTTTCTAGTTTGCCTGTTGGAAAAATAGAAGTTATATTTGAGTAGATGTAATTTCGAGCTGGCTTTCTAGAGGGTAACTGTCCTAACAGCATAGGTAAAGCACACCAAGAACGTCCTGCTCCAGTATCGTGGTATGCTGGTAAAGTATTAGTATAGTAGATACCTTCTGCCATAAATACCCCTAGATCATGGCACGCTTTTAATAATCCAGTTTCGGGTGCTAGAAATGGTTGCTCGCTTTTAGTATCTAGTTTATGTGCGTATTGCAGGTAGTTTTTATTTGCAGAAAAAACTAACAGATCAACACATTCAGTGCCATTGTCATCTATATATTTGTCTATGCTATCTTCAGTTTTTAAAGCACATTGTGGTAAATCTACAACAGGCATGCGCACCATTTTTGTTATAACAGGGATGTCGCTTTTTAATCTGTTTTTAACCTCGTTACCCTCAAAAGTCGTATTTAAAAAATTTAAAACATGAGCCTCTTTAATAAAATCATTTAAATCTTCATTTTGCTTTCTTATTTTATAAAAAACAGCTGTTGTTGAATTTGTAGAGTCTACTTGTATTGTTCTGCCACCTGTTACTTGTGCATTAGTAAAAATATTTTTAGTGTCATTTAATGGTAATTTTGTTATTGTTGCGTTATTTATATAATCTGTTAAGGCCTGCGCTGTTTTAGATAATATTAATTTATTAGGATTGCTATACTTATAACAGCTAGATAATAAATCAGTAATAAAAGCTACTGGTATATTTAATTCTAATGGATTTGTTTTATTGTATAACTCACTAGCTAGTGCTGGCGGAAAATAAAAATTTCCTGATATTAAATCATCATATAGTTGATTTTTAAAATTATTTGGTATTTTAGTTGATTTTAATATTTGTATTGCACAACAAGAAAATTTTGCACAACATTGCACTGAATGAATTAAGATTTTATTTCTAATAGTTTCATTAAATAATTTATGTGAAAATAAATATTCTATAAAGCCAATATCAAATTCATTATTTTGTAGATACTCATCTATTAAAGTTGTTAATACCTCTTGATTAAATATTTCATCTGGAATTTCATTCATATATTTTCTGCTGACATTAGTGCATAAGTAAATCCACATTTTTAAACTTCTATGCTCTTTAGGTATATTTTGTATAAAAAAATGTTTTTTATCGTTATAACTAGTAACTTCTTGTGTTGTAGCAGTGCTTCGTGGCTCTGGTAGAAAAATATTGTCGAAAAAATATTGATATTGCTCTTTGGTTAATAAGCTGCTATCTATCATGCATATATTAGTACAATCTTTGGCTAAAATATGTTGAATAATATTTATATTAGCTTTATATTTTGCTGGAAGTTTTTTATATAAATATACGTTTTGATTACAATAGTTTATACATTGTTGTTCTGTTAAATCTTCATCTAGATAACGGTATAAATCTGGGTTATTATTAATGCTTGTTACTGCTATATTTTGAATTTCTGCTTTATAGTCTTTAAAGTCATTATCGATTATAGCTAACTCTTTAGTTGTAAGGCTTTTACTATTAGCAATTCTTATTAATACTAAATCTATATCCATATACTCTTGAGGAATATAACTAATAGACTTAGCTGCAATTTTTTCTAGCATGTCTTTCGTTATTAGTGATTGATCAAATTGCGATAGTAGTTTAGGATTAGATATACAAGCTTTAGTAATAAGGGCAGGATTTTCTTTTAGTATAACTAGAGGAAGAAGTTCTACACCTTTAATAAGTTGACTATTTAACAATATAGCAGACTCATCATATTGCTCTATTCTATTTATAAATGCTTGGTATAATGTTTCACACCTGAATTTTTCAGGTATTAATGCAAAATTTATTTTTTGTACCGTAATTATATATATCCAACACATATTAAAAGTTTTAAAATCATCGCTAAAATAATTAAAATATGATTTTGACTCTACAAATGCATGATTACACATTTCTTGAGTTTGTAAACCTACTGGAATATATTTAATAAATTCATAATAGCCAAGCTCAATAGCTGTTGTGGCTACAGTAATATCAGTTTTAACAACTTCAGGCAAATTAATAAAACTTACAATTTGGTTTTTATCTAAATATATAAGAAACTCTGTATTGCCCTTTAATTTAATTAAATCTTCTTCGGTAAATTTATATAATTTAGATAATGCAATCAATTGCTTGCAAGTTAATGCGTTAATATCACCACCATTTTTAAAATGTAACACTAGTTCATACTCATTTTTCTCTAGAGGAATGTTACTAACATTAGATAAAATGGTATTATTTGACTCTGTGCTAAATTCTGTTTTTGTAGTGATAACTTGTTTTTTTACAGTAGGTTGTGCTGTTATTTGGTCATTATAATTTTCATGAGAAATATTTATATTTTTGCTTCCTATAGATTCCATTGATACTTACCTTCATATTATAATAATTAGCTTATTATAATAAAGACAATATTTATCAGTTTTTGTTCATAAAATATTTAATTGTTACTGTTTTAGTATGAAGATCATGGCAAACGCATCAAAGAAAAATGTGTTACTGTTGAATTCTAATAGATGCTTTACTTGACGGAAAAATATTTGGATTAAAACAACGCAACTCAAATATAAGCTAAAAGGCTTCTAATTTTTAAGTCTACTGTAATATATGGTATAGTTAATCACTTTGCTCTAATGCATGGTAAAAATGATTGATCTCTTGCGGATTATCAACTTGTTCTGTATTAAAATCATTTTGATTATTTTCAATAGTATCTATAGTTAAATTAACATCTTCAATTTTATTTTGTAATTCTTGATTATTTTTCTTATTGTGAGATTCTAATGTATTATAAAGAGGCTGATAAATATCTAAATTTGTATTAATATCTTCTTCAAATTCATTATTTTCATCTGCTTGTCTTAAATTTTGCTGTGCACTGTTAGAAATATCTTTAGTATTAACATTATCTCTTCGTAAATGAAGTAGCTCTTTTATTTTTGGTGATGAATTAAAGTTTGATATTTTATTAGGCATTTTTATCAGTAATGATTGCTTACTACTATTTGTATTATTGTCACAAGATTCTATAATTTGACAGTTTTCTTTTTCAACTAATATAACAATTGGATTATTTCCTATATTTTTAGATGAGATTATAATATCACTATCCTTAGGGTTTTGCTCAGTTGAATTTATAGGGTATTGTATTGTATCATCAATAGGTTCTATTTGATCCATCAAATAAGGATCTTCATATATATGTGGTTCAGATAAGTTTAAACTTTGATCCATATCTATGCTATATAAAGATACATCTACGTTATCATTTTTTTTATTTATAGATCTATTTCGTTTTTTTATTTTTTTACAATAAACAAAAACAATAACTATTACAATTACTATAACTGCACCTACAGATGCTAGTATTATAGCTATATTAAATCTCTTATTGTGAAAAGAATTAATATTTGTAGTTGATTTTTCTATATTTTTATAATGCGATGTTCTTAGTGTTGTATTGTTATAGTAGCTTACAATGGTTGTTGGCTTAGTATTGTTATAATCATTTATAATAGTTGTTGGCTTCGTATTGTTATAATCATTTATGATGGTGGGAATATTAGTATTATGTATGCTTGTATTATTATCTATACTAGTATTAGTATAAGATATTTGTTTTATTTTACATAAATCATATAAATTAATATTATAATAATTTATATATTTATAAGCATTTTTTTCTAACTTTAAAACAATTCCATAATTAGTTAATACGTTTTTAAAATCATTAAAATCAAAAGCTACTATAGAAATTATTCTTTTCTCTGTCTTCCATGTAATTCTTTTGTGATATTTAAGTTTTATTTGATCTTTTAATATTTCTGCATATTGAGGTTTATCTTCTGTTTTAGCTTCTGATTGTATTTTTTTTATATTTCCATCTAATTCTTTTGATAACTTTGTTGCTAGATATTCCCATAGATAAACGGCCTTATTTCTAATCATTAGTACTGGAGGCATTGTAATTTTTTCATCATTATTTTCAATTTTTTGTAAAATATCTCCATCTGTTAACTTAGTATTTCTTGAAAACATAAATCTATTATTGTGTAAAGCTTCTGTTAGACATGAGGAATAAAATATAGGGCAAAAAACACCATCAACAGGATAACAACATTCAGAACAATCAAGCATCTGAAAAATATCTTTTATTTTTCTTTTTTCATTAGTTTTATAATCATATAATTTTAATGTTGTGTTAAAATTATCAGTTATATTTGCTGTAGCAACTGCATAATTAATAAAAAAAAATAATATACTTGATATGACTTTTTTATTTTTTTTTTGTTCTACCATAATTTCAAACTACACTAACAACGTTTTCTGTACTAATACTATTTTAAGATGTCTTCAAATGTATGCAGTTTATTGTGACATGCTCCCCTCCCTAAAGGAAGGGGCTTCCTAATTCA
>CAKMZJ010000049.1 GCA_929200395.1 Candidatus Gorgonimonas eunicellae | reverse complement strand
TTTTATAAACAAAATAATAGTTATACAGCTACTATTTGAAGTAGTATACTTAACAATAAAACTATTAAACGGAATAACAACTATGCTGCAATACCCAAATATAGATACTGTTGCCATTGATTTAAAATTTATTCAAATACATTGGTATGGAATAAGCTATTTAGTAGGTTTTTTAACTGCTTTTTTACTCGGACGTACTAAAGCAAAAAATAGTAAATATTGCTCGCTACAGCAATTTGAAGATCTATTATTTTATGTTGCAATGGGAGTTATAATCGGGGGCAGGCTAGGCTACTGCTTGTTTTATAATTTAGCTTATGCTATCAGCAACCCATTATGGATATTTAAAATCTGGCTTGGCGGCATGTCGTTTCATGGTGGCTTACTCGGCGTGCTAATATCTTGCTGGTTATGGGGTCGTAAAAATAGTAAATCTTTTTTCTCAGTAACAGATTTTATAGCTCCATTAATTCCAATTGGCTTATTTTGTGGTCGTGTCGGTAATTTTATCAACGCTGAACTACTAGGTAGAGAATCGAACTTACCATGGGCAATGATATTCCCAAACGATCCATACCAACTAGCACGGCACCCATCGCAGTTGTATCAAGCTATAACTGAAGGCTTGCTCTTATTTGTAATCCTATGGGTATATTCACTAAAGGCTAAACCTGAAAGAGCTACTTCTGGTTGGTTTTTAATTTTATATGGTAGTGGTAGAGTAATTACTGAATTATTTAGAGCTCCCGATGAACATATAGGATTTTTATACAATAATTTACTTACCATGGGGCAATTACTTTCAATACCTATGATTATTTTAGGTATTGTTTTAGTTGCATCAACTAAGCGAGTGCCAGCGAATTAGATCGTACTAAGTTAACTCTTGAAAAAGCTAGCTATAACTGCATCTAATGCATGGCGAGCTACAATAGTTTTTTGTTTGCTGCGAGTTTTATAGCAAGTTTTAACTAAATTATCTCCCGATAACGTCAGTCTATAAGTTGTTTTAAATATAGAAATTAGTATTTTTTTATTAAACTTAGATTTTATAGAACATTCAGTAAATTGGCGCGCCTCTTTAAAATCACTAAACGATTTACTAGATAAACCAAAAGCGTATCTGCACTGCCAAGCATTATGCTTAAATTCATAAAGCCCTAAAAAATCATTGTTGTAATTAGCAATTTTATAGCTAATGCCTTCGCCTACATACTGAGTTTTAGTATTGATATTTATAGGACCGCCAAAATATTTACCATTACCTACATCTACTAAATACAGGTTATCATCTAAACAAACAATTAATGCCATATGATAGAACTGATGCTTTAATTCAGACTCTGGAAACATCTCAGCAGCAATTATTCTAACATCAAAACCTAATTCAGCTAACGCCCAATAGAATAAACTATTAGTTTCGTAGCAAACTCCGCCCTTGTTTTCTATTACAATTTTGTTATATAGGATTTCAAGCGAACAATCGATGATTTTTTTATTAATAATATCTAAATTTTCAAATGGTATATATTTTAAAAACTGTTGTTCTAATTTTGCTAAACAAGCAAGAGAGTTATCTACATCGTCATTATAATTAATTCTCTCTAAAAATCTGTGAACTTCCATAAGTTTATTTTCTCTATAAAGTGTATGTTTTTGTGATTTTTGTGATTTTTGTTTAAAATAGTATATATTATCATTTAAAATATTTGTCGATACCTTTTATAATACTCGTCAACATTACTAACAACACCTATACTTTTATATTAGATTTATTTTTTATATCTTGGTTGATTATGATAATATAACGTATCTGTGGTTAGCTGAGTGTTAACGTGATGAGCTAATTGGTCAAGAATACGTGCTTAATTTTTGAATGACATTACGTTTATATTATATATATGCTAGTATAAACGATGTAGGCTAAATTATTTTAATAAACGCTTATTGAAAAACTTAGGGGTTTTGCTGACAATTTGTCTTATTTTAGTGTCTATGCACTTTCTACCTAAAAGTGTATATTAGCACTTTAGATTAACTTTTTGCTACTCTCTTGATTTTTCAAGCTAACGTGCATGATATAATCTTGATTTTTCAATAGCTAAGTCGCTAGTGTTCTGTATACATATGTATAGTTAGAACATTTTTAGTTTTATAACGTTAAAAGGAATAAATTTATGTCTTTTAAAAAGAATGTAGAAGATCATTTAAAGCATTTTGCTCAAAGCATTGGCTTAGGCGAGCTAGCTCTAAATGAAAATAATGCCTGTGGATTGTGCTTCGATGACAAAATGATTGTTAACATCGAATATCTTGAAGAAGATGACTGCGTTGTTTTTGTTGCTTCAATAAAACAGCTTTACCCTCATGAATCAAAAGAAGCAATCTATGAAAAAGCTCTATTATTAAATTTACAGCATCATAGTATGCAAGGTGCTTATACCGCACTTAGTAACGACAAATCAGAATTATTACTGATGAAATCAATGAAAGCGTCTTTAGATTATGGCTTGTTTGAATCTAACTTAGAAAAATTCGTAAATACTCTAGAAGGTCTTATAAATGAGTTTGAACGTGTTGACGAAAACAGTTCTGAGAGCCCTTCTTCTTCATCATCATCATCTGATAACAATATACCACCTAAACCTCCAGCAGGAATAATGGTTTAATCAAATATAATTTCATGCATTGCGTTTACTTTATAATATTTTTCTATCACTTGTTAATAAATAATCGCAGTGCGAATATTTAAATATTTGCTATTGTCTACAATTTACTATAAAAATATAATTAACTGTAAAAATATTCTTGCCCTCCGCTCATATTTTTTAAAATATAATTTTCCTTGTATATAGGAAATAACTCCAAGTACAAAAAAATTAACTGATGGCAAAATATTTCAAGAATTAATAAGTATCAAATAACTAGTATTCAAAAGCAACGCTAGATTGCTAGTTGCCTTCTAATATATTTTAATAATACTAAAAACTGGGAACTTTATGATTGGTATTTTTGATGTATTTAAAATTGGTATTGGTCCATCTAGCTCTCATACTATGGGGCCAATGCGTGCCGGATGTTGCTTTGTTAAAAGTCTTGAAAAGCAAAATATTCTCAACCAAGTAACAAAAATAAATGTATACTTACTAGGGTCATTAGCTCATACAGGCAAAGGACACTCCACCGATCAAGCAGTACTATGTGGCTTAGCAGGAGAAATGCCAGATACAGTTAATCCAGATAACATCCCTAAACAAGTAGCAGCCAATAAAAAAACGCATAAATTAAATTTATTAGGCAAGCACTCAATAGATTTCAATTTCGATAAAAACATCATTTGGCAATTCCAAAGAACACTTAAAGAACACCCAAACGGTTTAGAAATACTAGCATATGATAAAAACAACATAGTTGTTTATAACGAAACTTATATTTCTATTGGTGGCGGTTTTATCTCAACATTAAAAGATTTTAATGCAAAATCAGCCAAACCAAAAACCATAGCTTTTTATGACTACAACAACGCGAACGATTTACTAGTATTAGGAGAAAAACATAATCTTTCTATTAGTCAAATAGCTATTCAGAATGAAATACATCGCTACAAAGATGTAGAACTAGTTAACGATAAAATAGACCACATTTGGCAGGTTATGCATAGTTGTATTCAGCGAGGTATCAATGCTACTGGCAACTTACCTACTAGCGGTTTAGCTAGAAGAGCCAACAAGCTACATAAAGCAATACACTGTAACTCTAGTACCCATAACGATATTTTCGAAATAATGGATTGGGTTAGTTTATTTGCAGTTGCTGTAAACGAAGAAAACGCCGCTGGTGGCAAAATAGTTACCGCACCTACTAACGGCGCTGCTGGCGTAGTTCCTGCTGTTTTAGGATACTACGATAAATTTCTTGCAAGTAAATCAAAACAACAAGGAATACGTAATTTTATCGCAACTGCAGCGGCAATCGGAGTAATTATTATCAAAAATGCATCTATTTCTGGCGCTGAGGCTGGATGCCAAGCAGAAGTAGGTAGTGCTTGCGCTATGGCTGCTGCCGGATTAACAGCTACTCAAGGCGGTAGCAATCAACAAATAGAAAACGCCGCAGAAATAGCATTAGAACACAATTTAGGCATGACATGCGATCCAGTTGGTGGCTTAGTGCAAATTCCTTGCATAGAAAGAAACGCAATGGCAGCGGTTAAAGCGGTAAATGCATCTAGAATGGCATTAAAATCTGATGGCACCCACGCTGTTCCTCTAGATAGCTGCATCAAAACCATGTACGAAACAGGAATAGACTTACAAGAAAAATATCGAGAAACTTCATTAGGTGGCTTAGCTATTAATCTTAAAGTACCATCAAAAAAATAGTAAATAACCGCATGGAATTTTATTATGATTAATTCAGAGTTACAACAAATATTATTAAAGGTAGCAAGAAAATCAATAACAGATGGCTGTTCTCTTAATATTCATCCTAAAATAGATTACACAAAATATCCTAAAGAACTACAGCAACACCGAGCAACTTTTGTCACCTTACACAAAAATAACAATTTACGTGGATGTATCGGCAGCCTACAACCAACCAGACCACTAATTGAAGATGTAGCCATCAATGCTTACTCCAGTGCATTTAACGATTATAGATTTTCTCAAGTAATAGCAGACGAGCTAAATCAATTAGTTATAGATATATCAATTCTAACACCTAATAAGCAACTAGCTGTTAATAGCGAAGCAGAGTTATTAGCAAAAATAAGACCAAACGTCGATGGCTTATTTATTACAAGTGCGGAATATAGCGCTACTTTTTTACCAAGTGTGTGGGAGGAGTTACCAGATCCAAAGCTTTTTTTAGCCCATTTAAAACAAAAAGCTGGAATGCCGTCAGATGCTTGGCCACAAGATATGAATTGCTATGTGTATCAAACTGAGATTATTAAAGAAAAAAAATAACTTAGAACAATACCCACCTTGCCCCAATGGGCAAGTTATTACAGGTAATTGTTAAATTATATGCTCGTTAGTAAATGTTTCTGTTGCTTCAAATTTACAGGATAATTTATCGTTTTTATCTACAGAAACGATTACTTTCCCTCCTAATTTTGCTAAAGAACCAAATAACAACTCTTCTGCCATTGGTTTTTTTAAGTGCTCCTGTATAACTCTTGTCATAGGTCTAGCACCCATTTTTTTATCAAACCCATGCTTTATTAACCAGTTATGAGCATCATTATTTACTACTAGCTGTATTTCTTTTTCATCAAGCTGTGTTTGTAATTCTTTTAAAAATTTATTCAATACATGCTTCATTATTTCTTTGTTTAAAGGAGCAAAAGGAATGATTGCATCTAGTCTGTTTCTGAATTCAGGGCTAAAAGTTTTTTTAATAATTTCATTGCCATCAGCGCTGTTATCTTGCTCAATAAATCCCATAAAAGATCTATCCATATGTTCAGCACCAGCATTAGTTGTCATAATTAAAATAACATTTTTAAAGTCGGCAACACGACCGTTATTATCTGTAACCTTACCGTAATCCATCATTTGTAATAACAAGTTAAATACATCTTTGTGTCCTTTTTCTAGCTCATCTAACAATAAAACACAATGCGGAGTTTTATTAATTGCTTCGGTTAACAATCCACCTTGGTCAAAACCGACGTATCCAGGGGGTGCACCTATTAGCCTAGATACAGTATGAGCTTCCATATATTCAGACATATCAAAGCGCACTAATGGTATCCCTAGTGCTTTAGCTAATTGCTTACAGACTTCGGTTTTTCCTACTCCAGTTGGCCCAGAAAATAGGAATGACCCGACTGGTTTTTCAGGGCTTTTTAACCCAGCTCGGGATAATTTTATAGAGTTTACTAAAGAAGATACTGCTTGATCTTGACCAAAAATAACCTTGTTAAGAATACGATCTAACTTATTTAATAAATGTTTATCTGATGCTGACACTGACTTAGAAGGTATTCTTGCTAATTTAGAGACTATGCTTTCTATGTCATCTACATCGATACATTTTTTGCGTTTATCTTCTGGTTGTAGTCTTTGATAAGCGCCAACTTCATCGATTACATCTATGGCTTTATCAGGCATAAATTTATCGTTTATATATCGATTAGCTAACTCAGCAGCTGCCTTTAAAGCCTCGTCTTTATATTCGATTTCATGGTGGACTTCAAATTTATTTTTTAAACCTTGTAATATTTTATAAGTATCATCTACATTAGGTTCGGACACATCAATTTTTTGAAATCTTCGCGATAACGCTCTGTCTTTTTCAAAAATACCTCTAAATTCTTGAAAGGTAGTTGAACCAATGCATTTTATTTTGCCTGAAGACAATATTGGTTTTAATAAATTAGATGCATCCATCACCCCACCTGATGAAGCACCAGCACCAATTATAGTATGAATTTCATCAATAAATAATATAGCGTTATCGATTCTTTTTAATGATTTTAATAATTTCTTAAGTCGCTTTTCAAAGTCTCCGCGATATTTAGTTCCAGCTAGTAAAGAGCCAAGATCGAGAGCAAACACTTTTGCAGTTTGCAAAAAATCAGGGACTTTTTTATCGACAATACGTTTAGCTAAACCTTCAGCTATTGCTGTTTTTCCAACTCCAGCTTCACCTACTAACAGTGGATTATTCTTTCTTCTTCTAGTTAACACCTGACACAATCTAATTACTTCGTCCTCTCTGCCTATTAGAGGATCTACTTGATCATTTTTTGCTAGCTCAACTAAATCAACTGTATAAGCCTTAATTGGATCAGAGCTAAATCCATCCTTGCCTTCTTGATCTTCAGTTATAAATGATTCAGGTTCAAACTCTCCTCCTGAAGACTTACTTATACCATGAGCTAAAAAGTTGATAACATCTAATCTACTAATATTCTGCTGAAGTAAAAAATACACTGCTTGGCTTTCTTGTTCACTAAAAATAGCTACTAGAACGTTAGCACTGCTAACTTCTCTTTTTCCAGAACTTTGGATATGAAAAACCGCACGTTGTAGTACACGTTGGAAACCTAGAGTTGGTTGCGTATCTACCTCTTGAAATTCATTACTGTTTATTACTGGCGTTGTTGCCGAAATAAACTCTTCTAAATTTCTACGCAATTGAGACAGGTTAGCACCACATGCTTTTAATACATCAATAACAGATTCGTTATCTAATAACACAAGCAATAAATGCTCGACAGTTATAAATTCGAATCTCTTAGCTCGTGCATCCTTAAAAGCAGTATTTAACGATTGTTCTAAATCTTTATTGAGCATGTATTTCAATCCTGAGAATACTTAATCGATTTTTTCAATTTTACATAACAAGGGAAACTGATTTTTTTTAGACAGCTCATTTACTTGCATTACTTTGGTTTCTGCTACATCTTTAGTAAAAACGCCACAAACCGCACTTCCGTTTTTATGTATAGACATCATAACATGCTGTGCTTTTTCTTGTGTCATATAAAACAATGAGCATAAAACTTCCACAACAAAATCCATATGGGTATAATCATCATTTACTAGCAAAACCTTATACATAGAAGGTTCTTTAAGCTCTGGTTTTACTCTACTTGTTTTGTGATCTGCTTCTTTAATTTCACCTTCTTTTATATCATTTTCTAATGAATCCCTT
The DNA here is from genome assembly GCA_929200395.1 of Candidatus Gorgonimonas eunicellae. GTDB lineage: Bacteria > Pseudomonadota > Gammaproteobacteria > Pseudomonadales > Endozoicomonadaceae > CAKMZJ01. The sequence continues at coordinate 9,417 of CAKMZJ010000049.1, read as the reverse complement.
ACACTACTTAATTCTAGCTTAAAAAGATTAGACTTAAATACTAAATGATAAAAAAAAGATAATTCCTTACTTATAATCATAGCCTGCATAACCTCTAATTAAAAATATTTTTAAAAAAATAAAATAAAAATATTTTCAAAGATAGCAGTATTTTCTATTAATTATTTTATACCTGTTTTACCAAAGCCTATTTATAATTATACACCACAGACACAAAAAAAATGTAAAAAAAACACATAAAATAACTAACATAAAATAACTGCACTTTTAATTAAAAACTTTAATGAAAGTTAACATAATATTTTTATTTGCAACTCAATAATATTAAAGATGTTGCTCTTTTATAGACAATTTATTTCATCTTAAATTGCAGATAAATTAATAATTTTTTCTTAAGAGTTAATCCAGTTTCTAGCGTTATAAAACATACGCATAAAAGGAGCAGTTTCATTCCAACCTTCAGGATTCCAGCTGTGCTGTACTGTTCTAAACACTCTCTCAGGATGTGGCATCATAATGGTTGCTCTGCCATCTTTTGAAGTAAAAGCAGTAATTCCTTGCGATGAACCATTAGGATTCAACGGATATTTTTCTGTCGCTCTACCGCTATTGTCTACATAACGCATGGCTATTTGCGAATGCTCTAGCAAGCTTTGTCGTTGCCAACTATGCAATTCACTGATTCTTCCTTGCTTATGAGCAATAGTAATAGGTATTTGCGAACCTATCATATCAGTAAATAAAATAGATGGACTAGAGACAATTTCTACCATACAAACCCTAGCTTCAAATTGCTCCGACTTATTAGTTGTGAACTCCGGCCAAAATTCAGCACCTGGAATTAATGATCTTAATTGTGCTAGCATTTGACAACCATTACAAACACCTAAACTAAAAGTATCTTCACGATTAAAAAAACTGGCAAACATATCTAATAATTTATTATTAAATAAAATAGATTTAGCCCAGCCACCACCTGCGCCTAAAACATCACCATAAGAAAAGCCACCACATGCAACTAAACCAGTGAAATTTTGTAAATTATGCGTGCCATTTTGTAAATCGGTCATATGAACATCTATTGCCTGAAATCCTGCTTTATCGAATGCTGCTGCCATTTCTATATGTCCATTGACACCCTGTTCTCGCAATATAGCAATTTTAGGCTTTTCAGTCATGAAAACTGTAGCAGTAACTGGATTTTTATCTGGATTAAAAGTTAATTTAGCAAATAAACCTTTGTCGGTGGTATCAGCGATTTGCTGATATTCCTGTTGCGCACATTCAGCGTTATCACGTAAGGATTGCATTTTGTAACTAGTGTTTGCCCAATATTGTTGCAGCTTGGTTATCGAATGAGCATAAAACTGTTTATTATTGTGCATTATTTCCAAAGTATTCTTTGAGTTTAAATAGCCTAAATCATGCAATAAAGACTCCATATGAAACCCAGCAAATAAAGCTTCAACTTTAGCTACGTCTTCAGTTTTAACTTGAATTACAGCGCCTATTTCTTCATTAAAGATAGCCGCTAACGGGTTGTCGTTAGCAGGTAAATTTATAGTCACACCTATGCGACTCGCAAAAGCCATCTCGGCTACACATGCCAATAAGCCACCGTCTGATCGATCATGATAAGCCAATAATAAACCTTGAGACACTAACAACTGTATAACTATAAAAAAGCTTTTTAATTGTTTTGCATCGATATCGGGAACTTGATCAAATATTTGATTGTAAACCTGTGCAAAAGATGATGCGCCTAATCTATTATTGCCTGCACCTAAATCGATTAATAGTAACTTAGTATCTTTAATATTAGTGTTTAATTCTGGAGTTATAGTTTTGCGAATATCTTTTACAGGAGAGCAGGCAGTAATTACAACTGACAATGGCGATGTTACTGTTTTAATGTCGTTGTTTTGTTTCCATTTAGTTTGCATAGATAACGAATCTTTACCTACAGGAATAGATACCCCAAGATCTGCACAAAACTCCATTCCTATAGCTTCAACAGCAGTAAACAACTTACCATTTTCTAATTGACTATTAGCCGAACTCATCCAATTTGCAGAAAGTTTAACTTTTTCTATGTCGCCTATGTTAACTGCCGCTATATTAGCAATTGCTTCTGCAACTGCCATTCTAGCTGATGCCGCTGCATCTATTATGGCAAGAGGTGCTTTTTCTCCTAATGACATAGCATCACCATGATAACCATTAAAAGAAGCAGCTGAAACAGCGCAATCAGCCACTGGAACTTGCCAACGTCCTACCATTTGATCTCTAGCAACTAATCCGGTTACACTTCTGTCGCCTATAGTTATTAAAAATTTCTTACTAGCCACTGCTGGTAAATGCAATACTCTATAAACTGCGTCGTTTATATCTGCCTGCGACAAATCTAATTTAGAAAGCTGCTGTTGTGTAGTTTTAGCGTTAATATTTGTCTGGAAGGTTTTTCTAAACAATAAATCAGTTGGTATGTTTATTGGATCATTTTTATAATTTATATCTTTAACTATTAGTTGTTGTTCTGTAGTTGCTACTCCTACTACCGCCATTGGGCAACGCTCTCTAGCACATATAGCTTTAAATAACTCTAAGTTAGTTTTATCTATAGCTATTACATAACGCTCTTGCGCCTCGTTGCACCAAAGCTCTAATGGAGTCATTGCAGAATCTTCACTAACTACACTACGTAAATCTATAGCTCCACCTAAATTATTATCTGCTAACAATTCAGGGATAGCATTAGATAAACCTCCGGCACCAACATCGTGAATAAATTTTATCGGATTATTATTACCCATCCGCCAACATTGATCTATAACTTCTTGACACCTGCGCTCCATTTCTGGATTATGCCGCTGTACACTAGAAAAATCTAATTCCACTTGAGCATCTGTATTAATATTAGAAGACGCTGTTCCTCCACCTACACCTATACGCATAGCCGGACCGCCTAAAACTATAATCTGATCTCCAGCAATTACTTGTTGTTTCTTTACATGTTCAGATTTAATTACACCTACACCTCCTGCAAGCATAATTGGTTTATGATAACCAATAACATTACCACCTAAACTCTCTGGTAGTTTTTGTTCATAGCTACGAAAATATCCTAATAAATTAGGTCTACCAAATTCATTATTAAAATCAGCACTACCTATAGGGCCATGCTGCATGATCTCAAAAGCTGAAGCTATATGATCTGGTTTACCATACTGCTGCTCCCAAGGTTGAATAAAATCAGGAATATTTAAATTAGAAACACTATACCCTGTTAAACCAAACTTGGGTTTAGCTCCCTGACCAGTAGCTCCTTCATCTCGAATTTCACCTCCTGCTCCTGTTGCCGCTCCTTCTAAAGGTGATATAGCAGTTGGATGATTATGAGTTTCAACTTTAAACAATAAGTGGCAGTCTTCTAATTTATAACTATAATGATGATTATCAGGTTCTGCATAAAAACGTTTTATTGTATAGCCACGAATAACCGCAGCATTATCTTTATAAGCGCTAAGAGTGTTATGAGGAATTTTTTTATGAGTATTACGAATCATATCAAACAACGATAATTCTTGTAATTTGTCGTTTAATGTAAAAATAGCATTGAAAATTTTATGACGACAATGCTCGGAGTTTATTTGAGCATAAGTCATTAGCTCAACATCTGTTGGATCTTTTTTTAATAAAGTAAACTGCTCAACCAAGTAGTCAATTTCATTTTCTGTTAATCCTAACGCCAAGGAATTATTAGTTTCAACAATAGCTGCTTTACCATTTTTTAGTAATGGTACAGTAACTAGCTCAGAAGTAGTTGTAGTTGCAAATAATTCTTCTACACTTGAGATATCTTCTAGCGTAGTTTCTGTCATTTTATCATGCAACATTAATTTTATTTGCTGTAAATCTTCTGTACTTAAGCTATTTTCTAAAAATAAAGTATATAAAATTGATGTTTCGATGCGGTTTATCATTGTTAAACCACAGTTGTGTAATATATCTGTTGCTTTACTTGACCAAGAAGTCCTAGTTCCTAACCTAGGCACAACTACAAAACTACTAGTATTAGCAGATAATACTTCTATAGATACTGTTTCACCATAGGATAAAATTTTTTCTAATATATCCATATTCTCTGCTGAGAGCTTATGATCTTCTAATATTATGTGTTGATAGCTTGCCTTAATGTTTATTACACTCGGAAATTGTTTCCGTATTTTTTTGAGTATTTTTTGTTTATTAAAGTTAGATAAAGCCGAACAGCCAGATACAATGAACATGTATAACAAAATCTCCAATATAAAAATATTATTTATTAAATGATAGACCTTCTACCTGAAAATATAGTTTTTTAGCAAATTTACAACTACGTAATAACTTATCATAAATAGCAACATATAACCATATACAACTTTTATATGAAGCCTTACACCGGCAACCACTCCGAAGGTATACTCTTATAGCAACTAAACAACAAAAAATCTTTTTATTTTCTTTTTGTAATAATTTCTATTATTATAAATTAAGAAAAGTTTTAAACTTATTCGTATCTTCATTGTATACTAGTTTTATCACTATATAAATTACATTAAAAGATAAGCATTTAACCAAGGCAGTGTTTTGCAAATTTAGTATCGAATAAATCAAGAAATGCTAACGCAGGATAAAAAATTAGAAACCTTGCCCTCTGGGTGCTATTAAAAAGATTTACTTCATCGTTAAAACACTTTGAAATGCACTTGCATTCCTGCAATATTTTGCCTCGAATTAAACCTTTTTACTTAGCCCTGAAACCTAGCATTTTCATCTACTACGTGTATAATTAATTTTAGGGTTTATTATGGACAATACTATAAGTATTAAGAGTAATACTTACATAAATACAGGTTGGACTTATAAAGATTTAACCTGGGTTTTATCTTTATTAGGAACTGCTGTTGGTGCTGGTGTTTTATTTTTACCTGTTACAGCTGGAGCCGGAGGATTTTGGCCCCTAGTGGTTATCACTATACTTGTAACTCCTATGATATGGATCGCACATAAAGGTTTAGCTCGTTTTGTCCTGTCATCAAAAAATATACATTCTGATATTACTGATACAGTTGTAGAACATTTTGGTACAACTGGGGCTAGCTTAATAACATTTGCTTACTTTTTTGCTATTTACCCAATTGTCTTGATTTATAGTATAGGAATTACTAACACTGTTGACTCCTTTATGGTAAATCAATTGCATATGACATCATTGCCGAGATGGTTGCTTTCAGGTATCCTTATATCCTCAATGACAGCTACTTTGCTTTTTGGTAAAGATATAATGCTAAAAGCTACTTCTGCAATGGTTTATCCTTTAATAGCTACTTTGCTTGCTATATCTATCTATTTAATTCCTAATTGGAATTCATCCATGATAAACGCGACTCCAGACTGGAGTTCACTACCTATAGTAGTTTGGCTGGCCATTCCTACAGTTGTATTTTCTTTTAATTATAGCCCTATAATAAGTCAGTTATCTAAGGAATATCACAAAGAATATAAAGATAAAGCAATGAAAAAAACTGACATGATTACTAGTGGCGCTGCAATTCTTTTGATGATAACCGTAATGTTTTTTGTATTTTCTATTATATTATCATTATCTCCTGAGCAGTTATCTATAATAAAAAAACAAAATATTAGTGTGCTATCTTACTTAGCAAATATCAACAATGTTCCTATAATATCTTTACTTATTCCTTTAATTGCTTTTACTGCAATTACCTCAAGTTATTTTGGTCATTTTCTAGGAGCTCATGAAGGCTTAGTTGGATTAATAAAAAATAAAACTTCTATTCCTAAAAAAAGAATTAAAAAATTATCTTTAATCTTTATAATTGTATCTTCATGGATTGTTTCTATTATTAATCCAGGCATACTGGGGATGATTGAAACCATGGGAGCACCTATGATTGCAGCTATTTTATTTATACTCCCTGTTATAGCTATGCATAAAGTACCAGCAATGGCAAAATACAAAACATCAAAAGCAAAACAAATTTTCATAACTTTATGTGGTATAGCAGTTATAACTTCATCTATTTATAATGCTTTGTGATTGCAACCCCGCACCTAAAGAAACAGTCTCCTAGTAAAGATAAAATCTGCTAGGTAAGCTACTTAAACTACTTCTTTATCTGTGATGCGTACATTTATAACAGCAGATAAAAATACTATATTTCAGACTAAATAACTTAAAGTCAGATTTTAACTAGTAACTTCCTCCACGACCTAAAGGAACGGGTTTTACGGCACTTTTTGATAAACAATCATAACAACACTATACTTTTAGATATTTTATAATTTTTTTTAATCTTAAAATTTTTTATGCTTTATATGCTTTTTTCTTTACCACAACTTATTGAAAAGTTACAATAAAAGTTGTAAGTTAAGATAAAACACAGTTTCTAATATAATAAGAATATTTTATGCTTTTACCAATACTCAAAATAAGTTTATTTTTTTTTACTATGGTAATTTATATATCATCTTATAGCCTACCGTCAGAAAAAGAATTTAAACGCATGTGTAACTCTATCTATGAACATGTAAATGCTGAAAATTTGCAAGATATCTTATCTAAAACAAGCGATGAAGAATGTATAAATTGGATTTCTACTTTTAATAGATACTATCAATCTCCTATTGTTTATGCTGTACATTCTGGAAATATACCAATTATTAAAATTTTACTCAATATGTGTATTAAGTTAAACCTAGTATTCCATCTGTTTGCTAAATTAGACGGCACCTCAATGTTAACTATTGCTGCTAAAGAAAACAATACAGAGCTGATAGAATTATTACTAAAAAACAATCACCCTATTAAGTTCGATACAAACAATAATAGAGTTTCTGCTTTACATATAGTAGCAATTCAAAACAATATAACAGCATTTAAATTAATATTGAAATATCAGAAAGATAACCAACTATTACATGAACCAGATTATAACGGTTTTACTCCTATTAATTACCTAATAGAAAATTCTCAGCAAGATTTTATACTTGAATTATTGCAATTATTTCCCATAGACAAAAACAATCCTCCATTAAGCAAAGACAATATGAGTTATTTACATTATGCTGTAATATATGAAATGCATAATGTTATTCTACTACTGTTACAGCAAGGTCTAAACTGCAACCAAAAATCTATTATAGGAGTAACCCCTTTAGATCTGTCTAAAATATATAGAAATAAAAACATTGAAAATCTGCTACTATCATCTTTAGATAAAAAAAAATATTTCTGTTTCAAGACACTTAGTTTCAACGGGCTAAAATACAAAATATTATGTTGCTCTACTCCTAAAAATGACGAATATAGCTATTTATATTAGTATTAGTATTGCAATGTAATAATATTTATGACAATAATAGCTTTTGAAAACTGTTATAATAAAACCTATAACTTGCAAGGTACAACAATGAAAAGATTTATAATAATAATTACTTGTAATCTACTAACAAGCATTACACTAGCTACTAACAATAAAGATACCCTTAATGAATTACCGATAAACGAAGATCAAAACATACAAATTAATAATATAGAAGCTAACAATAATGGGATGCCACATCACAAAATACAAGAATTACTAAAACCAAACGACATAATTATAACTGTAGCTTCTAGCCCTTACACTAGAATGTCACCTAGAATTTTTTATCCACACTATAATTTTCAGACTCGGGAAAACTTTCCTGATTTTTTTAGATATAAAACAGTAGGAATTATATCTGCCATAGGCTCAGGAATAACAAATTATAAAATTGGCGATATGATAAATATTGAAAAATTAAATAATCGCAGTCCTGTAGATAACGATCCTGATAACCTAAACAGCTCTAAAAATGGTTTTTTCTTTCAACCTGCAAATAATAATAAAGATATTATGCCTGATTTAGAAGAAAATTCTACCACCGCAAAAGTAAAGCTAGATTTTATTTAATAAATTTTATAATAAATATATGCATCTTCAAGTTACATAATATCACTTAATAATAAGAACAGAAAAAATGCAAAATATTTCAAATACTTTACCTGCTACAAACAATATTGTTCCAATAGTTAATAACGCGGACAATACTTCTCTAGCACCTAAGTGTAAAACTTGCGATATCACAGGTGATAACAAAGTGCTTGTATCTCATAAGTATAATTGCCCTCAAAAAAAAATACCTTGTAATAACTGCTTAAAAAATTTTACAATACAACAACTCCCTGCACACATAAATATATGTGAAGAAGTAAAAGTTGAGTACCATTTTGGCCGTAATGATAAATTCATGATAAAAAAATCAGTATTATCACCTATAAAACTAGCAGAAGAAATATTAAATAATAACCTTAGTGTTTCTGAAGATGTAAAAATAAAAATATATAAACAAGCTGTTATTTCATACAATAAGCTAATTGCTAAATTTAATTCTAAATCATCTAAGTCTCCTTTTGTAAATCATGAAATTATTAGCTATGATGAATATAAAAAAATAATTGATGAAAATATTAAGCTGGAAAAAAATCAACCTTTAAATAACAGCTCTGAAGACGAAATAACCAAAAATTATTTGCAAAAAAGAATAAAATATAAAATATATAATTTACCCGAAGTTGAGATAACAGTAGGAGAATTATTACATATAAAAACAGCAACGGAAAGGGTTGCAAATAGCAATGCTATCCCTAGCTCTAGTGAAGATGAACTTTTATTCTATCAACAAGCAGTTACAATATATAAACAGCTAATTGATAATCTTGAAAGCGGCAAACATAGAGAACATCGTGAATTTGATGAATGGCAGTCGATAAGATCAAACCTAGTAAAAACTCCGTCACTTCGTGAAACTTATGACATAAATAAAAGACTTAAAATACGAATCCCAGAAAAACCTCTGACTACACTAGGTCTTAACTTAGATTTAGTTCATGATGCTGGCATGCCATTTAGAAATATATCTGGACATCTTTTTTCCTTCTTAAGTGCTTATAAAGCAAAAAATACCACTTTAACCACTTTTAATCCTTCATCGAGATGTTTTCCTGAAGAGATAAAAACAAAATATCGCATAGAGGTTAAAATAAACGCAACCCCAAATTATCATACGGCTGAAGATACCGGTATTTATTTATTACTTACTCCAAATCAAGACTCTTTTATTTTTGGTGGAGACCCTGAAGACGCTAAATATCTATTAGCAATTTCATATATCGATAAAGACGATTATAAAAATATTCTTTTTGGTCTTTCGTTTACAGCTAAAGAACTTTTTGAGAATTTACATTGTACCGATATACAAGATCAAGCTACAAAATTTGGATATTTAAATAGATCTAAAAAAATGGAACAATTAAATAGATTTTTTAAT